>NZ_JBFRDD010000011.1:0-171267 GCF_052113425.1 Cupriavidus sp. YAF13
CGCCTGCCCCTGCCTGCAGCGCCTACGCGAGCGCCTAAAGTCGCTGCCCAATGTGAAACGACCCGGTCGCTCATGCGACCGGGTCGTCAAGTCCCGCCCTTCACGCTATGCCGTTCGCTTCCTCAATAGGGACCTTAACTGAACGGCATTAGGCCATAGAGCCGGTTTTTATCTTCTCGCGCAGCGCACAGCCGGCGAACTAGCGGATGATGCCGCCGCCCAGGCAGACATCGCCGTCGTACAGCACCGCCGACTGGCCCGGCGTAACCGCCCACTGCGCCTGCGCAAACGTCAGTTGCAGGGTATCGTCGCCCGCCCCCGTCACCGTGCACGGCGCATCGCTCTGCCGATACCGCGTCTTGGCCGACAGCGTGGTGCCCACCGCCGGGCCGGTGCCCGCCACCCACGACAGGTCGGCAGCGTCGAGCGTGGGCGTCAGCAGCCACGGATGGTCATGGCCCTGCACCACATACAGCGTGTTGCTGGCCATGTCCTTGCGCGCCACGTACCAGGCGTCGCCATTGCCCGCGCGGCTGCCGCCCAGGCCGATGCCCTTGCGCTGCCCCAGCGTGTAGAACGCCAGGCCGATGTGCTGGCCGACTTCCTTGCCGTCCGGCGTCTTCATCGGTCCCGGCTTGGTCGGCAGGTAGCGGTTGAGAAAATCGCGGAACGGCCGCTCGCCGATAAAACAGATGCCGGTGGAATCCTTCTTCTTGGCATTGGGCAGGCCAATCTCCGCAGCGATCTCGCGCACGCGCGTCTTGGGCATCTCGCCCAGCGGGAACAGCGTGCGCGACAACTGCGCCTGGTTCAGCCGGTGCAGGAAGTAGCTCTGGTCCTTGGTGTGGTCAAAGGCCTTGAGCAGCTCGAAGCGGCCCGTGCCGGCACCCACATCCGCCCCCGCTTCGCGCACGCGCGCGTAATGGCCGGTGGCGATCGTGTCCGCGCCCAGCGACATGGCGTGGTCCAGGAAGGCCTTGAACTTGATCTCGGCATTGCACAGCACGTCGGGATTGGGCGTGCGGCCGGCCGAGTATTCGCGCAGGAAGTCCGCAAAGACGCGATCCTTGTACTCGGCGGCGAAATTGACCGCTTCCACGTCGACGCCGATGAGGTCGGCCACCGAGACCACGTCCAGCCAGTCCTGCCGGGTCGAGCAGTACTCGCTGTCGTCGTCGTCTTCCCAGTTCTTCATGAACAGGCCGATCACCTCGTAGCCTTGCTGCTTGAGCAGCCAGGCTGTCACCGACGAATCCACGCCACCCGACATGCCCACCACCACGCGCTTGCCCTGGCTCATGACGGCACTCCGCCGCCCACCACGGAAGGATGGGTGTAGAGCGCGTCGAGCGCGAAGCGCTTGCCGGCCAGGTAATCCTCGATGCAAGCCAGCAGCAGCGGCGTGCGATGGCGCTCGGGACAAGCGCGGATTTCGTCGGCGCTCATCCACACGGTGCGCACGATGCCCACGTCGAGCTGGCGCCCGGCATCGAGCGCGCCCAGCTCGCCGGTAAAGGCGAAGCGCACATAGGTGATGTCGCCGCCCGGCCGCGCCGCCGTGCCGGCCGAGTGCGGGCGGGCCATATAGCAGCCCAGCAGCGCGCGCGGCTCGAACGTGTGGGCGGTTTCTTCCAGCGTTTCGCGGATGACGGCGTGAATCAGGCTCTCGCCCGGGTCAAGATGGCCGGCAGGCTGGTTCAGCCGCAGGCCGTCGGGGGTTTCTTCTTCCACCAGCAGGAAGCGGCCGCCGCGTTCGATAACCGCGGCGACAGTGACGCTGGCCTTCCAGTCGTGTGACATGATGCACAAATTTTAGGCAATCCGGCATTCTACCGGTTGCCGCCAATTCGCGCATCCGGCGCAACCGGCGCAACCGGCGCAGCCGGCGCCGCGCCCGCGCCGACCCTAAGCTGGCAGCAAAGTGCGCTCCACGTCCTCCACCGCCGGCAGCGAAGCGATCACCTGGTCCAGCCGTTCGCGCAGCGCGCGGCTGGCCGGCGCCAGTGGCCGCCTGACCTCGGATCCTGCCAGCCCGCACAATGCCAGCGCGGTCTTGACCGGGGCCGGATTGGGCTCGGAGAACAGCAGCGAGATCAACGGCGCCAGGCTCGCAAACAACGCACGCGCTGCGGCAACATGGCCTTGCGCCACCAGTTGCAACAGCCGCACGAACAAATCCGGGCGGATGTGCGCGCAAGCCGGAACCACGCCGTCGCCACCCGCTAGCAGGTGGTCCAGCATGGCCGCGTCCTCGCCGCAGAAGACCGCGAGCCGATCGTTGCCGGCCAGGGCGCGAAGCCCGGCCGCGTCGCACTCTTTGACCGCGACAACGCGCGGATGCGCGGCCAGCCGCTGCACCAATGCCGGTGACATATTGCAGCCGGCCCGCTTGGGCACGTTGTAGAGCATCAGCGGGCGCCAGGTGGCATCCGCCACGCGCTCGACATGCCAGGCAATGCCCTCGTCGCCGGGCCGCAGGTAGTACGGCGGCGGCACCAGGTAGCCCGCCAGGTCGAAGCGGTCGAGCTGGCGCACCTGCTCGCAAACCACGCGGGTATCCACGCCGCCTACGCCGGCCAGCACCGGCAGCGCACCGTCCACCGCCTCCAGCACCGCGGCGGTAAACATCAGCCGCTCATCCCGCGTGAGCAAGCCGCCCTCCCCGGTCGTGCCCAGGATGACCAGCCCATCCACGCCGCTGGCCACATAGTGCGCGGCCAGCCGCTGCGCGCAGGCCAGGTCCAGCTCGCCGCCCTGCATCGGCGTCACCAGCGGCAGCCACAGCGTCGCGCGGCTGCCTTCGCGCAAGCCCGCCATCGTGTCAGTGCGCGGCATGGTCTTGTCCCAGCACCGTGGTGACGCCGAACTCGGCGGCCGGCAGGGCCATCATGATGGCGTGCATGGCAGCGTCGCGGCCGCCGCGCTCGACTTCCACATGCAGCGTGGTCTCGTCATGGCGGTGGTCCACTTCCACCACATAGATGCGCGCCAGCTGCCCGATCGCGCGGTGCAGCGACTGGCGCAGCGCGAAGACCTGGCTTGACGCCACCGCCAGGCGCAGGCGAATCCAGCTGTGCGCGGTATCCGCGCCAAGCGCGGGCACGGGGGCCAGCGCGGCGTCGATGCCGGACGCATCAAGGCGCGCGGTGCGGGGTTCGGTGCGGGAAAGACGGCGGCGTGGCACGCAAGCAAAGGCCAAGGCAAGGCTCGACTGTCGCATTTGAGCGGGACCCGCGTTGGGCGGGTCGTCTGTTGGAGATACCACCATGCTATGCAAGGCCGCCTCAAGTTGATGCAGTAATCGCCGCCGCCGCCATCAAAATGTCATCAAGATGGCGCGGCATGCTCAGAACGTCTTGGTGAGCGACGCGAAGGCAGCTGCCTTGCCGATATAGCGGCCGGGCACATTGGTGTAGACCGACTTGTTGGCATTGGTGTCGATATAAGCGATCGCCAGCGCAAAGCCTTTGCCCAGGTCCTTGGTCAACCCCAGCTTCCAGTCCGTGTACGAGGCGTCCGTGACGTTCCTCACCTTCTGGTAGCCGACGTGCGCATTGAGCGTCAGGTCCCAGACGTTCAGCGGCACATTGGCCGACAGATCTACGTAGTAGCTGTTCTTGCTGTCGCTGAAGCCGAACAGGTTGGTCACTGCATGCGAGTATTTCAGGAACACCGGGCCGTAGCCGATGCCGCCGTACAGCTCCGTCGTGTACGGGCGTGTGTAGCCAGCCGGATAATCGCCGGGATAGTAGTACTCCAGCACGCCCACGTCGTAATTCCATTCGAGCCCGCCCAGCGTGAAGGTGTTCTTGAAGCCACCATAGAAATCCATCTCGATTGGCGCCGACACCTTGGCATTGCTGTCGCCAAGCCAGCTGATGCTGGAGTTCCAGTTGCCCACGTAGAGGCCGCTTGCATGCGTGTAGTCGAACCCGCCCTGGATCGCCGGGCGGCGATTGGACTGCATCAGGCCCCGGTAGCGATATTCGCTGGCCAGCGTGACGTTGGCCGTGAACGTGTGCGGCGACGCGTCGGCGGCTGCGGCTGCATCGGGTGCGCCCTGCGCGAAGGCGGCCGGCGCGACGAGAAGCGTGACGCAAGACAGGGTAGCGAGGCAGGCGTGCGAAACATTGAAACGAAGTGCGGTCATGGATAACTTGGCAATTGGAATAATCGATCGGTGGACGGCCACGCGTGAGGCGATGGCCGAAGCCACGGCGAGCGTCAGGACGACAGTGGCCGTGGCGCGACTGGAACAGTACGGGCACGCGCCTAAAATCGGTGTCAAGAAAACAGCGGCCCGCCAAGGGATGGCGTAAAAATCGTAAAGGGAACGTCCCGGCACGCCCTGGCATGAACCGGCAGGCCCTGCGAGAGGGGGGATGCGAGGGGGATGCGGTTGCGCAAAAGCCGACCGGCCGGTCACCACATATCGTCAGATTCCTGTAAGCTGCGAAAAAATTGTGCGCTGCGTTCGGCCTGGCCGGGCGCATGGCAGACACAAAGGGCAGGCACAAAAGAGCCAAAGACGTCCGCCCGCCTAGCAGATCAGTGGCATTGTCAGAATGAGCCGAAGCGGTTCTGGTCAGGCGCGTTGCCATGTCGTAGCGGTCGTACGACAAGCTCGCGCGCCAACGCCAGAATCATTTTGACAGCGCCTCAAAGACGCCAGCAAAAGGAGAAATTGACGATGCACATCGGCATCCCGCAGGAGACGCGGGCAGGTGAGACTCGTGTCGCCGCCACCCCGGAGACGGTCAAGAAGTACGTGACCCAGGGCCATCAGGTCATCGTCCAGTCGGGAGCCGGCGTACGCGCCAGCGTGCCGGACTCGGCGTATGAGGCCGTCGGCGCCACCATTGGCACCGCGGCGCAAGCCTTCGGCGCGCAGTTGGTGCTCAAGGTCCGCGCCCCCGTCGATGCCGAGCTCGCGCTGATGAAGCCGGGCGCCGTGCTGGTCGGCATGCTCAATCCCTTCGACGCAGAGAACAACGCGCGCATGGCGGGCGCCACGCTGACGGCCTTCGCGCTGGAAGCCGCGCCGCGCACCACGCGCGCGCAGAGCATGGACGTGCTCTCCTCCCAGGCCAATATCGCCGGCTACAAGGCCGTGCTGGTCGCCGCGCATCATTACCAGCGTTTCATGCCCATGCTGATGACCGCCGCAGGCACCGTCAAGGCGGCTCGCGTGCTGATCCTCGGCGCCGGCGTGGCGGGCCTGCAGGCCATCGCCACCGCCAAGCGGCTGGGCGCGGTCATCGAAGCCTCCGACGTGCGCCCCGCCGTCAAGGAACAGATCGAATCGCTGGGCGCGAAATTCCTCGATGTGCCCTTCGTCACCGACGAAGAGCGCGAGATCGCGCAGGGCGTGGGCGGCTATGCCCGCCCCATGCCACCCGACTGGATGCGGCGCCAGGCCGAACTGGTGCACGAGCGCGCCAAGGCCGCCGACATCGTCATCACTACCGCGCTGATCCCGGGCCGCCAGGCGCCGGTGCTGCTCAAGGAAGAAACGGTGCAGGCGATGAAGCCGGGCTCGGTGGTGGTCGACCTCGCCGCGGCGCAGGGCGGCAACTGCCCGCTGACGGTGGCTGACGAAGTGGTGGAACGCCACGGCGTCACGCTGATCGGGCACACCAACCTGGCCAGCATGGTGGCGGCCGACGCGTCGGCGCTATATGCGCGCAACGTGCTCGACTTCCTCAAGCTCGTCATCGACAAGGAAGGCCAGTTCACGCTGAACCTGGAGGACGATATCGTCGCCGCCTGCCTGATGTGCAAGGATGGCCAGGTGGTCCGCGGCGCGTCCTGAAGCGGCAGCGGGCCCGCCGCGACCCGGTCGCTTTAGAATGGGGCCAGGCGGTTCCGGCCAGGTGCACGGTAGCGCGCCTGCTGCTACCGGGCTGAACAGCCGGTACGGCTGGCCGATACCCAGGCCCCGGAACCATGCCAAATGGCCCGCCAGGACTCAACCCCAGGGGCCTCCCTACAAGCTCATCCAGCATCAACCAAGGACGTATCACCCATGCAACGCATCATGCTCCGCGCCAAGCTCCATCGTGTCACCGTGACACAGGCGGACCTCAACTATGAGGGGTCATGCGGCATCGACGAGAATCTGCTCGAAGCGGCCGACATGAAGGAGTTCGAGAAAATCGAGCTATACAACGTCAACAATGGCGAGCGCTTCTCCACCTACATCATCAAGGGCGTCCGCGGCAGCGGCGAGATCTCGCTCAACGGTGCTGCCGCGCGGCGCGCGCACCTGGGCGACCATCTCATCATCTGCACCTACGCGCCGATGAGCGATGAAGAGATCGCCACCTACAAGCCGAAGATCATCCTGGTGGACGACAACAACGCCATCAAGGAAATCAAGAAGGTGTAAGCGGATGAGGACATCGCGCCGGGAGCCAACGCCGGTGCGATGCCCGCATCCGGCATGCCATTTTCGGATTCAGCCGTACCGTCGCCCCTGGGGCGAGGGTACCGACGCGACAGACGACAACGCGGCACCAGGCGGGGCATCGATGCAGTAGGCGCTCACAGGCGCCTGGCCAGGCAAAAGAACACGGGACAACCGCGCAGCAAGGCATTCAAGCAACGGAGGAGAAGTCGATGGAAATGGTGAACCACACGGTGATCAACCTGATCATCTTCGTGCTGGCGATCTACGTGGGCTACCACGTGGTCTGGACGGTGACGCCCGCCCTGCACACCCCGCTGATGGCCGTGACCAATGCGATCTCGGCCATCATCATCGTCGGCGCCATGCTGGCTGCCGGCCTGACCGAGGGCCCCGTGGGCCGCACCATGGGCACGCTGGCAGTCGCGCTCGCCGCGGTCAATGTGTTCGGTGGCTTCCTGGTGACGCAGCGCATGCTGGAGATGTTCAAGAAAAAGGAACCCAAGGCCAAGGCCGGCAAGGGTCATGAGGAGGGCGCCAAGTGAGCATGAACCTCGTCACCCTGCTCTACCTGCTCGCCTCGGTCTGCTTCATCCAGGCGCTGAAGGGCCTGTCCCATCCCAGTTCCGCGCGGCGCGGCAACGCCTTCGGCATGATCGGCATGGCCATCGCCGCGGTGACCACGCTGGTGCTGATCGTCAAGCTCAAGAATGAGTTCCTGACCATCGGCGCGGGCCAGTCGTCGGTCGCCGAAGGCATGGCCCTGATCTTTGGCGCGCTGGTGGTCGGCGGCGGCATCGGTGCCTTCGTGGCGCGACGGGTCGAGATGACCAAGATGCCCGAACTGGTAGCCGCCATGCACTCGCTGATCGGTATGGCCGCGGTCTGCATCGCGGTGGCCGTGGTGGCCGAGCCGTCGGCGTTCAGCATCACGCCGCCGGGCTCGCACGATATCCCGTTTGGCAACCGCATCGAGCTGTTCATCGGCTGCTTCGTGGGGGCCATCACCTTCTCCGGTTCGGTGATCGCCTTCGGCAAGCTGTCGGGCAAGTACAAGTTCCGCCTGTTCCAGGGCGCGCCGGTGTCCTTCGCCGGGCAGCACCTGCTGAACCTGCTGCTGGCGGTGGCCATGATCGGCTTCGGCATCATCTTCTGCCTGTCGCAGGACTGGCTGCCCTTCCTGCTGATGCTGGCGATCGCCTTTGTACTGGGCGTACTGATCATCATCCCGATCGGCGGCGCCGACATGCCGGTGGTGGTGTCGATGCTCAACTCGTACTCGGGCTGGGCGGCGGCGGGCATCGGCTTCTCGCTGAACAATCCGATGCTGATCATCGCCGGCTCGCTGGTGGGGTCAAGCGGCGCCATCCTCTCGTACATCATGTGCCGCGCGATGAACCGCTCGTTCTTCAATGTGCTGCTTGGCGGCTTTGGCGGCGCGCCCGCGGCGGCCGCTGCCGGCGGCCAGGCGCAGCGCAACGTGAAGTCCGGCTCGGCCGACGACGCGGCCTTCCTGATGGGCAATGCCGAGACCGTGATCATCGTCCCGGGCTATGGCCTGGCGGTGGCGCGCGCGCAGCATGCGCTCAAGGAACTGACCGAGAAGCTGGTCGAGAAAGGCGTGACGGTGAAGTACGCCATCCACCCGGTGGCGGGCCGCATGCCGGGCCACATGAACGTGCTGCTGGCCGAGGCCGAGGTGCCCTACGACCAGGTGTTCGAGATGGAGGACATCAACAGCGAGTTCGGCCAGGCGGATGTGGTGCTGGTGCTTGGCGCCAACGACGTGGTGAACCCGGCCGCCAAGACCGATCCCAACTCGCCGATTGCCGGTATGCCGATCCTGGAAGCCTACAAGGCCAAGACCATCATCGTGAACAAGCGTTCGATGGCCGCCGGCTACGCGGGCCTGGACAACGAGCTGTTCTACATGGACAAGACCATGATGGTGTTCGGCGACGCCAAGAAGGTGGTGGAAGACATGGGCAAGGCGGTCGAGTAAGCACGCCGGAAGCACCGGAAACGGGCACCCGCCCGTTTCCGGTGCCGCGAAGAGCGCGACGCTGTCGCGCTTTTTTCCATCCCGTCGAGGTCCGGTTGCGCGGGAGCGCGAGCGCGCTATACTGGTTTCCGGTCACCGGCCATGGCACACGCCGGTCATCCAAAAAGGGCCAGGTGTAGTCCAGCGCGGTGGGCCGCTCCGAACCGATCCGTCCGCTGGCCTTGCCACGCCGGATCCCTAGCCGCGCCAAACCACCCGCCCGAAGTGTCTGCCGACACCGGAGCCGAACGCAACATGACATTCAACCCCCAGGACAGGAATCTGTCGGTCTTCCATCACCCGATCCTCACGGTGCTCGTCGACGACAGTAAATCGTTCATCGACAGCCTGGCGTTCCAGATGGATCCGTCGCGGCCGGTGGTGACCTTCACCGATCCCCGCGAAGCCCTGCAATGGATCCGCGAGACCTACACCACGCGCTCGACCGGCTTCCTGCCCGTGCGGGTCACGCACGACGACCTGACCTTCCTGACCGAACGGCGCACCGTGCAGCTCGATATCGACCGCATCTACCGGCAAATCCACGACTACAACCGTTTTGTGCAGCCAGGCGTGATCGTGGTCGATTATTCTATGCCGCAGATGAACGGGCTGGAGTTCTGCCAGGCCCTGCAGGATCTGCCGTGCAAGACCATCCTGCTGACCGGCACCGCCGACGAAGGCATTGCCGTGCAGGGCTTCAACCATGGGCTGATCGACCGCTACGTGAAGAAGCATGACAGCAACATGGTCGAGCGGCTGGACCAGGAGATCGACGCACTCCAGCAGCAGTATTTCGCCACCCTGTCGCGCACGCTGCGCGACCTGCTGACGCGCCACTCGTTTTCCTTCCTGTCGGACCCCGCGATCTGCGAGCGGGTACGCCAGGTCACCGCGCGCTACGGCTTTGTCGAGTACTACCTCTACCCCAACCCGGCTGGCATCCTGATGCTGACGGCGCAGGGCCAGGCCACGCTGATGGTGATCGAGACACGCGCCGGCCTGATCAACCAGGTCGAATCCGCAGAGGCTTACGATGCGCCGGCGGCCCTGATCGAGGGACTGCGCGAGGGCCGCATCGTGCCTTTCTTCTGGCCAGGCAACGGCATGTACACGCCGGCCTGCATCGACTGGGAGCAATATTGCCTGCCGGCCGAGCGCTGCGAAGGGCGTGAGGATTATTTCTACGCGCTGTTCGACCTGCCGCGCCATCTGCTGCAGGAGCCGGTGGTCAGCTTCCAGGGCTTCCTGGACGATTTTGCCCGTCACCCCGAGCGGGTCACCGGGCGCGCAGCGCGCTGAGCCATACAGCGCAGGAGAGGCTCGCTCTCCTGCGCTTGCCGCATCAGGCGGAAGGCTGCGCCGGGGCGTTGCGGTTGCCGCCTCGCACCATGTCGAAACGGAACAGCCGGCACTCGATATTGCCGTTGTACAGCGGCGTGCGGCGCGACTCCTTGAGCCGCAGGCGGCGCGGCAGCGTCAGGTCGCCAGTAAACACCCATGCCTGCCAGCCGGCGAAATGCTGTTTGAGCGTGGTGGCAAAGGCGCTGGCGAACTGATTGGCGGCTTCGTCGTCGATCTCGTCGACCGGTGCTTCGTCCATCGGCCGCCGGCGTTCTCCCCGCACGGCAATCCGCTCGCCATACGGCGGATTCATCAGCATCAGGCCGGGTGCCGCGAACGGCGGCTGCGCAAAGCGCGCATCCACCTGCTTCAACCGCACTTCGCCGGGCAAGCCCGCGCGTTCCCAGTTGGCTTGCGACATCGACAGCAGGTCAGTGGAAATATCGCTGCCGGCGAGTTCCAGGGGCTCGGACGCAACGCGCTTGCGCGCGGCCTCCTCGTCATCCCGGGCCGCCGCCTTCAGCGCGTTCCACGTCTTGTTGTCGGCGCCCTTCAGGCGCTCGAAGCCAAAGCTGCGGTTCGCGCCAGGCGCAAGGCCAAGGGCCACCTGGGCCGCTTCCACCAGGAAGGTGCCGCTGCCGCACATCGGGTCGTAGAACGGGCGCTCGGTCTGGCCTGGCACCCAGCCGGCCAGGCGCAGGATGCCGGCGGCCAGGTTTTCCTTCAGCGGCGCTTCGCCCTTCTCCAGGCGCCAGCCCCGCTTGAACAGCGGATCGCCCGAAGTGTCGAGGTAGAGCGTGCAATCGTGCTCGGTCAGGTGGGCATAGATCCGCACATCCGGATTTACGGTATCGACGCTGGGCCGCTCGCCCGAGCGCTCGCGCATGGCGTCGCAAACGCCGTCCTTGATACGCAGGGCGATGAAATTCAGGCTCTGCAGCGGCGAGCGATGCGACGTAACGTCCACCCGGAGCGTCTCATCCGGCGTGAACCAATGATCCCAGCGCTGAGCGCGCACCAGGTCATAGATATCGTCTTCGCGCCGGTAACCGCGGTTGGCGACCCGCATCAGCACCCGGCTGGCAATGCGCGAGTGCAGGTTGACAGCGTAGGCCGCGGCCATCTCGCCCGAGAAAGTGACGCCACCGGGCATTTCGCGATGGACCTGGATGGGGGCGAGCCTGGCCAGGCCGGGCCGGGCTGCGATCTCGTGCAACTCTTCGGCAAGTGCGCTCTCGAGGCCGCGCGGGCAGGAGGCAAAAAAGGCTTGGGACATGGCTTGGGAATTCCTGCAAACAAAAACGTCCGCCGTAGCGGACGGGGTCGGATAGCGCGCAGTGTACCGCGCTCCGGGGCTTCAGCCCGCCGCGAGGGCGCGATCGAGGAAGTCCAGGCGGTCCTGGCCCCAGAAAGGCTGGCCGTCATAGACGTACCACGGCGCGCCGAACACGCCGACGGAAACCGCGTCCTGGGTGTGCTGCGTATAGGCGGCCTGGACAGCCTGCGCGTCACTCGCCTTGAGCAGCGCCGCGCCTTCCAGGCCGATGCTGTCGGCCAGCTGCGCCAGCGTGGCGGCGTCAGCGATATTGCGCTGCTCGGCCCACAGGGCGCGGCCAATGACGCCGATCAGCGCCATCGCGCGGGCGGTGCCATGGGCCAGCTGCACGGCGATGACCAGCTTGCTGGCGGCATCGCCGGAGACCGGGAAAAAGGTCGGCTGCGGGTTCAGCGGCAGGCCAAGATACTCGCTCCAGCGGGCCAGCTCGACCAGGCGGTAGGCCTGGCGCTGCGGCGGACGCTGCGCCAGCGGCAAGCCCCCCGAAACAGAGAACACGCGGCCCAGGTCGCAGGGCTTGAGATTGACTTGCACGCCATGCTTTGCCGCAATCGCGGTGAAGCGTTCGTGGCCAAGGTAGACGAAAGGCGATTGCGGGGTGAGGTAGTAGTCGACCTGCTTGCTCATCATGTCCTCTGGACGGAGTGGGGCGAGACAACCGCGCGGTGAATGCGGCAATGCTGCGTGAAACGAATTCAATACGATACGAGAAAAAACCCAAACCCGGCGGCCCGCGTAGGCGATGCGCGCGGCCGCCGGCCAACGCGCGTCAGAACGGCTTGACCACCACCAGGATCACCACCGCCAGCAGCACCAGCACCGGCAACTCGTTGAACCAGCGATAGAAGGTGTGCGACCGCGTATTGCGCCCGCCCTCGAACTTCTTGAGCAGCACGCCGCAGCCATGGTGATAGCCGATCAGCACCAGCACCAGCGCCAGCTTTGCATGCATCCAGCCCTGCCCCGGACCGCGCCCGATCCCGTAGCCGATATACAGCCACAGCCCGAACACCAGCGCCGGCACCGCCAGCATGGTCATGAAGCGGTAGAGCTTGCGCGCCATCAGCAGCAGGCGCTGCACGCTGGCCGGCTCGCGCTCCATGGCGAGGTTGACGAAGATGCGAGGCAGGTAGAACAGGCCAGCGAACCAGGAGACAACGAAAACGATGTGCAGCGCTTTAACCCAGAGCATCTGGCCTTTTTTCTGGTTGGGTTCCCATGGGAATGCATGGGAACGGTGAAACGGTGGGGATGCGCAACGGGAGGTGGCACGGGACGCGTGCCGCCTCCCGCTCAGGTACGGATCTCGCCGTGGCCGAACACCACGTACTTCAGCGAGGTCAGGCCTTCCAGACCGACCGGGCCGCGCGCGTGCAGCTTGTCGTTGGAGATGCCGATCTCGGCACCCAGGCCGTACTCGAAGCCATCGGCAAAGCGCGTCGACGCATTGATCATCACGCTGGCCGAGTCCACCTCGCGCAGGAAGCGCATGCCAGTGGTGTAGTTCTCGGTGATGATGGAATCGGTATGCGCCGAGCCGTAGGTGTTGATGTGCTCGATGGCCTCGTCCAGCCCGGCCACGGTGCGGATCGCCAGCACCGGCGCCAGGTACTCGAGCCGCCAGTCTTCTTCGGTGGCGTCGACCAGGCCGGTGAAACCGGCGGCTTCCAGCGTGGCGCGGGTGGCGGCGCACACGCGCAGCTCCACGCCCTTTTCCTGGTAGATGCGGCACAGCGGCGGCAGCGCCGCGGCGGCGACATCGCGCGCGACCAGCAGCGTTTCCATGGTGTTGCAGGGCGCGTAGCGCTGGGTCTTGGCGTTGTCGGCAACGCGCACGGCCTTGTCCAGGTCCGCGTCGACATCGATATAGACGTGGCAGATGCCGTCCAGGTGCTTGATCATGGGCACCCGCGCTTCTGCCATCAGGCGCGCGATCAAGCTCTTGCCGCCGCGCGGCACGATCACGTCGACGTATTCGGTCATGGTGACGAGGCGGCCAACCGCGGCGCGGTCGGTGGTCGAGATCACCTGCACCGCTTCGGGCGGCAGGCCGGCGGCGGCCAGGCCCTCGGCCACCAGGGCGGCAAGCGCGGTATTGGAATCGATCGCCTCGGAGCCGCCGCGCAGGATGGTGGCGTTGCCCGACTTCAAGCACAGCGCGGCTGCGTCGATGGTCACGTTGGGACGCGACTCGTAGATGATGCCGATGACGCCCAGCGGCACCCGCATCTGGCCCACCTGGATGCCGGTGGGACGGAATTTCATGTTGCTGATCTCGCCGATCGGGTCTGCCAGCGCGGCGATCTGTTCCAGGCCGGCGGCCATGGTGTCGATCGCCTTGTCCGAGAGCGTCAGGCGGTCGATGAAAGCGGCGTCCTGGCCGTTGGCGCGGGCACGCTCCACATCGCCGGCGTTCACGGCCTTGAGGTGCGCGGCGTCGCGGCGGATGGCGGCGGCGATGGTCAGCAGGGCGCGGTTCTTGTCCGCGGTGGAGGCGCGCGCCATGGCGCGGGAGGCGGCGCGGGCCTGCTGGCCGACGCGGTCCATGTACTGCTTGAGATCGAGCTCGTTCATATTCCTGGCCAGGGGACCCGGCCCTCAATGCTTGGTTTTTTGTCGGCTACGGCTGGCTATGCGGGTCGCTGGCAGTGATCGCCAATGACCGCGCTCAGGCTACGCGGGCTTACCGGGCGATGGACAGCGCCAGCTGCAGCAGGCCATCCCAGGGCTCCGCCGGCATGCCTTCGGCGCGCAGGCCCTTGACCTGCCGGTCCAGCTTGGCGGCCATGCCCAGCGCGGCTTCCAGCTGCGCCAGCGAGAGGCGCTGCGCGGCCTGCGGCACCAGCTTTTCGCGCGGGCCCCAGATACGCAGTTCACGCGTCAGGACACCGATCTGCTTGCCTGCCGCCAACCCTTGCCGGACCTTGGATAATACGCGAATTTCCTCGGTCAGCGCCCACAGCACCAGCACCGTGGCCTCACCCTCCCCGCGCAGCCCTTCGAGCATGCGCACCAGGCGCGGCACGTCGCCGCTGAGCATGGCTTCGGAAAGCTTGAAGACGTCGTAGCGAGCCACGTTGAGCACCGCATCGTGCACCTGCTCGAAGGTCAGCGGACCAGCGGGATACAGCAGCCCGAGCTTCTGGATTTCCTGGTGCGCGGCCAGCAGGTTGCCTTCGACCTTGTCGGCGATGAACTGCAGCGCGCGCCGCCCCGGTTCACCGGGCTCGACCCGCTGCTGCTGCAGCGCCAGCCGCTCGCCGACCCAGGCCGGCAGCCGGGTGCGGTCGACGGAATCCACCTTGATCGACACGCCGGCGGCGTCCAGCGCCTGGAACCAGGCCGACTTGGCCGTGGCGAAGTCCAGCCGCGGCAGCGTGATGAACATGACCACGTCCGGCGAGGGCTGGGCAGCCACCGCGCGCAGCGCCTCGCCGCCATCCTTGCCGGGCTTGCCGGAGGGAATCCGCAGCTCGACGATCTTGCGGTCGCCGAACAGCGACATCGATTGCTGCGCCTGGACCACGTGGCCCCAGTTGAAGCCGCGCTCGGAGGACAGCACCTCGCGCTCCGTGAAGCCGGCCTCGCGCGCGGCCTGGCGCAGGCGGTCGACCGCCTCGAGCACCAGCAGGTGCTCGTCGCCATGCACCACGTAGAGCGGTGCCAGGCCGCGTCCCTTGGCCTGGCGCAGGTGCGCTTCGAGTCCATCGAGCTTGAGCTGCATGCCGTGCGCTTCGTTCCTCTGTCCTTGCCGTATTGGGCTTGTCTGGCAGGCGCTTTCCGCGCCGCTCAGATGGCCTTGACCGCGCTCAGCCGGCGAATCAGCTGCTGCACGATGTCACGCTGCATGTCGCGATAGAGCTGCTGCTCTTCGTAGTCCTTGGCCAGCGTGTTGGCTTCGTTGTAGGTCAGGTCGCGCGTGAGCACCAGTTGCGACGGCGCGATCAGCTCCTGGCCGCCGGCGTCACGCAGGCGGAAGGTGAAGCGCTGCGTCAGGCGATACTCGCGCACCACGCCGGTGGTGGTGATCGACAGCACCGTCTTGGTACGCGTGTCCTGCAGCACATCGAGCAAGGCATCCGCTTCTTTCGGGTCGGTCACGATCTGCGTGTCCGACCCGTTGCGGATGGCGCGGCGCAAATCGGAGCCCATCAGCGTATTAGGCGGAATGCTCACATACAGCCGCTTGAATGCGAAGTCCGCGTTGCCGCGCATGTGAAACCCGCAGCCGCCCAGCAGGCCGGCCAGCAGCAGCGTGGCCAGGACCTTGCGGCGGCCCTGCAGCGGTCGATCCAGCTTCTGTCCATCCATTTGGGCAGCTCCCTTGTTGGCTTGTCTGGCGCTAGTTACAGCGTCACGTTAAAGAACCACATTAACGAGGCGGCCCGGGACCACCACGATCTTCTTCGGCGCGGCGCCGTCAGCGAACTTGGCAACGATCTCGCTGGCGGCAGCCATGGCCTCGATGGCGGCGCGGTCGGCATCGGCCGGCACCTTCAGGCTGCCACGCACCTTGCCGTTGATCTGCAGCACGAGGTCCAGCTCGCTTTGCACCAGCGCGGATTCGTCCACCTGCGGCCAGGCTGCGTCGAGCAAGTCGCCGTACTGCGTGGCGTAGCCGAGCGCTTGCCACAGCCCGTGGGTGACGTGCGGCACCACCGGGTACAGCACGCGCAGCAGGATGCCCAGGCCCTCGCGGCGCGCGGCGGGCGTGGCCTGCTTGGCGTCTTCCAGCGCGTTGAGCATCTTCATGGTGGCGGACACCACGGTGTTGTACTGGATGCGCTGATAGTCGTAGTTGGCCTGCTTGAGCACGCCGTGGATCTCGCGGCGCAGCGCTGCGTCGGCGTCGCCGGACGCCGCGGCATTGCCCGCCGCGGCAATCGCCTCGGCGTTGGCATAGCCGTAGTTCCACACCCGGCGCAGGAAGCGCGAAGCGCCCTCCACGCCCGAGCCGCTCCACTCGAGCTGCTGCTCGGGCGGCGCGGCGAACATGACGAACAGGCGCGCGGTGTCGGCGCCGTACTGGTCGATCAGGGCCTGCGGGTCAATGCCGTTGTTCTTGGACTTCGACATCTTCTCCACGCCGCCGATCACCACCGGCTGGCCATCCGCCTTGAGCACGGCGCCCAGCGGGCGGCCGCGCTCGTCGGTGCTGACGTCGACTTCGGCCGGGTTGAACCAGGTCTTCTTGCCGGCCGCGTCCTCGCGGTAGTAGGTATCGTTGAGCACCATGCCCTGCGTGAGCAGGTTGGAGAACGGCTCGTTGAACGTGACCAGGCCCATGTCGCGCATGACCTTGGTCCAGAAGCGGGCGTACAGCAGGTGAAGGATCGCGTGCTCGATGCCGCCGATGTACTGGTCCATCGGCATCCAGTAGTCGTTGCGCGCATCGACCATGGTGGCCGCGTCCGGGCTGGTATAGCGCATGTAATACCAGCACGAATCGATGAAGGTATCCATGGTGTCGGTCTCGCGGCGCGCCGGCTTGCCGCACGACGGGCAGGTGCACGCGAGGAAACGCGGATCCTTGGCCAGCGGGTTGCCGGTGCCGTCCGGCACCAGGTCTTCCGGCAGCACCACCGGCAGGTCCTGCTCCGGCACCGGCACCACGCCGCAGTCGTCGCAATGGATCAGCGGGATCGGCGTGCCCCAGTAGCGCTGGCGCGAGATGCCCCAGTCGCGCAGGCGCCAGGTGATCTTCTTCTCGCCCAGGCCCTTGGCACCGAGATCGGCTGCGATGGCTTCCACCGCAGCCTTGTAGTCCAGTCCGTCGTATTTGCCGCTATGGATGCAGGTGCCGTGCTCCTTGTCGCCATACCACTCCTGCCAGGCTTCGGTGGAGAACGGCTGGCCCTTTTTCGCGTCAGCCATGTCGATCACTTGCTTGATCGGCAAGCCGTACTTGTTGGCAAAGGCAAAGTCGCGCTCGTCGTGTGCGGGCACGCCCATCACGGCGCCGTCGCCATAGCTCATCAGCACGTAGTTGCCAACCCACACCTCGACCTGCTCGCCGGTAAGGGGGTGCAGCACCTTCAGGCCGGTGGGCATGCCTTTCTTTTCCATCGTCGCCATATCGGCTTCCATCACCGAGCCGTGCTTGCACTCGTTGATGAAGGCGGCCAGCTCAGGATTGGTCGCGGCGGCATGGGTGGCCAGCGGGTGCTCGGCGGCGACCGCGCAGAAAGTCACGCCCATGATGGTGTCGGCGCGCGTGGTAAACACATAGAGCTTGCCGTCGCCGATCAGCTTGCCGTCGTCACCGGCGATGGCATGCGGAAACCCGAAGCGCACGCCCACGCTCTTGCCGATCCAGTTCTGCTGCATGATCTTGACGCGCTCGGGCCAGCCCAGGCCGTCCAGATCGCCGAGCAGTTCCTCGGCGTAGTCGGTGATGCGCAGGTAGTACATCGGGATCTCGCGCTTTTCAACCAGCGCGCCCGAGCGCCAGCCGCGCCCGTCGATGACCTGCTCGTTGGCCAGCACGGTCTGGTCGACCGGATCCCAGTTCACTGTGCCAGTCTTGCGGTAGGCGATGCCCTTTTCCAGCATCTTGAGGAACAGCCACTGGTTCCAGCGGTAGTAGTCCGGGCTGCAGGTGGCGACTTCGCGCGACCAGTCGATGGCCAGGCCCATCGACTGCATCTGCCGCTTCATTTCCGCGATGTTGTTGTAGGTCCAGGCCGCCGGCGCCACGCCATTGTTGAGCGCGGCGTTTTCCGCCGGCATGCCGAACGCGTCCCAGCCCATCGGCATCAGCACGTTGTGCCCGTTCATGCGCAGATGGCGCGCCATCATGTCGTTGATGGTGTAGTTGCGCACGTGGCCCATATGCAGCTTGCCCGACGGGTAAGGCAGCATCGAGCAGGCATAGAACTTCGGCTTCTCGCTGCCGTCGGCCAGCTTCGCCTCTTCCGATACGCGGTACGCATCGATGGCTTGCCAGTGTTGCTGGGCGGCTTGTTCAACGGCTGAGGGAAGGTATTTGTCTTGCATGTTCAGGACAACGGCGCGGTGCGTCGGCGTGCGAAAAGCGTGGAAAAGATAAGCGGCGGGCAAGCCTTGCGGCGCCCGCCTGCGCTGGAACGGCGAAAGTGCCGATTATAACCGTCGGCACTTGCGGCGCAGGGCGTGCCGGGGGCCTTACGTCAGGCCAAGCACGTCCTGCATGTCGAACAGCCCGGTGGGCTTGTCGGCGAGGAAGCGCGCTGCGCGTAGCGCGCCCTCGGCATATGACTGGCGGCTGGACGACTTGTGCGTGATCTCGATGCGCTCGCCGGTGCCGGCGAACATCACGGTGTGGTCGCCCACGATATCGCCGCCGCGCACGGTAGCAAAACCAATGGAATTGGGGTCGCGCGGGCCGGTGTGGCCTTCGCGGGCAAACACGCCGCAGGTCTTCAGATCGCGGCCCAGTGCCTTGGCCACCACCTCGCCCATCGCCAGCGCGGTGCCCGACGGGGCATCCACCTTATGGCGGTGGTGCGCCTCAATGACTTCGATGTCGTAGCCGGAAGACAGCAGCTTGGCGGCGACTTCCAGCAGCTTGAACGTGGCATTGACGCCCACGCTCATATTGGCGGAGAACACCACGCCAATGTGCTTGGCAGCCTCGGCGATGGCGGCACGGCCGGCGTCGTCAAACCCGGTGGTACCGGTGACCACCTTGACGCCCAGGCGCCTGGCCGCTGCCAGGTGCACGAGCGTGCCCTCGGGCCGGGTGAAGTCGATCAGGCAGTCGGCGCCAGCGAGGGCGGCCTCGATGTCCGAGGTGATCGCCACGCCCGTGGCGCGGCCCAGCAGCAGCCCGGCATCCTGGCCCAGCGCCGGGGCGCCCGGCACATCCAGCGCGCCCGACAGGGTGACGCCTTCGGTGGCGAGTACGTGTTCGATCAGCATACGGCCCATGCGGCCGGAGGCACCTGCGATGGCGATATTCATGGCGTGTCAGCAGTCAAAATACAAGCCGGCCGCGTGACGCGGCCGGCATTCGGGCCTGAAGGCTCAGTTGGTCGGGCTGGCGGGGCCACCGGCCGCGCCGGACGAGGTGGCGGCAGCCGGCGCGGCCGGCGCAGGCGCTGCGGCGGGAGCCGCATCCGGGGCTACGGCCGGGGCTGCAGCCGCTTCCGAAGCCGCGGCAACGGTTTCCGCCGGTGCCTTAGGCGTCGGTGCCTTGCCCAACTGCATGGCCTTCATGCCGTCGATTTCGGCAATCAGCTCGTATTCGGACGGCAACTCGTCGCCACCGAACTTGGCCAGCTTGTCGCCATCGAAGAACACGGTATAGCGGCGCTGCTGCACCACCGGCGTATTGCCGCGGCGGAACGAGAACACGTAGTCCCAGCGATTGCCGTGGAACACATCGGCCAGCAGCGGCGTGCCGAGCAGGAACTTGACCTGCTCGCGCGTCATGCCTTCACGCAACTGGGCGGCGGCTTCACGCGAGACAAAGTTGCCTTGCACAATATTGATACGGTACGGCGTGATCGCGTTGGCGACCTTGCGCGACGTATTGTCATAGGTGGAACACGCAGCCGTTAGCAGGGTAGCTGCAGCCAGCACAGTAGTAACCAGCGTCGGACGCATGGCGGACGAACGAAATGAACGCATGTATCTCGCTTCTAGAAGGGAGAGAAAAGTGCCGATTCAGGCCCTCACGGCGCGTGCCATGAGGCGGCAGCGGCGATGGATCATCGCTAGCGCAGCCTAGGGCAGGTGACCGAGCTCCGGGCAACCGCCGGGGCGACTTTTGCCGCCAAAACCCTTATGATTCAATTATCCAGACATTGTACTCTAGGGAGTCACGCCCATGCCGAGTCCGGCGGACCTCAAAAATATCGGYCTTAAAGCGACCGTACCCCGTCTGAAGATCCTCGAGATCTTCCAGACCAGCGAGCAGCGCCATCTCAGTGCGGAAGACGTTTACCGCATCCTGCTCAACGAACAGATGGATATCGGCCTTGCAACGGTCTATCGCGTGCTGACCCAGTTCGAGCAGGCTGGACTGCTGTCGCGCAACAACTTCGAATCCGGCAAAGCCATTTTCGAGCTGAATGAAGGCAAGCATCACGACCACCTGGTCTGCATCGATTGCGGCCGCGTGGAGGAATTCTACGACTCCGAGATCGAGCGTCGCCAGCAAAGCATCGCAAACGAGCGCGGCTTCGCGCTGCAAGAACACGCATTGTCGCTCTATGGCAGCTGCACCAAGCACGAGTGCCCCCACCGGCCCAAGCGCTAAGCCAGCCGCGGCTTGCCCCGCAAACATAAAAAAACCGGCGCCAGCGCCGGTTTTTTTATTTCAAGCCTGCTTCACAATTCCGAATGATCCTGCTCGGCAACGATGTGCAGGCCGCGCGCAACCGTCGGCACGCCGACGAATTCGCCCACGACCTGGCGGAACAGCCCGCGTGCCCACACCAGCATCGGGTGGGTGTTGCGGCTGCGGTGCCAGAACATGTTCAGGCCCAGCGTGGTGTTGAGTTCTGCCGGCAAGGGGAAGGCCTTGAGGCCGTAGGTCTCGCAAGCCATGTCCTTGGTCAGCGCATTGACCGTGAAGATCATGTCGGTCTGCGCGGCCAGCTCCGACTGCGCGCGCCAGGAGTGCACCGTCAGCGTGGCATTGCGCTTTAGCCCGCGCTGCTGCAACGCGTAGTCCAGCGGGATCAGCGACGGTGCCGGACGGCCATTGCCGCCCGAATGCGCCATGAAGATGTGGCCGCAGTCGAGATACTGCTCGAGCGTGCAGGTACCCTTGAGCACCGGATGGTTTTTACGCGCGCAAACCCAGAGGTTGAGCGACGTCACCATCTCTTCCACGATTTCGGGATGCCGGGTCGGGAATGGCGAGAACGCCAGGTCCAGCTCGTTGCCGCGCATGGCGGCCACGTCCGACTCCCAGGAATGGGATTCGACCAGCTTGATATGCAACTCCGGCGCCAGTTGCTTGATGCGCAGGATAAAGCGGTTGAAGACCGTATCGCCCAGCTCGGCGGCAAAGCCGATGTTGAGGGTGCCGGTGGCGGTGGCGGGGTCGAAATTATCGGCGTCGCCCTCGTTGATCGAGGACCACAGGTCCAGCATGTCGCGAATCTTCGGCCCCAGTTCCAAGGCTCGCGGCGTCGGCGTCAGGCCGTGCGGCACGCGGATGAAGAGGGGATCGTCGAAAATCTCGCGAAGGCGGCCCAGCGAATGCGAAACCGCAGGCGCGGTCATATGCATTTTCTCCGCGACATAGGTCGCGTTTCGCTTGCTGAGCAGCTCGGTAAAAATCACGAGCAGCTTGGTATCCACATTCACCATGATCTCACCCAGGTTGGATTGGGAATTGGGAATGACCGTATCGTCACTTGCATTGGCTGCACATCGGTGTTTCCAGCACTTTCACAGTGTAAGAGCAAAGCGGGGAACGGAACAGGAATTCCGCGCCAGCCCCTTGCGCCGTGCCGGCCTTCGTCCTTTTGCCAAGATCCTGGCAAAAGGACCCGCCCAGGCTTCCGATAGCTGGAGTTGCAAGCAGACGACAAGACGGCATCCCAGGGAATGCCGCCTTGTTCCGTGCGCAAACCAACCTATCCCGGCAAACTTACTTGGCGACCACGCGAGCCATTTCCAGCACCTTGTTGGAATAGCCCCACTCGTTGTCGTACCAGCTCACGATCTTGACGAAGGTCGAGTCCAGCGCGATGCCGGCTTCAGCGTCGAAGATCGAGGTGCGTGCATCGCCGCGGAAATCCGTGGCAACCACCTTGTCTTCGGTGTAGCCCAGCACGCCCTTGAGCGCGCCCTGGCTCTGTGCCTTCATTTCGGCGCAGATCTCGGCGTAGGTGGCACCCTTTTCCAGCTCGACGGTCAGGTCGACCACCGACACGTCGGAGGTCGGCACGCGGAACGACATGCCGGTCAGCTTCTTGTTCAGCTCGGGAATCACCACGCCCACAGCCTTGGCAGCGCCAGTGCTCGACGGGATGATGTTTTCCAGGATGCCGCGGCCACCGCGCCAGTCCTTGTTGGACGGGCCGTCGACAGTCTTTTGCGTGGCGGTGGTGGCGTGCACGGTGGTCATCAGGCCGCGCTTGATGCCCCACTTGTCGTTCAGCACCTTGGCGACCGGCGCCAGGCAGTTGGTGGTGCAGCTGGCGTTGGAGATGATCGCCTCGCCCTTGTACGTGCCGTGGTTCACACCGTACACGAACATCGGGGTGTCGTCCTTGGACGGTGCCGACATGATCACCTTCTTGGCGCCCGCGTCGATGTGCTTCTGCGCGCCTTCCTTGGTCAGGAAGATGCCGGTGGATTCGATCACCACGTCGGCGCCGATCTCGCCCCACTTCAGCTCGGACGGATCCTTGACGGCGGTCAGGCGGATTTTCTTGCCATTGACGATCAGGGTGTTGCCGTCGACCGACACTTCGCCGTCAAAGCGGCCGTGCACCGAGTCGTACTTAAGCATGTAAGCCAGGTAGTCGGGTTCGAGCAGGTCGTTGATGCCGACGACTTCGATTTCCTTGAAGTTGGCGGCGGCTGCGCGGAACACCATGCGCCCGATGCGGCCGAAGCCGTTGATGCCGATCTTGATGGTCATGTTTATCTCCTGAGTAGGCTAACGATCGATGGATGCGGGAAAGCGTCTGCCGGCCCGCGCAGCCGAGTCGACCGCTGCGCGGGCCCGGGAATACCTGTTACTGACCGAGCGTGTCGCGCACGGTGCGCACGACGTTCTCGACCGTGAAGCCGAAGTGCTTGAACAATACGCCAGCGGGGGCCGATTCGCCGAAGGTGTCGATGCCCACCACGGCCTGGACCTGGTACTTCCACCAGAAATCCGTCACGCCGGCCTCGACCGCCACGCGCGGCACGCCGGCCGGCAGCACGGATGCCTTGTAGGCAGCGTCCTGCTTGTCGAATACCGTGGTTGCCGGCACCGAGACCACGCGCACGTGCACGCCGTCGGCAGCCAGTTGCTCGGCGGCGCCCACGGCCAGGCCGACTTCCGAGCCGGTGGCGATGATCACGGCATCCGGACGGCCGGTCTTGGGATTGTTGCCGGCGCGCAGTACGTAGCCGCCCCGCGCGATGTTGGCACGGGTGGCGTCGTCACGCGTCTGGAACGGCAGGTTCTGGCGGCTGAAAATCAAGCAGCTCGGGCCGTTCTCGCGGCGCACGGCCTGGGCCCAGGCCACCGCGGTTTCGGTGGTGTCCGCGGTACGCCACACGTCCATGTTGGGGATCAGGCGCAGGCTGGCAACGTGTTCGATCGACTGGTGGGTCGGGCCGTCTTCGCCCAGGCCGATGGAGTCGTGGGTGAACACGAACAGCGTGCGGATCTTCATCAGCGCCGCCATGCGCAGGGCATTGCGGCTGTAGTCGGAGAAGGTCAGGAAGGTGCCGCCGTAGGGGATGTAGCCACCATGCAGCGTGATGCCGTTCATGATGGCGCTCATGCCGAACTCGCGCACGCCGTAGTTGATGTGGTTGCCCCAGGCATCGCCGCGCACGGCCTTGCTGCCGGACCAGTTGGTCAGGTTGGAGCCGGTCAGGTCGGCCGAGCCACCCAGGAATTCCGGCAGCACCGGCGCGAGCGCCTCGATGGTGTTCTGGCTGGCCTTGCGGGTGGCGATGGTTTCTGCCTTTTCCTCGCACTTGGCCAGGAACGCGTCCACGGCGGCATCGAACGCGCCGGGCAGCTCGCCGCGCATGCGGCGCTGGAATTCACCGGCTTCATACGGGAAGCGCTCTGCATAAGCCTCGAACAGCGCGTTCCAGGCCTTTTCCAGCGAACCGCCGCGGGCCTTGGCATCCCATGCCGTGTAGACTTCGGCCGGCAGCTCGAACGGGGCGTGGGCCCAGCCCAGCGCTTCGCGCGTGGCCAGGATTTCAGCGCCACCAAGCGGCGCGCCGTGCACATCGTGGCCACCCTCCTTGTTGGGCGCGCCCTTGCCGATCAGGGTACGGCAGCAGATCAGGGTCGGACGGTCGCTGTGCTTGGCTTCGGCGATGGCGGCATCGACGGCGGCGGCGTCATGGCCGTCCACCGCGCGGATCACGTTCCAGCCGTAGGCTTCAAAACGCTTCGGGGTGTCGTCGGCGAACCAGTGCACCACGTCACCGTCGATCGAGATGCCGTTGTCGTCCCAGAGCGCGACCAGCTTGTTCAGCTTGAGCGTGCCGGCCAGCGAGCAGGCCTCGTGGCTGATGCCTTCCATCAGGCAGCCGTCGCCCAGGAACACATAGGTGTGGTGGTTGACGATGTCGAAGCCCGGGCGGTTGAATTCCTCGCCCAGCAGGCGTTCAGCCAGCGCCATGCCGACCGCGTTGGTCAGGCCCTGGCCCAGCGGGCCGGTGGTGGTTTCCACGCCCGGGGTGATGCCATATTCCGGGTGGCCTGCCGTCTTGCTGTGCATCTGGCGGAAGTTCTTCAGCTCGCCCAAGGGCAGGTCATAGCCGGTCAGGTGCAGCAGCGCGTAAAGCAGCATCGAGCCGTGGCCGTTGGACAGCACGAAGCGGTCACGGTCAGCCCACTTGGGGTTGCTCGGGTTATGCTTCAGATGACGGCCCCACAGCGCAACCGCGATATCCGCCATGCCCATCGGCATGCCGGGGTGGCCTGAATTGGCCTGCTGGACGGCGTCCATGGCCAGGACGCGGATGGCGTTGGCCATGAGTTGGACGGGCTGCGAAGCGTGCGGACTGGCGGCGGGATGAGCGAGGTGAGACATGCGGCGGGAACCTGGCGGCGGGAAAAGCGCAATTTTACCAGATCAAAGGGGGGAGTTAGGCCACCCGGCGGCCCCGCCTGGCGGCCATCTGCAATGGACCGAATGGCTTTCCCCTGGCGTTGGCACCACCTTGGGCCAGATTCGGCTGCTCGCGGCGATGCGCTCGCCGTACCAGCAAATCGAGATTGGCGAGCATCCCCGCTTTGGCCGGATCTTCCGCCTCGATGGCCGCATCATGAGCGCGGAAGGGGACGCCTTCATCCAGCATGAACTGATGGTGCACCCCATGGCGGTGGCCCATGGCGCGGCGCGCTCCGCGCTGGTGGTGGGTGGCGGCGACGGCGGCTCGGCGCATGAATTGCTGCGCCTGCCCTTCATGCGCGAGGTGGTGGTGGCCGAACTCGACCCCGATGTCGTGACACTGGCGCGGGCCTGGCTGGACGGCATCCACCAGGGCGCCTTCGACGATCCACGCGTGCACCTCGCCATCGGTGACGCACTGGGCCTGATGGAAGCCTTTGGCCGCGCGGGGCGGCAGTTCGACCTGATCGTGTTTGATTTAACCGAGGCCGACGACGGCAGCCCGGCGGCGGCGCTGTTCTCCGCCCACGGCCTGCAGACCGCGCGGCGCTGCCTGGCGCCCGGCGGCGCGCTGTCCCTGCACCTTGGCCCGCCGGAACACCGGCCCGGTTCGGTCCGCGTGCTCGCCGCGCGCTTGCGGCAGTGCTTTGCGCAAGTCCATCCCATCACCACCTTTATCCCCGTCTACGGCGCGCAATGGGCCGTCGCGCTGGTCAGCGACACCCTCGATGTGCGCGGCGCCGATGCCGCGCAACTCGACGAGCGGCTGCGCGCGTGGAAGCTCGATCGCAAGCTGCGCTGCTACCACGCCGCGCTCCATCCAGCCTTGTTCGCCCTGCCTCTGCACCTGCAGGCGCTTTTCGACAGCGCCTGCGCTCCCGCGTAAGATGCTCACTCGCACCGCGAGTCTTGCCGCCCAGGCAAGCCCCGCGCGGCTTCCCGTAACCAGGAGACGATCATGACAAGACCGGCCAACACCCCCTGGCTCACCCCCTACCTGACGGTCGGCAACGGGCGCAGCGCGCTCGACTTCTACCACCGCGCCTTCGGTTTCAGCGCGGGGAACGTGGTCGACGAGAACGGTGTACCGACCCACGCCGAGATGCACTACCAGGGCGAGCTCATCGTGATGTTCGCGCCCGAAGGCGCCTGGGGCAGCACCGCGCGCTCGCCCCGCTCGCTCGGCGTCGAATGCCCGCAGACGTTCTACGTCTACTGCGACGATGTCGACGCCATGCACGCGCGTGCCGTCGCCGCCGGCGCGGTCAGCCTGATGGCGCCCGCCGACCAGTTCTGGGGCGACCGCTACTGCATGGTCGAGGACCCCGATGGCTACCGCTGGGGCTTCGGCAAGCCGGTGGACAAAGCCGCCGGCAAGAACGAGGACGGATCCGCCTGATGCCACCTCGCTTTTTCATCGATGCCGCGCTGGCTGCCGAGACCGACATGCCGCTGCCCGAAGCCGTGGTACGCCATGTCCAGGTGCTGCGGCTCAACCCGGGCGACGACATCACCCTGTTCGACGGGCGCGGCGGCAGCCATGCGGCTACCCTGGTCGAAATCGGCAAGCGCCATGCGCTGGCGCGGATCGGCAGCCACGATCCGTTCGAGGCCGAGCCGCCGTTCCGCGTCACCCTGGCGCAGGGGCTGGCGGGCGGCGACAAGATGGACTGGCTGATCGAGAAATCCGTCGAGCTTGGCGTTGCCGCCATCCAGCCGCTGCAGGCGGCCCGCTCAGTGGTCCGGCTCTCGGGGGAGCGGGCGCAGAAACGCCAGGCGCACTGGCAGGCGCTGGTCGAGGCCGCATGCGAGCAATGTGGGCGCAATCGCTTGCCGGAGGTCGCACCGGTCGCTAATGTGGAATCCTGGCTGGGCCTGCAGGCGAAGCCTGCAGCGGTCCAAGGAGGGGCACGGCTGCTGGTATCGCCGCGGGCCTCGCAGTCGCTGGTAGCGTTTGCCACCGAGCAGCGCAATGCATTGCTGGACCACGGCGTGACACTGCTGATCGGGCCCGAAGGCGGGCTGGCGCCGGACGAGGAAGCGGCGGCGCTGCGCGCCGGTTTCACCAGCGTGTCACTCGGGCCGCGCATCTTGCGCACAGAAACAGCCGGGCTTGCTTGCCTGGCCACGCTCAACGCGGTACTGGGCGGATTTTGACGGCACCCGGGCCATCCCGGCCCGGCGCCACACTCACCGGAAGGAGTCGATCATGGGACTACTCGATAGCGTGCTGGGCGGAGTGCTCGGGCAGCGCGGCAGCGGCGAAGCGGGAGCTGGCGGCCTGAACCCGAAGATGATGATGGCGCTGGGGCTGCTGGCCATGCTGGCCATGCGCCATAAGGGCGGGGACAGCAGCGGCGGCGCCGCGCAGGATCCGGCCTCGGCAGGTGCGGGGGGCCTCGGCGGCCTTGGCGGACTGCTCGGCGGGCTGATGGGTGGCGGCGCGGCCGGTGGCGCACCAGGCGGCCTCGATCTGGGCGGATTGCTCGGCGGCCTGCTGGGCGGCCAGGCCGGTGGCGCGCCCGAGCTGGGCGCGGCGGCCGGCGGCATAGGTGCCTTGCAGCAGGTCCTGGCCCAGGCCGGCCTGGGCGAACAGGTCAATTCGTGGATCGGCACCGGCGCCAACCAGGCGGTCTCGCCGTCGGCGCTGGCCAGCGCACTGGGTGGTACCGGCGCGCTGGAGAGCCTGGCCGAAAAGACGGGCCTGTCCCAGGACGATGTCGCGGCCCATCTCAGCGAAGGACTGCCGGAGCTGATCGACAAGCTGACGCCGCAAGGCCAGGTACCGCCGGCGGCGTAACCCCGCGCCCTGCCGGCAAAGCAAAAGGCCCGCTGCTAGCGGGCCTTTTTTGCTTGCTGTCTTCGCTACAGGCGGCTGGCGCTCACGCGAAAGAGTAGAACACGCGGAACTGCACCTTGCGCTCGGCCCAGAACTCGGCCGCGTCGCGGAACACATCGAGCAAGACCTCGCGCCCTTCCTTGTCGAACTTCTGGGCAATCGGCAGGCCTTCGAGCACGATCACGAAGCCGGGCTGCGGGCCCGCCTTGTAAATCAGGTCGGTCAGGCAATCGGCCAGCGCATCGAAATTCTTGCCGAAATGCTTGGGAAAGAGGAAGTTGGTGGCGATGGTTTCCAGCACTTCCGCCTTGCTCTGGCAGTGTGCGCAGTTCGCATACAGGAAATGCTGGCCCAGCTCCACCGCGGCCTGCGCGAGTTCGGGCACGCGGAACGCGCGGATCGACTGGACGATGTTTGGACGCACCGTCTTGAACAGGGTCATGGCTCCCTCTTGGCTGCCGTCAGTGCCGGGTGCGGGAACGGGTGCGAGCGGCGTTTGTTGCGAGAGCTCGTTGCGGGGCATCGTCAACACGTTGTCGTAAAGATTCTGGGCCTGGGTCTGGGCCCGCTGCCAGCCATCTCCGGCGCCGCGCTCTTCGCGGGCGGCAAGGGCGTCGCCCAGTCCGAAAATGTCAGTCATCATTTGGCTATCCGTTTGAAACTGTTGTAGTGGTCGTCCGTGTAGTAACAGTCGTTGGTGGCGCGTTGATCACCGCCACATACGATCCGTCGTGCTCCTCGATTTCGGCTGTTTGTCTTCACCGTGTATTCGCGGTAGTAATTGCGCGACCTTTGCGGCAAGGCGCGCTCGTAGTTGCCGAACCTCGAGCCATCCTTGGCGTAGGGAAACGGGCCACCCGCTTCGATCCGCTCCAACGTGGACTGTGCCTCGTTGGGCAACTGTTGTACTGCGATGGTTCCCGTGCCGTCATCGGCCGCCTGGCGTGCCAGCACCGGCTGCGCCAGCGCACACGACAACGCCACGCCTGCCAGCACCCGGCTTGCCACTCGCGCCAGACCGGCGACTGAAATCCATTGTGATGCGCGCTGCGTCAAAGGAATCTGGGAACCCACGTTGCTTGTCTTGATTTGAGGACACCAACCAAACGATCCCGGCGCCGCTGCGCGGTTGCCGCGCCACCTAAACTGCCCATTTTGCCTGCGCCCCGGACTGCCTGCGCGTAAATCGACAGCTTCGTCGCGCGTGTAACGAGTGCGTACTTCAAAGGCATAAGGTTACGCCCATGCTAATAAATAATCAATCCCCGCCCCCGGGCAGAGTGGAAAACCTCAATTGTTTCAATATGTTAAGCAAATGTGTGTGCACACTGACGGGGTGCCGGCGGCAGTAAAAAGACAATAAAAAAGCCGGGCAAGCCCGGCTTTTCAAGACTAACAGCGGTTTAGCGCTTGGCTGCCGCGTCCACCACCACCAGCGACGTCATATTGACGATACGCCGCACCGTAGCCGAAGGCGTCAGGATGTGGACAGGCGCCTTGACGCCGAGCAGGATCGGCCCGATCGCCACATTGTTGCCCGCCGCGACCTTGAGCAGGTTGTAGGCGATGTTGGCGGCGTCGATGTTCGGGCACACCAGCAGGTTGGCCTCGCCCTTGAGGGTGCCGTCCGGCACCAATGTATCGCGCAGCTTCGGGTCCAGCGCGCAATCGCCATGCATCTCGCCATCCACCTCGAGATCCGGGGCGCGCTCGCGCAGGATCGCCAGGGTTTCGCGCATCTTCTGCGCCGACGGCGCTTCGGATGTGCCGAAGTTCGAATGCGACATCAGCGCCACCTTGGGGATGATGCCGAAGCGCTTGAGCTCTTCGGCGGCCATCAGGGTGATCTCGGCCAGCTGGCCAGCAGTCGGGTCGATGTTGACGTGGGTGTCGACCAGGAAGATCTGGCGGCCCGGCAGGACCAGCCCGTTCATCGCGGCGTACACCTCGTTGGTGCCACCCAGCACCTGGTCGATGTAGCGCAGGTGCGCGGCGGTGGTGCTGACCGTGCCGCAGACCATGCCGTCGGCCTCGCCCTGCTTGACCAGCATGGCGCCGATCAAGGTGGTGCGGCGGCGCATTTCCAGCTTGGCGTACTGTTGCGTGACGCCCTGGCGAGCCATCATCTTGAAGTACGCCTCGGAGTAGTCGCGGAAACGTGCGTCGTGCTCCGGGTTGACCACGGTAAAGTCGATGCCGCCGCGCAGGCGCAGGCCGAAGCGCTCGATGCGGTGGGCGATGACGGCAGGGCGGCCGACCAGGATCGGGTTGGCCAGCTTTTCGTCGACGATCACCTGCACCGCGCGCAGCACACGCTCTTCCTCGCCCTCGGCGAAGACGATGCGCTTCTTCTCCATGTCGACCTGGCGGGCAGCCGCGTAGATCGGCTTCATCAGGGTGCCGGAGTGGTACACGAACTGCTGCAGTTGCAGGCGGTAGGCGTCCATGTCCTTGATGGGGCGCGCGGCCACGCCGGACTTCATGGCGGCCTCGGCCACCGCCGGCGCGATCTTGACGATCAGGCGCGGATCGAACGGCTTCGGAATCAGGTACTCAGGGCCAAAGGACAGGTCCTGGATGCCATAGGCGGTGGCGACGATGTCGCTCTGCTCCTGGCGCGCGAGCTCTGCGATGGCATGCGCCGCGGCGACTTCCATCTCACGCGTGATGGTGGTCGCGCCGCAGTCCAGCGCGCCGCGGAAGATGAAGGGGAAGCACAGGACGTTGTTGACCTGGTTCGGGTAGTCGGTACGGCCGGTGGCGATCACCGCGTCCGGACGCACTTCCTTGACCAGCTCCGGCAGGATTTCCGGGTTGGGGTTGGCCAGGGCCAGCACCAGCGGCTTGTCGGCCATGCGCTGGACCATGTCCTGCTTGAGCACGCCGGCGGCGGACAGACCCAGGAAAATATCGGCGCCATCGATCACTTCAGCCAGCTTGCGCTTGTCGGTCTTTTGCGCGAAGCGGGCTTTTTCCGGATCCATCAGCTCGGCGCGGCCTTCATAGACCACGCCAGCCAGGTCGGTCACCCAGATGTTCTCGAGCTTCATGCCGAGGTCGAGCAGCAGGTCCAGGCAGGCCAGCGCCGCGGCACCCGCGCCGGAGGCCACCAGCTTGACCTTGCTGATATCTTTGCCGACCACGGTCAGGCCATTGACCACGGCCGCGCCGACCACGATGGCGGTGCCATGCTGGTCATCGTGGAAGACGGGAATCTTCATGCGCTCGCGCAGCTTGCGCTCGACGTAGAAGCACTCGGGCGCCTTGATGTCTTCCAGGTTGATGCCGCCGAAGGTGGGCTCGAGCGCGGCGATGATCTGCACCAACTTCTCGGGGTCCTTCTCGTCGAGCTCGATGTCGAACACATCGATGCCGGCGAACTTCTTGAACAGGCCCGCCTTGCCTTCCATCACCGGCTTGGAAGCCGCCGGGCCGATATCGCCCAGGCCCAGCACCGCGGTGCCGTTGGTGATCACGCCGACCAGGTTGCCGCGCGCGGTGTAGCGGAATGCATTGAGCGGATCGGCGACGATTTCCTCGCACGCGTAGGCCACGCCCGGCGAGTACGCCAGGGCCAGGTCACGCTGGTTGGACAGCGGCTTGGTCGGCGTAACGGAGATCTTGCCCGGGGTCGGAAACTCGTGATATTCCAGGGCAGCTTTGCGCAGCGCCTCACGCTGCTGCTGCTTCAGGTCGTCTTGGGGCGTGGGCTGCTGGGGACTGGTCATCGGCGCATCTTCCGGTCGGTGGAGCCGTTAATCACGTATGGGACACGAAATGGCGGGTCGGCTCCACGTACCCGCAGTCTCTTCCTTTGGAACCTGGCATTTTATATTGTGAAATATTATTTCACAATAAGCGTTTTGCGCGAGGCACCTTTGCGTTTCGGTACAATATGCCGCATGCCGCCAGCGCTGAACAGCAGGGCGAAACCCGCAGCGGCCGCGTCCCGGCGAGGTTTCCCTGGCCCTTCGCAGAATCTCCGCCGCCCCGACCCCCTCCATGCCCGATTCCTCCAGCGCCCAGCTCTCCGAGTTCGACCTGATCCGCCGCTTCTTTACCCGGCCCGCACAAAAGGCGGTACTGGGCGTGGGCGACGATTGCGCACTGATCGAAGGGCGCCCCGGCCACCACCTTGCCATCAGCACCGACATGCTGGTCAGCGGACGGCACTTCTTTCCGGACGTGGCGCCGCGCTCACTTGGGCACAAGGCGCTGGCGGTCAACCTGTCCGACCTGGCGGCCATGGGTGCCGAGCCCCGCGCCTTCACACTAGCGCTGGCGCTGCCCGATGCGCAAGCCGCATGGCTGTCCGAACTGGCCGCCGGCATGCTGGAACTGGCAGACGCCCACGGCTGTGAGCTGATCGGCGGCGATACCACGCGCGGCCCGCTGACGCTGAGCCTGACGGTGTTCGGCGACGTACCTGTGCATAAGGCGCTGCGACGCGATGCCGCACGCCCTGGCGACGATATCTGGGTCTCCGGCACGCTTGGCGATGCCCGCCTGGCGCTTGGCGACTTCCGGGGCGAATGGCTGCTGCCCGAGCCGGACTTCAGCCAGGTGCGCCCGCGCATGGACACGCCAACGCCGCGCATCGCGCTGGGCATGGCACTTCGCGGTGTGGCGCATGCGGCACTCGATATTTCCGATGGCCTGGTCGGCGACCTCGGCCATATCCTGGAGCGCTCCCAGGTCGGTGCCCTGCTCGATGTCGACGCCCTGCCCCGCTCGACGGTGCTGGCCAGCCAGCCGGAGGCGCGCCAGCTGGAATGCACCCTGGCCGGCGGCGACGACTACGAACTGTGCTTTACCGCACCCGTGGGGGAGCGCGACCACATTGCCGCCATCGGCGCGCGGCTCGGGCTAGCGCTGACGCGCGTCGGCGCCATCACGCCCGAGGCTGGCCTGCGCCTGGTTGACCGCGACGGCAATCCGAGCGCTTACAACGGCACCAGCTTCGACCACTTCGCGTCCCCCTGACAAGCCGGCGTCCGCCATGTCATCATGCAGCCATGCGGGGCACCAGACCCTGCCCGGACACGCCGTCCGGAATCATCCCATCCGAACCAGACGAGCCAACCCCTGATGTCCGCCTACCCACCCGGGCCTACCGCGCACGATCCCGCCCTGACCCTGGAAGCCGGCCAGGCCGCCAAGGTCACGCGCCCCACGGCGCGTTTCATGCTCTCGCACCCTGCTCACCTGATCGCGCTGGGCTTCGGCTCGGGGCTATCGCCGGTCGGGCCCGGCACGGTCGGCACGCTGTACGCATGGCTGTCCTACCTGGTGATCTCGATGTGGGTGCAGCCGGAAACCTGGCTGTGGCTGATCGTCGGCGGCTTTGTGCTGGGGCTCTGGGCGTGCGCGCGCACGGCACGCGACATGGGCGTGTTTGACCACGGCAGCATGGTCTGGGACGAGATCGTGGCATTCTGGCTGGTCATGGCCTTTGTCATGCCGACCGGGTTCTGGGGCCAGCTCGCGGCGTTCCTGTGGTTCCGCCTGTTCGATATCGTCAAGCCGGCGCCCATCGGGCATCTCGACCGTACGCTCAAGGGGCACGGCCTGCGCGGCGGCTTCGGCGTGATGTTCGACGACATCATGGCCGCCTTCTACACGCTGCTGGTGTTCGCCCTGTGGCGTTCGCTGTGATTGGCCACTCCCCCCAACCTATCTACTGAATCCGCCATCATGTCCGTCAGCCGCTTGCTCGACCAACTCGCCGTCCAGGTCGGAATCTCCCTGAACGAGAAGTCGCTGTTGCTCGCCACCGCGGAATCCTGCACGGGCGGCCTGGTGGCCGCGGCCGTTACCGATGTATCGGGTTCGTCAGGGTGGTTCGAGCGGGGCTTCGTCACGTACTCGAACGAGGCCAAGTCGACCATGCTGGGCGTGCCCGCCAAGCTGATTCGCGATCATGGCGCGGTCAGCGAGGAAGTGGCGCGCGCCATGGCCGAAGGGGCCCTGCTCAACAGCCGCGCCCAGGTGGCGTTGTCGATCACCGGCGTGGCCGGGCCGACCGGCGGCACGCCGGATAAGCCCGTGGGCATGGTGTGCTTCGGCTGGAGCAACCGCATTACCACCACGGTGGAAACGCAGCGCTTTCGCGGCGACCGGCAGCAAATCCGCCGCCAGGCTGCGGAATACGCGATTCGCGGCCTGATCGAGCTGGTCCGCAACGAGGCCTGAGGACTCAGGCACGCGCGGCGGCCGGCAAGCCGCCGGCAATGCGGCGGTTCAGCCCTGGCGGAAGCGATTGATGGTTTCGCGCGTTTGCAGCGCGACGTTGCGCGCCGCGGCAGCGAAATCCTTCTCGCGGCTGGCATAAAGAATGGCGCGCGACGAATTGATCATCATGCCGGTGCCAGCGACGGTGCGCCCGGCCCGCACGGTGGCCTCGATGTCGCCGCCCTGGGCGCCGATGCCAGGAATCAGCAGCGGCATGTCGCCCACGATCTCGCGCACCTTGGCAATCTCCGCGGGGAAGGTCGCCCCCACCACCAGCGCCATCTGTCCATTGGTATTCCAGCGCGTGGCGGCCGCCTCGGCCACCACCTGGTACACCGGCTTGCCATTCACCGGCAGGAACTGCACGTCGGAGCCGCCCGGGTTGGAGGTGCGGCAAAGCACGATCACACCGCGATCCGGATAGGCCAGGTACGGCTCCAGCGAATCCAGGCCCATATAGGGATTGACCGTGACCGCGTCCGCCCGGTAACGCTCGAAGGCTTCGATGGCGTATTGCTGCGCGGTCGAACCGATGTCGCCGCGCTTGGCGTCCAGGATCACGGGAATCCCGGGGTGGGCGTCATGGATATAGGCGATCAACTGCTCGAGCTGGTCTTCGGCGCGCTGCGCCGCGAAATAGGCGATCTGCGGCTTGAAGGCGCAGACCAGGTCGGCGGTGGCGTCGACGATCTCGCGGCAAAAGGAGAAGATCGCGCCGCCCGTGCCCGTCATGGACAGGGGCAGCTTGCCCGGGTCGGGGTCTAGCCCGACGCAGAGGAGGGAATCGTTGCGCTGCCAGGCTGCAGCCAGCTGCTCGGTGAAGGTCATGGGATGCTCGCTAATCTGGGTCGGCCGCGTCGGCTGCGCGCCGGGCTTGTCAAGCCGGGTCGGCGCTCCCCCGCGGCAACAGTCGTTCCTGCGATTTTACCCGCTGTGTGCTCTGTTCTGCCGTTCTTCCTCGATACAAAGAGCGGCGTCGCACACACAGGCCGGCCGGGGCCTGCGCACGCAATTGATGAAATGCAGCCAGATCGAGATGCCGATCGGCGTGCCGACCTTCCGGATGCTGGTGGCCACGCCGCCCTTCCTGCTGCCCTTCCTGCTGCTCGAACCGCTATTGTGGCGCTGGCGCCAAGGCGCGCGGGCGGCATAACAACGCACTGCGCGCCGGCGCCTCCCATTCACCCACATTTCACTTAACAATCCCCCCCTCGTTGGGCTACACTCGCGGCCATCATAATCCCGGAGAAACTACGTGGGCAGTAGCATCGGGTGTTCGTGTTGCCGCAGCCAGTTTGCGATCGCACCGAATGCCATGTCACTGCGGGCTGCGTAACGACGACCGCCGGAGCCGGCTTTATCCCGCTCCACCGCCTCGTCGGACTCGCCCGCAGCACATACTGCGGGTGAGTGTTCTTCCGTGTCCCTGACGGCCGCCGCCGCGCGCCGCTTCGTTCCGGACTAATCCCTCCCCCGGCTTGCCAGCCATGAACGGCAAACGCCATCGCCTTGCGCGCCCTTCAAGCGCACAGCGCGATCACGCTTGCCAGCGGCCCTGTGCTTCGCCGTTTTCGCGCGAAGCATGGGCTCGCCCCATGGCCGGCGAGCCAAGCCTGCGCGTTTCTTCGCCAAACGCAACAAGGAAGCCCTGGGATGATCAACCTGTTCGTCCTGCAGAAAGGCCGGCTCGCACAGGAGCAGGTCGACGATCGCAATGAACTTCTGCAGCACAAGCCGATCTGGATCGATGTCATCAGCCCCGATGACGAGGAACTCGCCTGGATCAAGGAAGCCTACGGCGTAGCCTTGCCGGAGCTGGAAGACCTGGGCGACCTGGAAGCCTCGGCCCGCTACTTCGAGGGCGAGGACGAGAACATCCATATCCGCACCGACTTCCTGCTCGACGAGGAAGACATCTCGCGCAACGTGCGCGTGGCGTTCGTGCTCACGCGCGACGTGCTGTTCTCCATTCACGACGAAGACCTGCCGGTGTTCCGGCTGGTGCGGCTGCGCGCGCGCATGCGCCCGGGCTCGGTGCGCAACGCCAAGGACGTGCTGATGGACTTGTACGCCACCGACGCGGAATATTCGGCGGACTCCATCGAGGAAGTCTACGAGCGGCTGGAGGAAGCCAGCAAGCGCGTGCTGGCGGAGAACGTGACCGATGCCGCGGCGGCCGACGTGCTGGAAACCATCGCCCGCGAAGAAGACTTGAACGGCCGCATCCGCCGCAACGTGATGGACACGCGCCGCGCGGTCTCCTTCCTGATGCGCAGCCAGCTGCTGTCGGCCGAGCAGCAGGACGAAGCCCGCCAGATCCTGCGCGACATCGACTCCATCGAGAACCACACCGCGTTCCTGTTCGACAAGATCAACTTCCTGATGGACGCCACGGTCGGTTTCATCAACATCAACCAGAACAAGATCATCAAGCTGTTCTCGGTGGTCTCGGTCGCGCTGATGCCACCCACGCTGATCGCCAGCATCTACGGCATGAACTTCAAGTTCATGCCGGAGCTGGACTGGGCCGCGGGTTATCCTTGGGCCATCGGGCTGATGGCCGTGTCGGCGGCGATCCCGCTGGTGTACTTCAAGCGCAAGGGCTGGCTAAGCTGAACGGCGCCTGATCGGCACCTGAATGCGCTGGCCCGGACTCAGTCGGGCAGCGTGGCCGCGCCCATGCGGCGCGCGATGATGTTGGCCTTGACCTTGAAGTTCACGCGCACATTGGCGCAGTACGCCTTCTTGTCGAAGCACTTCGGCGCCGGCAGCGCCGCGGCCAGGCGCGCTGCCTGGCCCACGCTCAGCTTGGCGGCGCTGGTCCTGAAGTAATGCTGGGCGGCGGCCTCCACGCCGAACACGCCCTCGCCCCACTCCACCGAATTCAAATAGATCTCGTAGATGCGCTGCTTGTCGAGCCAGAACTCGAGCATCCAGGTAATGGCCAGCTCCTGGCCCTTGCGCAGGTAGTGCTGCTCGGACGAAAGGAAGAGGTTCTTGGCCAGTTGCTGCGTGATGGTGGAGCCGCCACGCACGATATGCCCGCGCTTCTTGTTGCGCTCCCAGGCATCGAGCATGGCATCGAGTTCGTAGCCGGGATGGTTGACGAAGTCGGCGTCCTCGCTGGCGATCACCGCGCGCTTGAGGTTGCGGGAGACATCGTCATAGCCGACCCAGCGGCGGTCCACCTGGCAGCTCCAGAACTTGAAGCCGCACAGACGCCACTGCTCGGCCCGCATGAACGTCGTGGATGACGGGTTCACGGTTTGCCAGGCAGCGATCTGCAGGAAGAAATACACCTGCATGGCCAGCACGCCGGCGATCAGCGTGCCAAGCAGGTAGGCGAGCCAGCGCAGCGGGCTGAGGCCACCGCCCCTGCCGTCTTGAGCCGCCCCGGGACGGGCGGTGCGCTTGCGCTCAGCCATGTTCGAGCCAGCCGGCCGGCGCTTCAGCGCGCGGCTTCGGCCTGCAGCGCCGCGCGCAGCGTTGCCAGCACGGGCGCTGTGGCGGGCCGCACGCCCCGCCAGTTGTAGAAGGCCTCGGCGGCCTGCTCGACCAGCATGCCCAGCCCGTCGCTGGTGCGCGCGCCACATTGGGCAGCGAACTTCAGAAATATGGTGGGCTCCGCGCCGTACATCATGTCGTAGGCGAGCACGTCCTTGCCCAGCAGTTCCGCCGGCACCGGCGGCAACTCGCCCTGCAGGCTGCTGCTGGTGGCGTTGATGACCACGTCGCAGGCGTCTTCATCGGTCAAACCCGCCAGCGCGTCAAAACCACCGCCCCACAGCTCCACGCCGTACTCGTCCGCTTGCTGTGCCACGTTTTCCAGGATATCGCTGGCGCGCTGGGGCGTGCGGTTGGCCACCACGATGCGATCCGGCCGGCAGGCGATCAGCGGCAGCATGGCGCCCATGGCGGCGCCGCCCGCGCCCAGCAGCAGGATGCGCTTGCCTTCGAGCAAGGTATCGAGATTGACCTCGATGTCGCGCGTGAGGCCGACGCCGTCGGTGTTGTCGCCGTGGATCACGCCGTCCTCGATCCACATGGTGTTGACCGCGCCCGCGCTCTCCGCGCGCGGCGTCAGGCGCTCGGCGAGGTCGTAGGCTTCGAGCTTGAACGGCACCGTCACGTTCAGGCCGTGGCCGCCGCCGTCGAAGAAGGCGCGCACGGTGGCAACGAACCCATCGAGCGGCGCCAGCAGGCGCTCGTACTCGATGGCCTCGCCGGTCTGCTGCGCGAACGCGGCATGGATGGCGGGCGAGCGGCTGTGCGCGATGGGGTTGCCGATCACGACGTAACGGTCGGCGGGAGTCTGGGATTGCATAGTGTCAGGTGATGGCGTCATCGGGACTGCAGGCGAGTTTCCAGCCCACTGCGCGAGAACTTGAATGTAGAGATCACTTCGAGAATATCCTGGCGCGCCTGCATCTGCGCCGTGAACCCGCCGAACGGCGCCGCCGCCCGCACGATGGCAACCGCCTGGCGGTCCAGCACGGGATCGCCCGAGCTCTTGACCACGTCGATGGCGTCGATGTTGTAGCCATCGCGGTTATAGCCAAGCCGGCCTTGCCGGTTGACGTTGATCACCAGGATCAGTTGCCCGTAGATCGGCTTGCCATTGCGCTGGGGGAAATCGATGGTGCCGCGCGCTTCGATCTTCTGGCGCAGGCGGTCGTAGTACTGCGCGTATTCCACTTCCTGCGCGCTGGTGGCGGTGAGCTGGTAGCGCTTGGGCCGCTTGGCGTATTGCTCGAGGTTGCGGCCAATCTCGGCTTCGAGCTTGGCCATCTCGTCGAGCGAGGTGCGTTCGTCCTGGCCGCGCAGCGGGTTTTCCAGGCGCTGCTGGCCGGGCTTGAGCGGCTGGCTGTGCACGGACGGCGCGGCTTCGCGCGACTGCGTCATCAGGCGCTGCTGCTCCTGCTCCATCTGCTCCACGCGGCGCTGCATCTGGCGCACCAGGTCGCCGTCCTTGGTGACGGTCTGGGCCGGCAGCGGCGTGGTGGCGCGCTGCTGGTCGTGCTCGCCACCGCCGTCGAGGTTGGCCTGGGCCAGCACGGTGGGGTTCTGCGGACGCTGTGCCGATTTGGAATTGACCAGCACCACATCGAGCGCGGCATCGGTGCGCTTGATCTCGAACGCCTCCGGCGCCACCACGCGCACGGTCAGCAGCAACGCATGCGCCAGCAACGAGACGACCAGAGCCTTGGCCATCGTGCTGCTGGCGTTCCACCACTGGCGGGGAGAAAAAGCGGCTTTCACGATGGGCGGGACGTTGGCTGGGAAGCGTCGATCGGGCGAGACTGGGGCCGGGGTCCGTGGGACCCCGGGGTCAGACTGCGATTGTAAGGGAGCGCCTCGTTTTTTCCGAGGAACTCAGACCGCGCCGCCGGTGCCGGTGTCGCGTGTGTCCGACGCAGCGCCTTCGCTTGTGGCAGCTGCAGCACTCGCGGCTTCGTCGTCGCCGGTTTCCCCAGTGGCAACGTCAACCTCACCTTCAGCTGCCGCTTCGGTTGCCCCTTCGGCCGCGCCCTCGGCAGCGGCTTCGGCGGCCTCCTCGGCCGCGGCTTCAGCGGCGGCTTGCGCCGACACTTCGCCGGCTTCGTCGTCCCGCTCCATCTCTTCCTGCGGCAGCTCGCCTTCGCCGGCAAACACTTCCAGGACCCGGCATGACACTTCCAGCGAGATCTCGTCTATCGCGCCGATCTCCAGCAGCACCTGGGTGCCGCGCGAAGCCTGCATCAGCTCCGGCACGCGCGTGACCAGCGGGATCTCGGCAAAGCGCACCGCGCCTTCCTTGAGCACCGAGCCCATCAGGCGCTCGCGCTTTTCCTGCTGCAGCCAGCGCAGGCACCAGTAGCGCTCCATGGTCGACTGGTGGTCGGCATAAGCGGCGTAGGTGCCTTCGAAATCCGCCACCGCGGCCAGCAGGTCCGAATCCTTGGGCTTGAACGGCGCCACCAGCTTGGCCGTGATGCCATGCTGGGCGACTGCCAGGATCTGCCATTGGTTGACCAGGTCGACGTAGCGGCGCAGCGGCGAGGTGCTCCACGCATATTGCGCCACGCCCAGCCCCTCGTGGGGCGCCGGGTAGGTCTGCATGCGGGTGCGGTTCATGCCCCAGGCCTTCTGCGTGCGGTAGATGCCCGGCACACCGTTGTCGGCAAGCAGCTTGCCCCAGGTGCTGTTGGCCAGGATCATCAGCTCGGCGACGATCTTGTCGAGCGGGGAGCCGCGGCGGCGCTGCTCGATGCGCACGCGTTCGCCGCCGTCTTCCAGCAGGTCGATGTAGAAGCTGTAGTCGGCGCGGTTGTGCGACTCGGGGCGCAACCCGCTGGCAAGACGCGCCTTCTGGCGTTCGTCGTGCAGCCAGCCGGAGAAATGGAACAGCTGGGTCAGCGCGTCGCGGAACGGGTAGTCGCCGGTGCCGGCGGCCAGCGCGGCCTCGGTCACCACATCCTCAAGCAGGTTGTGGCGCAGGTTGGCCGCGATCTTGACCAGCTCGGCGCGGGTTTCGCTGCTGACGATCATCTGCAGGGCCGGGTCGTAGACCACGTACAGCGACAGGGCCGGGCACTCGCGCCCTTCCTGCAGCGTGTAGCGCTCCACCACCGAATCCGGCAGCATGGTGATCTTGTCGCCGGGGAAATAGACCGTCGACAGGCGATGGCGCGCCACGGCATCGAGCGGCTCGCCACGGCGGATGCCCAGGCCGGGCGCCGCGATATGGATGCCCACGCGGATCTTGCCGCCATCCAGCGGCGTGACCGACAGCGCATCGTCGATCTCGGTGGTGGTGACGTCATCGATGGAGAACGCCTCTACATCTGCACGCGGCAGGTCGCCGGCGGGTTCCGGCACGGCCACGTCGGGAAAGCCGGTGCCCTTGGGGAAGCACTCGGAGAGGAACTTGGCCTCATGCAGCGCGCGCGGGCTGGCAATGCCGCCCACCGCCACCATCAGCCGCATCGGCGACATGCCCAGCGCGGTGCAAGCGGCGTCCATCGCCTTGTATTCGAGGCTGTTCTTGTCGGGCTTGAACAGCAGTTGCAGTGCCTTGCCGCGGAACGCATCGGGCAGGGTCAGGGCCTTGAGCTGGTTCTCGTACTCGGCCTGCACCAGGGCTTGCTGCTTCTTGCGCTCGAGCGCGGCAAGCGCAGCCTTCAACTGGTCTTCCGGCGCGCGCTGGTAGCGCCCGCGGCCCTTGCGGCGGAAATAGACCGGATTGCCGTGCAGCGTCTGCGCCAGCGCGGCTTGCTGCACCACGCTCGCACCCGCGCCGTAGTACTCGGCAGCCAGGTCGACAAAGCCGAACTCGTCCTCCGATGCGCATTCCCACAGGAATTCCAGGTCAACCTCGCCGACCAAGTCGGCGGTCTGGCGCAACAGCTCGATCGCCGACGGCTGCGCGAACTGCAGCAATACGTCGCGCGACTTGACCTTGGTGCGCTTGCCCGCGGGCAGCTCCACCTGGTACGACTCGCCCTGCTGGGTCAGCACGGTGCCGGCGCGAATCTCGCCGCCTTCTTCGAACAGCAACTGCATGGATCGGTACTTTCAGAAATGCCGGGAACCGCACTTGGCAAACCAAGCACCCTGGCGCTTTGTCACGCCTGCGGGAACGGCCCGGTGAGAGAAATGGTGCAAGGCCGCCTTCAGGCAAGACGGCAACCGGACCTGAGATGATACCGCACCGCGCCGGCTGCAAGCCCGGCGCAGGGCGGGCTGTTACAGCGACATGCCGCCGCTGGCCTCGATCGCCACGCCATTGACGTAGCTGGCATCGTCGCTGGCGAGGAAGGTGTAGATGCTGGCGATTTCGGCCGGCTCCGCCAGACGGCGCAGCCAGCAAGACGATTTCATACCGTCCAGCACCTTCTCCGGCACGGTCTGCAGGATCTCGGTGGCGACGAAACCCGGGCACACCGCGTTGACGCGCACGCCCTTGGGGCCCAGCTCGCGCGCCCACGTCTTGGTGAAGCCGATCACACCGAACTTGCTCGCCGCATAGTTGGTCTGGCCGAAGTTGCCGTACAGGCCAACCACGCTGGAGGCATTGAGAATCACACCCTTGCCCTGCTCTGCCATGATGTCGGCCACGGCCTGGGCGCAGTTGAAGACGCCCTTGAGATTGACGTCGATCACCGCGTCGAACTGGGCTTCGGTCATCTTGGTCAGGCGTGCATCCTTGGTGATGCCAGCGTTATTGACAAGGATGTCGATGCGGCCGTGCCTGGCCAGCGTGGCCGCCACCATGGCGTCGACCTCGTCGCGGCGCGTCACGTCGACCTTGTGGGCGCTCACGGTGGCGCCTGAAGCGGCGAGCGTCCCGGCGGCGGCGCGCACGCGCTCCTCCTGCACGTCGCAAAGCACCAAGAGCGCACCTTCCGCGGCAAAGCGCTGCGCGGTGGCAAAACCGATCCCGGCGGCAGCGCCAGTGATGATGGCAACACGTCCCTGCAATTTCATGATGGTCGTCTCTTCTTCTTCGTCGCGATTATCGATCTGGGGAAAGTTCTTGTCCTGGATGGCTACCTGGCGGCTTCTGGCTGGAACCGCTCAGTTCCGGCGCGGGCCGCGCCAGCAGGTCGGGCAGGAATACCTCGGTCACCAGCATGACGCCGTCGCCACGCCGGAAGGCCGAGCGCCGCGCGGGCAACGCCGATGACGCAGCGAGTTCCCGCATGGCCGGCACGGCTAGTTCCAGCCGGCGCCGCAGCGGGTGATGCGCAAGCAGGCGCGCAAAGGCAAACGGCTCGCGCCGCACGCGGGGATCGACGAACAGCGCGCTGCCCAGCGGGCGCTCGCCCAGGCCGCGCAGGAACGGCCAGTCGCGCCGGGCATGGTCAGGCTTCACCACGGTATGGGCAAAGATGGCCGGCACCCCATCACAGATCAGCAGCACCTCGCGCGCCAGCGCGCGGCGACGGGCAGGCAGCCCCAGCGCCTGCCATTCATCGGCAAGGGCGAGTTCCATGCGCTGCGCCAGGCGGCGCACCCGAAAAGCGTCCGACGCCGCCACCAGCCGGGCAGTGAGCGAGCCATCACCGGTCACCCAGCGGCGCAGGTTAGCGCTGATGGCGGGATCTTCGGGTAGACGGGCGTGCCAACCACTGCGGCGCAGATGCGCCCCGTTCATGCCGCGTTCATGCCCGTGGCTCCGGGCCGATGGGGTCGATGGCGTCGCCCTGGCCGATCTGGCCATCGGGTCCATAGCCGCAGAAAGCGAGGACTTCGTCGACGTAGCCGGCAAATTCGCTGATGCCGTGGTCGCTGCCCTCGATGACGCGCGTGTGCGCGCCGGGGAAGGCCGCCAGCATCTCGCGGTAGTCCAGCACCTCGTCACCGGTCGCGGCCAGCAGGAAATAGCGCTCCGGCCGGGTGATGGGCTCGACCCGCAACGCCACAAGTTCATCCAGGTGGTGGCGTTCCACCCGCACCGAGCCACCGCCGTGCCAGAGCGGCTGGTCGCCCAGGTGGCGCTCCAGGTCGGTCCAGGGATGCACCGCCGGGTTAAGAAGCACTGCGCGGCAGCCGTGGCGCTCGGCCAGCCAGCGCGCATAGAAGCCGCCCAGCGAGGAGCCGATGATGGTAAGCGGCTGTGCGCCACCGGCCTGCGAGGCCGCGATGGCCGCTTCGGCCTGGGCGATAGCCTGGACCGGCGACACATTCAGCACCGGACAGGCGTAATAGCGTCCCACGCCCCATTCACGCATGCGCTCCTGGACCAGGCGCGCCTTGAAGGACTGTGGAGATGAGCGGAAACCGTGCAGGTATAGCAGCATGCCAGGCCCCGCTCAGGCGGAAACACCTGCGGCAAACGCGTCCAGCAGCTTCTGGTGGACGCCGCCGAAGCCGCCGTTGCTCATGACCAGCACATGGTCGCCCGGGCGCGCGGCGGCTCGCACCGCGCGGACCAGCTCGGGAAGGTCGCTGAACGCCGCCGCGCGCTCGCCCAGCGGCGCCAGCGATTCGGCCAGGTCCCAGCCCAGCGCATCCTTGCCGCTGGCCGCGCCATACCCGAACACCAGGTCAGCCGCCTCGAGGCTGGCCGGGAGCTGCGCCTTCATCACGCCCAGCTTCATGGTGTTGGAGCGCGGCTCCAGCACCGCCAGGATGCGCGCCGCGCCAACCCGCTTGCGCAGGCCGTCCAGCGTGGTCTGGATCGCCGTGGGATGGTGGGCAAAGTCGTCATAGACCGTGATGCCATTGACCACGCCACGCACTTCCATGCGGCGCTTCACATTAGCGAAGCGCGACAAGGAATCGATCGCCTGCGGCGCTGGCACGCCCACATGGCGGGCAGCCGCAATCGCAGCCAGCGCATTCATCCGGTTGTGCGTGCCTTGCAAGGCCCAGTTGAGCCGGCCTTGCAGCGCGTCGCCGAACCAGACATCGAAGCTGTCCTGGGTCACGCTATCGCTGGCGGCATCACCCTCGGCGGGCTCGCCCGCGCGCCAGTCGCCGATGCCGAATTGCTCGGTCTCGCTCCAGCAGCCCCGCTCCAGCACGCGCGCCAGGCTTTCCTCAAAGCCGTTGACGATCAGCCGGCCCTGCTCCGGCACGGTGCGCACCAAATGATGGAACTGGGTCTCGATGGCAGCAAGATCAGGGAAGATGTCGGCGTGGTCGTATTCCAGGTTGTTCAGGATGGCCGTGCGCGGACGGTAATGGACAAACTTGCTGCGCTTGTCGAAGAACGCCGTGTCGTACTCATCAGCCTCGATCACGAAGAAGTCAGAGTCGGTCACCCGCGCCGACACGCCAAAATTCTGCGGCACGCCGCCCACCAGGAAGCCCGGCTGGTAGCCGGCATCTTCCAGGATCCAGGCCAGCATGGAGGTGGTGGTGGTCTTGCCATGGGTGCCCGCCACCGCCAGCGTCCATTTGCCGCGCAGCACATGCTCCCCGAGCCACTGCGGGCCGGAGACGTAAGGCAGGTTGCGGTTGAGGATGGCCTCCATCAGCGGATTGCCGCGCGACACCACATTGCCGATGACGAACAGGTCCGGCTCCAGCGCCAGCTGGCCAGGATCGAAGCCCTCGATCAGCTCAATGCCCTGCGCCTCGAGCTGCGTGCTCATCGGCGGATAGACATTGGCATCGCATCCGGTGACGCGGTGGCCAGCCTGCTTGGCAAGCACGGCGAGGCCGCCCATGAATGTGCCGCAGATACCGAGGATGTGAATATGCATGGGATTTAGGATTGGGCGGGCCAGGGCGGCCGGGCCGGGTTGCTTCTGGATGGAGAGAATTGTACCTGAGGGGGTGACGGCGACGCCGTGCGGGAAAGGCCGGCGGCCGGGCACGGCAGATTTCCAGGCCGGCGCCTTCGCCCCAAGGAATCTCCCCGTCACCGGCCACTCTAAAAAGCAAAACCCGACCCTAGCGCGCAGGCCGCGATCCCTCCGGTATCATCCCCCCATGCCCCGCCGCCCCACCCTCGACCCCATCCGCCTGCGCGAGGAAATCGCCCAGGCCGCCGCCCGCATGATCGCGGAAGATGGCACCGACTACGCCACGGCCAAGCGCAAGGCCGCGCGGCAGCTGCTGGGCGACGTGCGCGTGGCGGGCGAGTGGCTCCCCGACAACGAGGCCGTGGAAGCGGAGGTCCGTCTCTATCAGGCACTGTTCCACTCGGAGAGCCAGCCTCGCGTGCTGGCGCTGCTGCGCCGGCTGGCCGTGCTTGCCATGCGCGACCTCGCCGCATTCCGCCCATACCTGGCCGGGGCCGTGCTCAATGGCACCGCCACCGAGCATTCCGACGTCTATCTGCAGTGCTTTTGCGATAGCCCCAAGGATCTCACCCTGCACCTGCTCAACGCTGGCGTGGACTTCGACACCAGCGAGACCCGGCACTTCGCCGGCCGCGGCGAGGTCGAGACCCTGAGTTTCCTCTGGAAGGGACAGTGGCCGGCCGTGCGCGATGCGCGCCTGCTGGCGGGAGAGATCCGCACGGAACTTGGCCAGCCCGTCGGCATCCATATAGCGCTGTATGATGCAGATGACGAACGCGGCGCAGTCCGGGCCGCGGCCAGCGGCCGGGTTGCCCGTGCCGATGTGGACGCCGTGCAGGCGCTGCTGGCGGCCGCCGACGTGGCAGCCCCCCAGATGCCCGACGCGCCCGCAGCGGCCTGAGCGCCACCTTTGACCGGGAGCGCGGGCGAGGCCGGCCACAGGCCCTGCACCCCGTCCCCATGGAGCCCTCCGGGTTCTTACCTCTTCCATCAGCCGCTATCTTTCTTGCTGCCATGACCTCTTCCACCAGCACTCCTGTCCGCCGCAGCCGCCTCTGGGCCTGGCTTGCCGTTGCCGTCGTGGCCGCCGCCGCGGGCGCGCTGGCCGGGCACTATGTGTTTTCGCCCAAGCCGGCATCCGACGAGGCCGTCGAGACGTTCCTGCGCACGCAACTGCCAGATCCGGACGGCGCCCAGATCAACTTCGCGCAACTTCGCGGAAAAACGGTGGTTGTGAACTTCTGGGCACCCTGGTGCGGTCCCTGCGTGGAAGAAATGCCCGACCTGAACGCATTGCACAAGGAATACACGGGACGAAAAGTGGAATTTGTCGGCATCGGCATCGATTCCGCTAACAATATCCAGCAGTTCATCAAGAAGATCCCCGTCTCCTACCCACTGGCCGTGGCCGGATTTGCCGGTACGGAGCTTTCGCGCAACTTTGGCAACGCGGCCGGCGGCCTGCCCTATACAGTGATCATTGCGCCCGATGGCACGGTCAGCTACCGCAAAATGGGCAGGGTTTCCCCTGACGAGCTGCGCGCCGCGCTGCCTCGCAGCTAGCCATAAGATTCTTGATTTGGGGCGATTTTCTCCTAACCTTGTTCGATCATCGCGCAATTTGATCGAAACACGATTTCGCGACCCCAAAGTGCGGAATCGGGCCTGAAAACTCGCCTGCTTCGAAGCTGCCTATGTCTACGCTGCTAGACAAATCACTCTAAGCTACGGTAATCTCCGCGCAATTTCGTTGAAATGGTCGAGCCGCCGTGATCGATACGCCTCCCGAACGCCGCTCCCCCCGCTACCGCAAGGTGCTGGTCCTGCACGGACCGAACCTGAATTTGCTGGGCACGCGGGAGCCGGAGACTTATGGGTACACGAAACTAGCCGATATCGACCTGGCCCTCGCGCAGCGAGCCCGCCAGACCGGCATCACCCTGGCTACGTTTCAGTCCAACCATGAGGGCGCGCTGGTGGATCGTATCCATGCCGCGCGCGGCGAGGGCGTGGATTTCATCATCATCAACCCGGCCGCCTATACGCATACCAGCGTAGCGCTGCGCGATGCGCTGGCCGGGGTGGCGATTCCGTTTGTGGAAGTCCACTTGTCGAACGTGCATCGGCGCGAGAGCTTCCGTCATCACTCTTATTTCTCCGATGTGGCGATCGGAGTGATCTGCGGACTTGGCTGGCAGGGGTATCTGCTGGCGCTGGACTATGCCCTCGGGCAGGAGCTGGAACAGGCGCTGCCCAAGGCCTGATCCGCCCATTGATTTCTTAAACCGTTACAGCGCCCCCCGGCGCCTGCCCCGCCGCCATGTTCGCGGCGGACCAAGGCAGCCCGCCGGAGGCGTCAGTTTTTCCCGGACGCAGCCACCAGAGCGGTGGCCGCCGGACAACCCGATTCAGGAGGATAGAAGATGGACCTGCGCAAGCTGAAGACGCTGATCGACCTGGTGGCCGAGTCCGGCATCTCCGAGCTGGAAGTCACCGAAGGCGAAGGCAAGGTGCGGATCGTCAAGGCGCCGCCGCAGGTCATCGCCGCGCCGATGGCCATGCAGCCGATGCAGGCACTGCCTCCGGCCGCCGCGCCGGTCGCGATGCCCGTCGCCGGTAGCGAGCCGGCCGCGCCGCAACTGCCGGTGGGCCATGTCGTGACCTCGCCGATGGTCGGTACCTTCTATCGCGCACCGTCGCCGGGCGCGGCGTCGTTCGTCAATGTGGGCGATACCGTCAAGGAAGGCCAGACGGTCTGCATCATCGAAGCGATGAAGCTGCTCAACGAGATCGAGTCGGACAAGGCTGGCGTGATCAAGGAAATCCTGGTCGAGAATGGCCAGGCGGTGGAATACGGCCAGCCGCTGTTCATCATCGGCTGAAACTGACCGGCATGCCGCGCCGCCCGCAGCCTGCGCCGGAATTCTCCGGCCAGCCACGGCGGCGACGGCCACCGGGCGTTCCTCGTCCCGGTGCCAGCACCCCCGCCCGCACTCCGGCTGCCCTCGCCGGAGACGCCACGATCCGCCGCGGTGGGACCGCCTTTCTCCTCGCAGAGAGTGACTATGTTTGAAAAAATTCTGATCGCGAATCGCGGTGAAATCGCCCTTCGCATCCAGCGCGCCTGCCGCGAGCTCGGCATCAAGACTGTGGTGGTGTATTCGGAAGCCGACAAGGAAGCCAAGTACGTCAAGCTGGCCGACGAAGCCGTCTGTATCGGCCCGGCACCCTCGCCGCTGTCGTACCTCAACATGCCGGCCATCATCTCGGCCGCCGAGGTGACCGATGCGCAAGCCATCCACCCGGGCTACGGCTTCTTGTCGGAAAACGCCGACTTCGCCGAACGCGTGGAAAAGTCCGGTTTCGTCTTCATCGGCCCGACCTCCGAGAGCATCCGCCTGATGGGCGACAAGGTCTCGGCCAAACAGGCCATGATCAAGTCGGGCGTGCCGTGCGTGCCGGGTTCCGAAGGCGCCCTGCCCGACGACCCCAAGGAAATCCTGGCCACGGCGCGTGCCGTGGGCTATCCGGTCATCATCAAGGCAGCGGGCGGCGGCGGTGGCCGCGGCATGCGCGTGGTGCACACCGAGGCCGCCCTGGTCAATGCGGTCAACATGACGCGCGAGGAAGCCGGCCGTGCCTTCGGCAACCCGGAGGTCTACATGGAGAAATTCCTGGAGAACCCCCGGCACGTCGAGATCCAGATCCTGGCCGACCAGCATCGCCAGGCCATCTGGCTGGGCGAGCGCGACTGCTCGATGCAGCGCCGCCACCAGAAGGTCATCGAAGAAGCACCTGCGCCGCACATCCCGCGCCGCCTGATCGAGCGCATCGGCGACCGCTGCGCCGAGGCCTGCAAGAAGATCGGCTACCGTGGCGCCGGCACCTTCGAATTCCTGTATGAGAAYAACGAGTTCTACTTCATCGAGATGAACACGCGCGTGCAGGTTGAGCACCCGGTCACCGAGATGATCACCGGCATCGACATCGTGCAGGAGCAGATCCGCATCGCCTTTGGCGAGAAGCTGCGCTGGCGCCAGAAGGACGTGCAGCTGCGCGGCCACTCGATCGAATGCCGCATCAACGCCGAGGACCCGTTCAAGTTCACGCCGTCGCCCGGGCGCATCACCGCGTGGCACATGCCCGGCGGTCCCGGCGTGCGGGTCGACTCGCACGCGTATGATGGCTACTTCGTGCCGCCCAACTACGATTCGATGATCGGCAAGATCATCACCTACGGCGCCACCCGCGAGCAGGCCATCGCCCGCATGCGGATCGCGCTGTCGGAAATGGTGGTGGACGGCATCCAGACCAACGTACCGCTGCACCGTGAGCTGATGCTCGATGCCAACTTCGTCGAAGGCGGCACCAGCATTCACTATCTCGAGCACCGCCTGGCCCAGAAGAACGTGGCCAAGGGCGGCAAGATCTGAAGCCCCGGCGCGGCCAGTCATAACTGATCGACAAGGATCGCCTGTGGCATTTCAGGAATGTGTGATCGAAATCGCACAAGATCAGGCCGAAGCCTGGTCTGACGCGCTGTTCGACCTCGGCGCGCTGTCGGTCTCGGTGGAAGACGCCGATGCCGATACGCCCGACGAGCAGCCRCTGTTCGGCGAGCCCGGCATGGAGCCGACCCGCCTGGCATGGAACCGCTCACGCGTGGTGGCGCTGTTTGACGACAGCGCCGACCCCGTGCTGGTGGTGGCCGCTGCCGCCAATGCGCTGGGCATCGACCCGGTGCCGGCTTACCAGCTGCGCCCCGTCGAAGACCAGGACTGGGTGCGCCTGACGCAATCCCAGTTCGCGCCGATCCGCATCGGCGAGCGCATCTGGGTGGTGCCGTCCTGGCACGACGCGCCGGACCCCGACGCGGTGGTGCTGGAGCTGGACCCGGGCCTAGCCTTCGGTACTGGCAGCCATCCCACCACGCGGCTGTGCATGCAGTGGCTGGAACAGAACATCAAGGCCGGCGAAACGGTGCTCGACTACGGCTGTGGCTCGGGCATCCTCGCCATCGTGGCGCGCAAGCTGGGCGCCGGCGACACGCTCGGCATCGATATCGACCCCAACGCGGTGGAAGCCTCGCGCTATAACGCCGAGCGCAATCGCGTGGAGGCCACCTTCGCGCTGCCGGAAACCGTCTCCGAGGCCAGCTACGACCTCGTCGTCGCCAATATCCTGTCCAACCCGCTGAAGCTGATGGCGGCCATGCTGAGCGCGCGGGTTCGCCCCGGCGGCCGGCTGGTGCTGTCGGGCGTGCTGGAGCGGCAGGCCGACGAAGTCGCCGCGGCCTACGCGCCCTGGCTGCCCATGTCAGTCTGGCGCAGCGAGGAAGGCTGGGTCTGCCTGCATGGCACCCGCGGTGAAGGCACCGGCACCCAGCGCTGAGCCCAGCCCATGGCCGCCAAGCTCGTCACGCGTTGCCCGGCCTGTCGCACTGCCTTTCGGCTGGTGGCGGACCAGCTGCGGCTGCGCCAGGGACTGGTCCGCTGCGGCCAGTGCGACACCGTCTTCGATGCACGCGAGCACCTGATCGAGTTGCCGGCGCCCGAGCCGGCAGCCGGCCCTGAGACCGTCGCGCAGGCGGGGGAAGGCATTGCCGCCCCTGCCCCCGCCGCGCCCCCGGCACAGGAGGCGCCCGCCGAGCACGCGCACGAAGAAACACACGAAGAAGCACACAAGGCTGCCCGCGCACCGCGCGCCCCGCGCAAGCGGGCGCATGCCGTGGCGCACCCGGACGCGCAAGCGCACCCGGCCGAAGCCACCGCCGTGCCACACGAAGCAGCGCACGTCGACACGCCCCCCCAGCACGACCCCGACGACAGCCGCCCCGCCGCCGCGCCCTTCGACCCCGGCTACGACCCTGGCTACGACGTGCCGGCGCTCGATGCGCCCACCGTCATGCTGTACCAAACGCAGGCGGAAGCGGACGAGGCCGTGCAGGCCGGCAACCATCGGATGGAGCCGGAAGCCGGCAACGCTGACGAGGACAAGGACGAGGACGAGCCTTCCGCGGTGTTCGTACCCGGCATCGTCGAGAGCGAGGAAGTCGGCCTTCCCGCCGAGGCCGAGGCAGAGCCAGAGGCATCGCGGGCAAGCGAAGCACGCGCGCCGGAAGCTGCACCCTGGCCGCGGCTCGACCCCAGCACGCTGAGCGACGACGATGCCACGCACACCGCGGACATCGCCGATACGGAAAGCGCAGCCAACATAGCGAAAGCGGCGAACGAAGCATCCGCCACCAGCCAAGCCACCACGAGTGCCGCCGCCAACACCGACGCCGACGCCGCGGCCATCCCGAGCGCAAGCGGCTACCTGCGCGCCGAAGCGCAGGACGACCTCCCCGAGATTCCCGAAGCGATCTCACGCGAACAGGCCGAGCGGCCGTGGATGCGCAGCGACACGCCTGCCACCCCGTCCTTCGCGCCCGACTTCCTGCGCCATGCGCGCGAGCGCGATCCTGGCCCGGCCAAGCGCAAGCGCATGCTGCAAAGGCTGGCGATCGGGTTCCTCGTGATTGCGGGCCTGGTGCAAGGCACCTACCTGGCGCGCAGCCAGTTGTCCGGCCGCTTCCCCGTATTGCGCCCCGCCCTCGAGGCGGCCTGCGCTGCGCTGGGTTGCGCGGTGGCACCGTGGCGCGACATCGACGCCTTGCGCATCGAGAGCTCGCTGCTGCAAAAGCAGGATGACGAATCCGACGCCTACCTGCTCGCCGTGACGCTGCGCAACCAGGGCCGCGCCACCGTGGCGCTGCCCGCCATCGAGCTGGTCATGACGGACCTCCAGGACCAGCTCCTGCTGCGCAAGGTGCTCCAACCCGCCGACTACCTTGAAGCCGAGCAGCAGGCCTTTGCCACACATGGCCTGCGGGCAGGCACGGAGCTGCCGGTTCGGGTACGATTCCGGTCGCAGCAAGCGGCGGCAAACTACCGCGTGCTGATCTTCTATCCCTGAATTCCATCTGGGCTCGCCGCCAATCCCGAGCGCCCCCGATTTGCGAGCCCACATTTCACACAGGAGCACATATGAGCAACGTCACCCTCGGCGGCAACGCCATCGAAGTCGGCGGCAAGTTTCCGCAAGCCGGCGACAAGGCCCCCGCATTCTCGCTGGTCGGCAAGGACCTGAAGGATGTCACGCTGGCTGACTTCGCCGGCAAGCGCAAGGTGCTCAATATCGTCCCCAGCCTGGACACCCCGGTGTGCCAGGCTTCGGCGCGCAAGTTCAACGAAGCCGCCAGCGGCCTGGCCAACACCGTTGTGCTGACCGTCTCGGCCGACCTGCCGTTCGCCATGGGCCGCTTCTGCACCGCTGAAGGCCTGGCCAACGTGGTGCCGCTGTCGCTGATGCGCGGCGCCGACTTCAAGGGCAACTACGGCGTGGACATCAAGACCGGCCCGCTGGCCGGCGTGACCGCGCGCGCCGTGGTGGTGCTCGATGAGAACGACACCGTGAAGTACAGCGAACTGGTCTCGGAAATCAAGAACGAGCCGAACTACGACGCCGCACTGGCCGCACTGAAGTAAGCGCGCCACCTGCCAGGCGCGGCCACCCGGCAAAACGGGTGGCCGTTTTTGCATTCAGGGGCACCTGCACGACCCGGTGGCCCCGTCAGCCCGCATTACGAGAATTGGAGAGAGCATGTCCAGCCTGATCTGTGGCTCCGTTGCCTACGACACCATCATGACGTTCGAGGGACATTTCCGCGAACATATCCTGCCCGACCAGATCCACATGCTGAACGTGTCCTTCCTGGTCCCGTCCATGCGCCGCGAGTTCGGCGGCTGCGCCGGCAATATCGCCTACACGCTGAAGCTGCTTGGCGGCAACCCGGTGATCATGGCTACCGTCGGCGTCGACGCCGAGCCCTACCTGCAACACCTGCGCGCGCTCGATATCGGCACCGAGCACATCCGCACCCTGCCTGACACCTTCACGGCGCAAGCGATGATCACGACCGACCTGGAGAACAACCAGATCACGGCATTCCACCCCGGCGCGATGAACCAGTCGCAGCTCTCGCAGGTGCAGGACGCGCTCGGCGGCAGCAACGCGCCCGGCCTGGGCATCGTCGCCCCCGACAGCCGCGAAGGCATGCTGCACCACGCGCGCCAGTTCGCCGACGCCGGCGTTCCGTTCATCTTCGACCTGGGCCAGGCCATGCCGCTGTTCAACGGCGACGATCTGCGCCAGTTCGTTGAACTCGCCAGCTACGTGACGGTCAATGACTACGAAGCCCAGGTTCTGCTGTCGCGTACCGGCTGGACCAGCGATGAAGTCGCCGCGCAGGTCAAGGCGTTCATCGTGACCCACGGCGAAAAGGGCGCCACCGTCTTTGCCGACAACCAGAAGTACAATATCGCCTCCGTGAAAGCGGATCGCGTGGTCGATCCGACGGGCTGCGGCGATGCCTTCCGCGGCGGCCTGCTTTACGGCATCGAACAGGGCTTCGACTGGGAAACAACGGGCCGGCTTGCCAGCCTGATGGGCTCCATCAAGATCGCGCACCAGGGTCCGCAGAACCACAAGCCGTCGCGCGACGAAATCGGTGAGCGCTTCCAGTCCGCTTTTGGCTACCGCTACGAGTAACACCTTTTCCGGGATTGATCCTATGCACACCCTGATTCGCACCAGCGCCATCGCGCTCGCCGCCGCAGCCACCCTGGTGGCTGGCTGCGCTGCGCAGTCGAATTCCGCCAGCATCTATAAGCCGGGCCAGGCGCAGCGCGAGCAGACCTTGCGCTACGGCGTGGTCGAGACGGTTCGCGAGGTGCTGATCCAGGGCGACCAGACCGGCGCCGGCACGATCGCCGGTGGCGCCATCGGCGGCATCGCCGCGGGCAGCACCATCGGCAACGGCGGCGGCTCGGTGGCAGCCGGCGTGCTGGGCGCCGTGCTCGGCGGCATCGCCGGCAGCATGGCCGAGAACAAGATCAGCCAGCGCCGTGGCCTGGAAATCACCGTGCGCCTGGACAACGGCGATATGCGCGCCATCGTCCAGGACGCCGACGAAGCCTTCCGTCCGGGCGAGCGCGTGCGCTTGCTGTCGTCGGGCGGCACGACCCGCGTCACGCACTAAGAGGGTACGCGGGACGGCATGGGGTGGCCCTGGGCGGCCCCGGGTGGCCGCGCAGCGGGGGTGGCAGCCTAGGTTGCCACCCCCGCTGCCCGATAGCTCCTGGCACGTTCTGGAGCGGTCTCAGGGACCGCGCCGCACACGCCGCAATACGACCCTGGCAAAGCGCTGCCTCCTTCACCGGAGCAGCGCTTTTTCTTTGCGGCGTTCCCGGGCCGGGCTGCCATGTCCTCTGTCCCGCGTTCCGTGCTTCGCTTGCCGTCTTTCGAGCGCCCATGAAAAAACCCGCCGGGCTTGCACCATCGACGGGTTGGCAAGACTAGCGTCCTGCGGACCGGATACGCGGTATCCGGTCAGTGCGGCACGCCCTGCGTGCCTTGGCAATTCCCAGCGGTAGCCGTTGCCGGCACGCTTACGGACGGGTGCCCGTGGGGAAAGGCCATGCCGCAGCCGGGTTCAGCGCGGTCTTGGCAGCTGCAGCGGGTGCAACAGCAGGTGCAGCGGCAGGCTTGGCAGGCGCGGCCTTCTTGGCAGCAGCCTTCTTGGCCGGTGCCTTCTTGGCAGCAGGCGCCTTCTTAGCCGGAGCAGCCTTCTTGGCAGCAGCAGCCTTCTTGGCGGGCGCGGCCTTCTTGGCAGCCGGTGCAGCCTTCTTGGCCGGTGCGGCCTTCTTGGCGGCGACCTTCTTGGCCGGTGCGGCCTTCTTCGCTACGACCTTCTTGGCGGCAGCTTTCTTGGCCGGTGCGGCCTTCTTGGCTACAACCTTCTTGGCGGCGGCCTTCTTTGCCGGTGCGGCTGCCTTCTTGGCCGGCGCTGCCTTCTTCGCTACGACCTTCTTGGCGGCGACCTTCTTCACTGCGGCCTTCTTGGCCGGTGCAGCTTTCTTGGCCGGTGCTGCCTTCTTGGCGGCGACCTTCTTCACAGCGGCTTTCTTGGCCGGGGCGGCTGCCTTCTTGGCGGCCGGCTTGGCGGCGACCTTCTTAGCCGCCGGTTTCTTCTTTGCAGTCGTTGCCATGGATAACTCCTTCACTAGAGAGTGAATATCGAATGACCTAAGTTGGCGACCCGACCGACCCGAGGCGCGATACTGCGGTGCGACCCCAATCGAGCGAGCGATTCATCGGCGCACGGCGCGCGTTGTGGCCGCACGCTAATGAATTCGGTGGCAGGGGCACCGCGGCGCGCGGTGCGAATGTGGCCAAGCGGAGCCCGCAGCCGGGCTTCTGACGCTTGCCGCGCCCTGGAATTTTCGATCTGCCCGCGCCATCCGCCGGATCGGCGCGCGACATGAAAAGAGAGATATCGGCCGGCATTTCCGTGATGCGGGCTAGGCCACGCACACCACGTACGGCATTTTTTCGGGGGTAGTTCGCCCATCCCGTTACTGGGCCAAAGGAGACTGCACGCGTTTTAGAAAACCAGTACGGCTTGGTCTGCGTCAAAGTTCTAGTGCTCCTGAGCTACCTGTTTCATTGCATCGAAGTGGGCGGCGCTCATCGTTGCGCATCACGTCCAACCTCATCGTTGCATCTTGCTGTCTTGCCTGCCACGCAGGCCATGCAATGAAGTGAGACTCTTGTCAAGGCGAATCATAATTCGTTTGTTGGGCGATGTTAAGAAAAAAGTGCAAAAAAACTTGCGTGCGAGCATGACAACTTCATCGTCTTCGTCGTTGCGCTGCGCTGACCTCGTCTTTGCTTGCGCGCGCTGCGCTCTCATCGCGTCTCTCGCACCCTCGCGACGCTGCTCGCGACCATGCTCGATGCTGCTTCGACACAGCGTCGCGCGAGCGTGAAGACGTCGCTGGCGTGCTCCGGATTTTCAGCGCGCGCATCGCTCTCGGCGCCTCTTCCATGCCCTTCGGCGATGCCAATTCCCGATCATTGTGTAACGCCGGAAACCCGCATGCACAAAGGCTTTTGGGGAAGCAGAAAAGATCCGCGCGACAACCGTCGGCACGCGTTACGCGAGTGCTGGGACGCGTGTTGCCCGGATGCAAGCGAGCGCTGCGATGACATCGGCAGCGCTATCGTGAAGACGCGCATCCGCAACGCGGCACGCGGCGCGGACCGTGCGCGTCGCCTCGACTCGGCACATACGCTCACGCGCAGCGCGCGCAGTGATGCGCCGACGCAACGGTTTGAGAATCGTCACCGCGACACGCGCTCTCCAACGATGCTCGAACGATGTCGATCGGCCTCTCGCACTCGCATCTCGCGCTTGCATCTCGCRGGCGTCGTCGACGCGTGAGATGCCCTTCCGAGTCTCGCATCGCTGGTGCTGTCGCTGGTGATCTCGCCGGTGGTCTCACGGTGGTGTCGGCATGCGTGCGCCAGCGGATGACTTCGCGCGTCGGCCAGGACGGCAGATCGCGTGGCGAGGCATCGGCTCGCGCACCATCCGAATGGACGACTGCCAACGGCAGCAGGCGCGCGAGTGCGCGCAAGAAACGAGAGCGTGGATGGCCGCACGCGCCGGCGCCCCTGCGGCAGCAAGCGCGGCATGGCGCCCCCACCTGAAACGCACCGCTAGAGGATTGCTTCGAGTGCCGGGCAGCGGACAATTTGCTGCATGACAGAATCCGCCAGCTTCCAGACGCCAGGCCGGTCTGCGGCGGTTGCCGCGAAGGCTTTGGTGCGTACGCAAAGGCGGGCTGGCGATTGCAGCGCGAGCCCATCGCCAGTAGATTGGCGTACGCGCGCCGCAGGGCTGGCCCTGTCCTGGCATCATGGCGCGCACCAACTCGAAGAGGAGATCCCGATGCACTTTACTGCCCCCCGCACCGTCGCACGCGCCGCCGCCGTCGCGGCACGCACCGCCGTGCTCGCCGGCGCGCTGCTGGGTAGCGCCGCCGCGCTGGCCCAGGCCACCCCCGCCGGCTCATGGAAGACCATCGACGACGCCACCGGCAAGCCGCGCGGCCTGGTGGAGATCAGCGAACAGAACGGCGTCTACAGCGGCAAGCTGGTCAAGAGCTTCACCGAGAACGACGGCAAGACCAAGGTGTGCGACAAGTGCACCGACGCACGCCGCGACCAGCCCATCATGGGGATGACTATCATCACCGGCCTGCGCAAGACCGGCGACAACGAGTGGAGCGGCGGCGAGATCCTCGACCCCGAAAGCGGCAAGCTCTACAAAACCAAGATGTCGCTGGCGGATGACGGCAAGAAGCTCAACGTGCGCGGCTTCATCGGCATCAGCCTGCTGGGCCGCACCCAGACCTGGGAGCGCGAACGCTAGCCTGCCACGACCGGCGATGCCGGTGCCACCGACGGCACCGGCATCGCTGCCAGCTTGGCCGCGCGCATTGCCGCCGCGCCACCTCCGCCGCACCCATCCCCACCCGCCCCCGCCCGCCCCACCGATGCCGCCCGCGCTCCCTTGCGCGGCATGCGGCCCGTTGCCTGCCATGCGCTGCCCGCATGACGACATGCGCAGAATTCGTTTTCGGCCCGGCGGCGCTGCTCCTACCATCGGACTACCTGCCGTGCGCCGATTGATCCCCGACCGCACCGGGCGGCGCTGCCACGCCGACCCGGCATCGACGCGGTGCGCGCACCGGGCCCGCCAACCCAGGAGGATGTCATGCACGCAAGCGCCCACCCAGAAGCGCCATCGAAGCCACCAGGCGTCAGCGGCGCGCAACGCCGCCGCGCCATCGTCGCCACCGTGATCGGCAACGGTCTCGAGTGGTTCGACTTCACCGTCTACAGCTTCTTTGCCGTCATCATCGCGAAGCTCTTCTTTCCCACCGGCAATGACCTGTCGTCGTTGCTGCTTGCGGTTGCCACGTTTGGCGTGGGATTCTTCATGCGGCCGGTCGGTGGCATCATCCTCGGGGTATACGCCGACCGCGTGGGCCGCAAGGCGGCGCTGTCGCTGACCATCCTGCTGATGGCGCTGGGCACCACCATGATCGGCCTGGCGCCCACCTATGATCAGATCGGCGTCTTCGCACCGCTGCTGATCGTGGTGGCACGGCTGCTGCAGGGCTTCTCCGCCGGCGGCGAGATGGGCGGCGCCACCGCCTTCCTGACCGAGTACGCACCGGTGGAGCGCCGCGCCTACTACTCCAGCTGGATCCAGGCGAGCATCGGCGTGGCTGTGCTGCTGGGCGCCGCGGCCGGTACCTTCGTCACCTCCGCGCTGAGCACCGAGGCGCTCAATAGCTGGGGCTGGCGCCTGCCATTCCTGCTCGGCATCGTGATCGGGCCAGTGGGCTACTACATCCGCCATCATCTCGACGAGACGCCGGCCTTCCGCGATGCCACCGACAAGTCGGACTCGCCGCTGACCGAAGTGCTGCGCGACTACCCGCGCCAGACCGCGGCCAGCTTCTCGATGGTGATCCTGTGGACGGTCTGCACCTACGTGCTGCTGTTCTACATGCCGACGTACTCGGTCAAAGTGCTCCATGTGCCGCAGTCGACTGGCTTCATCGCCGGCATGGTGGGTGGCGTGGCGATCATGGTGTGTTCGCCGCTGGTCGGGCTGCTGGCCGATCGCATCGGGCGCCGCGTGCTGCTATCGAGTTCGGCGCTGCTGATCCTGCTGCTGGCTTACCCGATGTTCGCCTACATCAACCAGGCCCCGGGGCTGGCTTCGCTGGTGGTCTTCCAGCTGGTGTTCGGTGTCCTGATCGCCACCTACACCGGCCCGATCCTGGCGGCGTTCTCCGAGCTCTTCCCGGCCAAGGTGCTGTCGACCGGATTGTCGGTCGCCTACAATCTGGCGGTCACCATCTTCGGCGGCTTCGCGTCGTTCATCATCACCTGGCTGATCGCCAGCACGGGCAGCACCATGGCGCCTGCGTTCTACGTGATGTTCGCCGCCGCCATCAGCCTGGCCGGCACGCGCCTGGTGCGCGAGCCAGCCTACCTGCGCCCGGCGCAGGCTATCCGAGCCGCTCAACCCGTCTAATCACCGTCCCGCGCATGAAACAGATCCTACTCAAAGGCGGCAACGTCCTCGACCCTGCCCACGGCAGCCTCCTGCAGCGCCACGATGTGCTGATCGAGGGCGAGCGCATCGCCGGCGTTTCGGCCACGCCAATCCACGCGCCCGCCGCGCACGTGATCGACCTCGCCGGCAAGACTGTGATGCCCGGGCTGATCGACTGCCACGTGCACGTGCTGGCGTCTCTGGCCAACCTCGGCCTGAATGCGGTGCAGCCTAATGTACTGGTGGCGTTGCGCGCCGTGCCGATCATGAAAGCCATGCTCGAGCGCGGCTTCACCACCGTGCGCGATGCGGGCGGCGCCGACTGGGGCCTGTCGCAGGCCATCGAGACCGGCCTGGTGCCCGGCCCGCGCATCTTCCCGTCCGGCAAGGCGCTGTCGCAAACCGGCGGGCACGGCGACTTCCGGCCGCGCGCCGACGTGCTGGAGCCATGCTCGTGCGCCTTCCGTGCGGGCGCCATCGCCCGTGTGGCCGATGGCGTGGATGCGGTGCGCCTGGCGGTGCGCGAAGAGATCCAGAAGGGCGCCACGCAGATCAAGATCATGGCATCCGGCGGCGTGGCGTCGCCCACCGACCCGATCGGCAACACGCAATACAGTGAAGACGAGATCCGCGCCATCGTGGCCGAGGCAGAAGCGGCCCAGACGTATGTGATGGCGCACGCCTATACCGGCCGTGCCATCGCGCGCGCGGTGCGCTGTGGCGTGCGCACCATCGAGCACGGCAACCTGGTCGACCGCGCGGCCGCGCGCGTGATGCGCGAGCATGGCGCGTTCGTGGTGCCTACCCTGGTCACCTACGAAGCGCTCGCGCGCGACGGCGCGCGCCTGGGCTTGCCGTCGGAATCGGTGGCCAAGATCGAAACCGTGCGCCAGGCCGGCCGCGACTCCCTCGCCATCTATGCGGAGGCCGGCGTGCCGATGGGCTTTGGCTCCGACCTGCTGGGCGAGATGCACCAGGACCAGTCGGATGAATTCCGCATCCGCGCGGAGCTGCTCGGCAACCTGGAGGCGATCCGCAGCGCCACCTCGATCGCCGCCGCGATCCTGCAGCGCGAAGGCGAGCTCGGCACCGTGCGTGCCGGCGCGCTGGCCGACCTGATCGCGGTCGATGGCAACCCGCTAGCGGACATCAGTGTGCTGTGCGGCCAGGGCGAACACCTGGCGTTGGTGATGCAGGCAGGACGGCTGCATCGCCAGCCCGCCTGAGCGAAGCCAGCGGCAGGGCCAAAGCCCCGCGCTACAGCGACCAGCCTCTCGCCATCACCGCGGACTATCATGGCGGCTATACCGTTCCACTCGCCGCCATGCGTATCTCCCCCCTTCCGCCCCTGCCTTGCCTGGTCGCCTTCGAGTCGGCCATGCGGCATGGCAGCTTCACCCGCGCCGCCAGCGAACTTCACCTGACGCAAAGCGCCATCAGCCGCCAGGTGGCGCAGCTCGAACACTTCCTTGGCAAGAAGCTCTTCATCCGCGAGCCGCGCGCACTGCGCCTGACCGTGAGCGGCCAGGCTTATGCCGAAGAGGTGCAGCGCCTGCTGTCGGCCTGCGCCGAAGCCACCGAAGATGTGATGAAGCGCAAGGGCCATGCCGAGCTGACGGTGGCCTGCTCCAGCGGCGTCGCGGTGCTCTGGCTCACGCCCAGGCTGGCAGCCTTTCGCACCGCGCACCCCGACATCCACCTGCGCCTGCTGGTCAACGACAGCCTGGCCTCGCTCTCGCCCGCCGAGTTCGACGTGGGCATGTATTACCTGCGCGAGGGGCCGCCGGCGGGACTGGCATCGCGCCGGCTTTACGACGAAGACGTGTTTCCCGTCTGCGCGCCGCGCTACCTGGCCGGCCGCCGGCTGGCGCCGGCAGACCTCCCTGGCGAGACCTTGCTGATGCTGGAAGACGGGCAGCGCCAATGGATGTCGTGGCAGACCTGGCTGACGCACAACGGGCTGGCGGAAGCGCGGCCACCGCACAAGCTGGTGGCCAACCAGTATCCGATCCTGCTGCAGCTCGCCATCGAAGGCCAGGGTATCGCCCTGGGGTGGCGCCACATGATCGACCGCTGCCTGCAGGAAGGGCTGCTGGTGCGCGCCTGCGAGGCGAGCGCGAGCCTGGGCGGTGGCTACTACGCAGTGTGGCCGCAAGACCGCGCGGAGGCCGCGGCAGCGCGGACGTTCCGCAACTGGCTGACGCAGCAGAGCGCGGAAAGCCAGTAACGGGGGGCGCATGCGGATTCAGCGAATTGACAGGTTCGCTGGTTATGATCCGTCGCAGCACCTGAGGACCTAGCACCTAACACCCGTGCACCCAAAACAGCCAATGGAGACAACCATGCGTATTCCCGCCACCAGCCGCGCGCTGGCACTCGCCGTTCCCGCCCTGTTCGCCGCCGCCGGCTTCGCCATGCCCGCGCAGGCCGCCGATACCTGGCCGACCCACGTAATCAAGTTCGTCGTGCCGTTTACCGCCGGCGGCGCCAACGACCTGGTGGCGCGCGCCGCCGCCGATGCGGTTGGCAAGCGCCTGGGCCAGACCGTGATGATCGAGAACCGTCCGGGTGCCGGCGGCGTGGTGGGTGCTGACTACGTGGCCAAGGCCAAGCCGGATGGCTACACCTTCCTGATCGGCGCCGTAGGCACGGTCACCAACAGCCTGATCCGCGCCAAGATGCCCTACGCGGCCGATGACCTGGTGCCGGTCTCCCTGGTCGCGGTGAGCCCGTCCGTGATCGTGGTCTCGCCGTCCCTGCCGGTAAACAACCTGAAGGAACTGGTCGAGTACTCCAAGAAGCAGCCTTCGGGCGCCAACTTCGCCACCGCCGGCAGTGGCAGCACGCCGCACTTTGTCGAAGAAATGCTCAAGGAGAAAGGCGCGGTGCTGACCGTGGTGCCTTATAAGAGCGGCTCGGAGAGCATCACCGCGGTGATCGGCAACCAGGTCACGGCTACCTCCGAGGCCAGCGTGGTGGTGCTGCCCAACATCAAGGCCGGCAAGCTCAAGGCGCTGGGCGCGACCTGGGACAAGCGCATGAGCGCGGCGCCGAACATCGCGACCACTGCCGAGCAAGGCATGCCGGACGTGCGCATCGGCCACTGGGCCGGCGTGTTCGCACCCAAGGGCACCGACCCCGCCATCCTCAAGAAGATGAACGCCGAAATGAGCGCCGCCATGCAGACGCAGGAAACGCGCGACCGGCTGATTCCCAACGGCATCGAACCCGCCGGCGGCACGCAGGAGAGCTTCATTGCCTTCATCAAGTCGGAGCGCGAGCGCCTTGGCCGTCTCGCAAAAAACGCCAACATGACGGCGGAATAAGAAATATTTTCAGCAGTCCTTACGACAAGGACGGTAAATGTCTGTATCGGGCCCGTTTCGTACGGGCCCGTTTCATTTTATAAATGTGTTTTATACGCATCTTTACATAGGTTATGTGCGCAATTGAATCCACGGACGCCAATTCATGTTTCTAGGTTAGAACATTAGACGCGGCAACATATTGTCTGTGATCAAAAGACAACGTGAATTGCAACGCAAATCATTCGCATTTATATTCCGGCTCGCCCAACCATCATTGCCTTCCGCCGTTGGCCGAACCGATCCAGGCGCGCACCTTCTCGCCGCTGCCGGCCGGCTCGTACCCGCGGCCGCACCGGAACCGAGAAACGACATGAATCGCCGCACGCCGATCGCGACTGCCCTGCTCGCGCTGTTCGCCACGCCCGTTGCCACCCTGGCCCAGACGGCCGCCACCGTCTCCGCGGCGCAGCCTACGACGACGTTGCATGAAGTGGTGGTGCAAGGCAGCAGCGCCAACGACGACTACAGCGCGGTGAAGAGCTCGATCAGCAAGCTGCCCGCGGAACTGCGCGACATTCCGCAATCCGTCACGGTGGTCAACAAGGCGCTGATCGACGCGCAGGGCGGCACCTCGCTGGCGGATGCGCTGCGCAATGTCCCGGGGATCACCATCGGTGGCGCCGAGGGTGGCCAGATCGGCAACAACATCAACCTCAACGGTTTCTCCGCGCGCACCGACATCTACCTGGATGGCTTCCGTGATCGCGGCCAGTACTATCGCGACGTCTTCGCGCTGGATTCGGTGGAAGTGCTGATGGGTCCCTCGTCGATGCTGTTCGGGCGTGGATCCACCGGGGGCGTGATCAACCAGGTCACCAAGAAACCGTCGCTGAAGGCCGCCACCGAAGTCACCGGCTCGGTCACCACCAACGGCCTGGTGCGCGCCACCGCGGACTACAACACGCCCACCGGCGAGACCTCGGCCTTTCGCATCGCGGCGATGGCCCAGGACGGCTCGGCTAGCACGCGCGACCAGACCAAGGTGAAGGACTTCGGCCTGGCGCCGTCGTGGCGCCTGGGCATCGGCACCCCCACCGAGATCACGCTGTCGGCGCTRCTGCAGCATAACGAGGACCAGCCCGACTACGGCCTGCCGGCCATCAACGGGCACCCGGTCAACGTCGACCGGAAGACGGCCTATGGCTTCAACGACGACCGCACCATCCAGGATGTGGCCTCGCTGGGCGCCACCGTTGATCACAAGTTCTCGCCCAACCTGCGCCTGCGCAACCAAACCCAGTTCAACTACGTCAACACCAACGCGCGCGAAACCGCGCCGAACGCCGTCGGCACGGTCAGCGCCAAGGGCTTCACCCCGCTGACCACTACCACGCTGCCACTCGATGCGCTGTTCGTGCGCCAGCAGAGCCATGACCGCCATATCCGCGACTACTCGATCTTCAACCAGACCGAGCTGACCGCCAAGTTCGACACCGGCCCGGTCAAGCACACCGTGCTGGTGGGTGCCGAGATCGGCCACGATGGCTATGACAACCAGAACTACTACCGCAACGGCAGCTGCAACGGCGTGGCGCTGAACCCCGCCGCCACCGCCAGCGCGGCCGCCGGCACCAGCGGCTACGCGGCATGCGAGCCGGTCGTCAACCCGACCTACAGCAACTCGCCGGCCACCGCGCCGAGCGTGGCCGGCAACCGGCAGGGCGCAGCGGCCAACACGCTGGCGGCCTACATCAACGACTCGGTGGAATTCAGCAAGCAATGGAAGCTGGTGGGCGGGCTGCGCTACGACAAGTACATTGCCAGCATCACCAATTCGATCAACTCGTCCAACACGCTGGGCAGCACCGTGCTGCCCAGCGCCAACCAGACCGTCAACTTCACCAGCGTGCGCGTGGGCGGCATCTGGCAGCCGACCGAGGCGCAGTCCTACTACCTGTCGTACGGCACGTCGTTCAACCCGTCGCTGGAGCAGCTGGTGGGCACCGTGGGCCAGCAGAACCTGGACCCGGAAAAGAACAAGTCCTATGAAGTGGGCGGCAAGTGGGATCTGCTGGGCGGCGACCTGTCGCTGAATTCGGCGCTGTTCCAGATCACCAAGGACAACGCCCGCAGCCAGATCGACGCCACCACGTACTCGCTGGCCGGCAAGATCCGCGTGCGCGGCTTGCGCGCCGGCGCGACCGGCCGCATCACCAGCAAGTGGCAGGTCTTTGCGGGCTACACCTATCTGGACGGCGAGATCGTCAACGGCATCGCCGCCGGCACCCAGGGCATGGTCCCGACCAATACGCCCAAGCACACCGCGACGGCATGGACCAGCTACCGCGTGCTGCAGGACTGGGAAGTGGGCGGCGGCGCCTTCTATATGTCGCAGCGCTACGCCAACAACACCAACACCGTGCAGGTCGGTGGCTACGTGCGCTGGGACGGCATGATTGCCTACCATCAGCCGAAGTACGACGTGCGCCTGAACCTGTTCAACGTGTTCGACAAGAAGTACTACGATGCGCTGATCCAGTCGGACGGCGGACGCTCGGTGCCCGGCACCGGCCGCACCGCGATGCTGTCCTTCATCTACCGCATGTAAGCTGAGGTAAAGTGGCGTGACGCCATGTCACGCCACGCGGCAGGGCCGGAAACCTCCCGCGCGCTGCCGCCGAACCCTGTCGAGATCGTCATGCTTGTCTGCATTCCCAAGGTCCTCAACGCGGAGCAGCTTGCCGTGCTGCGCCAGCATCTCGACCAGGCCGGCACGGCCTGGGTGGATGGCCGCGTATCGGCCGGCTACTCCGGCGCACCGGTCAAGTTCAACCAGCAGATCGACGAGCGCGCCGAAGTGGCACAGCAGTGCCAGCACCTGATCCTTGGCATGCTCGAGCGCAATCCGCTATTCATCAGCGCGGCGCTGCCCAACATCGTCTACCCGCCGATGTTCAACCGCTACAGCGAGGGCATGACCTTCGGCGCCCACGTGGACGGCGGCGTGCGCATTCATCCGCACAATGGCCGCAAGCTGCGCACCGACATCTCGGCCACGCTGTTCCTCAGCGACCCCGCCAGCTATGACGGCGGCGAGCTGCAGGTGGAAGACACCTATGGCACCCACAGCGTCAAGCTGGAAGCCGGCGACATGGTGATCTATCCCGCCACCAGCCTGCACCAGGTCACGCCGATCACGCGCGGCACGCGCGTGGCGAGCTTCTTCTGGATCCAGAGCCTGGTGCGCGACGACGCGCAGCGCGCGCTGCTGTTCGACCTCGACAACGCCATCCAGAAACTCAACCAGACCGGCGCCGACGATGGTGCGCGGCGCTCGCTGGTGGGTTGCTACCACAACCTGCTGCGGCAGTGGACTGAAACCTGAGCGCCGGCGGGCGGCAGCGCGCACCGGCGCCATGCGCTATGCAAACTGCTCCGCCAGCGCCGACCTGACCTGCCCGACCAGCTCCGCCTCCCCGGCCCGTGCCGGCAGCAGGAAAAACTCCGCCGTGGGCAAGGCCGGCAGCTTGAGCCTGACCAGCGTAGCCGCATCGATCCGCGCCACGCCCGGCCCGATCGCCGACTCGTTCAGGCACGAGATGCCAAGCCCGGCAGCCAACGCCAGATGCAGGCCAGCCACGCCCGAGGCGGAATGGGCAATCACGTGGTCCAGGCGCCGTCTGCGCAGCGTCAGCACCACGTACTGATGCAGCGAGCAGGTATCGGGCAGCAGCACCAGCGGCAGCGCGCCGCTCACGCGCTCCGCCTCGCCTTGCGCCGCGACCCAGGCCAGCGCCTCGCGGCGCAGCACGGTGCCGCGCGCGCCCTTGGCGCCAGCCTGCTGGCCTCCCCCCTTGCGCGGCAACCGCATCGACAAGCCGATATCGAAGTCATCGGAGTGCATTCCCGCATCGATGACGCTGCTTTTCGTCACCTGTACGTGCAGCCGCAGGTAGGGATAGCGCTCGCGCAGCGCGCGCAGCATGCCGGCGATCTCGCCCGGCCGGAAGTAGTCCGTCACCGCGAGCCGCAACTCGCCATCCAGCGTGTGGCCGCGCAGGTCTTGCAGCGCCAGTTCGGACAGCGCGAGGATGCGCCGCGCATGCTCGAGCAAGCGCGTGCCGGCGGGTGTCGGCGCCGCGCCCTGCTTGCCGCGCGTGAGCAGCGGCACGCCGGCGCGCTCCTCCAGCTTACGCAGTTGCTCGCTGACCGAGGACTGCGACAGGAACAGCCGAGGCGCCGCGGCGGACAGGCTGCCGGCGTCCGCCACGGTCACGAACGTGCGTAGCTGGTCGAGTTCAAGTGCGCGCATGGCGGGCTCCCGTCTTGTTTCGGCATGGGTTTATTTCGGCATTAACGATGGATAGTATCGCAAATTCCCGTTTTTCCGATGGAAGGCAAAGACCTAAACTGGCATCACTTACCCGCTGGGCCAAACCCGGCCAACCCAGTGAAACCGCAACAACAAAAGGAGTCCGTCATGCCCCACATCAACCTGCAGATCTCCGGCAAGCCCAACGCATCGCTGACCCGCCGCAGCGCCGCCGCCGTCGCCGAACTGACCCAGCGCGTGCTCGGCAAGAAGCCGGAGGTCACCGTCGTTGCCGTGCAGTACATCGACCACGACGCCTGGATCATTGGCGGCGAGCCGCTCTCGGAGCTTGGCCGCAACGCCTTTCACCTCGACATCAGCGTCACGGACGAAACCAACACCAAGGCTGAGAAAGCGCAGTACCTGAAGGCCGTGTTCGAGGCCCTCTCGGAGCTGATCGGCAACGTGCATCCGGTCTCATACATCCACGTAGTGGATGCGCGCGCCGCCACCTACGGCTACGGCGGCCTGTCGCAGGAATACCGCTACCACCACGGCTGAGCCCGGGCCACGGACGACGGCAAAAAAGCGCGCCTTTGAGACAGGACATTGTCGCAGCGCAGCAAGCTGTGGCAAAGTCGGCACCTGATCTGCCGCGCGCGGCGCCACGAGCGCCGCGCGCGCGGAAGAACCACAAGGAGAACCGATGTCCTTCCTGATAGTCCTGGCCGCCCTGGCCTTCCTGATGTTTGCGGCCTACCGTGGCTACAGCGTCATCCTGTTCGCCCCGGTGGCCGCGCTCGGCGCCGTTCTGCTGACCGAGCCTGCCGCGGTGGCGCCGGTCTTCTCCGGCATCTTCATGGAGAAGATGGTCGGCTTCGTCAAACTGTATTTCCCGGTCTTCCTGCTCGGCGCCGTGTTTGGCAAGGTGATCGAACTGTCGGGCTTCTCGGAGTCCATCGTGGCCGCCGCCATCCGCTATATCGGCCGCTCGCGCGCCAATGCGGTGATCGTCACGGTTTGCGCGCTGCTGACCTATGGCGGCGTCTCGCTGTTCGTGGTGGTGTTTGCCGTCTATCCGTTCGCGGCGGAGCTTTACCGGCAGAGCAATATCCCCAAGCGGCTGATGCCGGGCGCCATCGCACTGGGCGCGTTCTCGTTCACCATGGATTCGCTGCCGGGCACGCCGCAGATCCAGAACATCATCCCCACCACCTTCTTCAAGACCACGACCTGGGCGGCGCCGGTGCTGGGCCTGCTGGGCTCGCTGTTCATCATCGGGGTTGGCCTCTCCTACCTGGAGTGGCGCCGCCGCGCAGCCATGGCGCGTGGCGAGGGCTACGGCACGGCGTTGCGCAATGAGCCGGAGCGCAGCCAGACCGGCCACCTGCCGCATCCAGCACTGGCGCTGCTGCCGCTGGTGGTGGTGGGCGTGGCCAACTTCGTCTTCACGCGCATGATTCCGCAGTGGTACGGCAGCAGCTACAGCGTGTCGCTGCCCGGGCTGGCCAAGCCCGTGGAGACCCAGATCGCCACCGTGACCGCGATCTGGGCGGTGGAGGCGGCGCTGCTGCTGGGCATCGTGGTGGTGCTGGCGACGGCGTTCGGCGCGGTGCGCGAGCGCTTTGCCGAGGGCAGCAAGAGCGCCATCGGCGGCGCGCTGCTGGCCGCCATGAATACGGCCTCGGAGTATGGCTTCGGCGGCGTGATCGCCGCGCTGCCCGGCTTCCTGGTCGTCAGCGATGCGCTCAAGAGCATCCCCAACCCGCTGGTCAATGCCGCCGTGTCTGTCAGCACGCTGGCGGGCATCACCGGCTCGGCCTCGGGCGGCATGAGCATCGCGCTGGCCGCCATGTCGGACACCTTCATCCACGGCGCGCAGGCCGCCGGCATTCCGCTCGAGGTGCTGCACCGCGTGGTGTCCATGGCCAGCGGCGGCATGGATACGCTGCCGCACAACGGCGCCGTGATCACCCTGCTGGCGGTGACGGGCCTGACGCACCGGGAGTCCTACCGCGACATTTTCGCGGTGACCGTCATCAAGACGCTGGCCGTGTTCTTCGTGATCACGGTCTACTACGCGACCGGCCTGCTCTGAACGCGGCGGCGCGCGCCGCACCTTGTGGATCGCGCCGTCCTTACCTAGTGTGAGTGGGTAGCCGGCCGTGTGCGCGTGCTTTGCGCGCTACATGCCGGCTGCGCCACACTGCACTTCCCACCGGAACACCGCATGAAAACCGTGAGTCTGCCCGGCGGCGAAAGCGTTGCCGCGCTCGGCATGGGCACCTGGAACATGGGCGACCTGCCGGCCGCGCGCGCGGAAGAGCTTGCCACGCTGCGTCTCGGGCTGGACCTGGGCCTGACCCTGATCGACACCGCCGAGATGTACGGCGATGGCCGCTCCGAGGAACTGGTCGGCGAAGCCATCGCCGGCCGGCGCGACGAGGTCTTCCTGGTCAGCAAGGTGTACCCGCACAACGCGGGGCGCACCAGCGCGGTGGCCGCCTGCGAGCGCAGCCTGCGCCGCCTGGGCACCGACCGCCTCGACCTGTACCTGCTGCACTGGCGTGGCGGCGTGCCGCTGGCGGAGACCATGGAGGCCTTCATGGCGCTGCGCAAGGCGGGCAAGATCCGGCACTTCGGCGTCAGCAACCTCGACCTGGACGATATGCGCGCGCTGTGGCGCGTGCCCGGCGGCAAGGAGGTGGCAGCCAACCAGTTGCTCTACAACCTCACGCGGCGCGGCATCGAGTGGGACTTGCTGCCCTGGCTGCGCGAGCATGGCGTCGCCCTGATGGCCTACTCGCCGATCGAGCAAGCCACGCTGCTGCGCAATCCCCGGCTTGCCCACTTTGCCCAGAAGCATGGCATCAGCCCGGTGCAGGCAGCGCTGGGCTGGCTGCTGGCGCAGCAGGGCGTCATCGCGATTCCCAAGACCAGCCACCGCGAGCGCCTGCGCGAGAACCACGGCGCGCTCGCGCTGGCACTCTCCACGCAGCAACTGGCCGAGCTGGACGCGGCCTTCCCGCCACCGGACGGCCCGCACCCGCTGGCGATGCTGTGATGCTGTGATGCCCAGGAGCCCCGGCCATGACAATCGACTACGACGCCATCATCATCGGCACCGGCCAGGCCGGCCCCCCACTGGCGGCGCGCCTGAGCGCGGCCGGCCAGAAGGTGGCCGTCATCGAGCGCCAGTCGTTCGGCGGGACCTGCGTGAACACCGGCTGCATCCCCACCAAGACCATGGTGGCGAGCGCCTACGCGGCGAACCTGGCCCGGCGCGGCGCTGAGTACGGCGTGGTGCCCACCGGGCCTGTGACGGTGGATATGGCGCGCGTCAAGGCACGCAAGGACGGCGTCGTCGGCAAGTCCACGCACGGCGTGGAAACGTGGGTGCGCACGCTGGAACACGGCACCGTCCATCTCGGGCACGCGCGCTTCGAGGGCACGGACACAGTGCGCGTGAACGACACCCTGCTGCGGGCCGGCAAGATCTTCATCAACGTTGGTGGGCGCGCCGCCGCGCCACCGATGCCCGGGCTGGAACAGGTGGACTACCTGACCAACGCCGGGATGATGCGCGTGGACACCTTGCCGCGGCACCTGCTGGTGGTGGGTGGCAGCTATATCGGGCTGGAGTTCGGCCAGATGTTTCGCCGCTTCGGCAGCGAGGTCACCATCGTGCAGCGCGGCCCGCGCCTGATCGAGCGGGAGGATCCCGACGTGTCCGACGCCGTGCGCGGCATCCTCGCCGCCGAGGGCATCGGGCTGCGCCTCGACGCCGAGTGCATCGCGCTGGAGCAGCGCGGCGCCGAGGTCGTGGTGAAGATGGATTGCGCGCAAGGCGCGCCCGAGATTGTCGGCTCGCACGTGCTGCTGGCGGTGGGACGGCGGCCCAATACCGACGACCTTGGCCTGGACCGCGCCGGCGTCGCCGTGGATGCGCGCGGCTACATCCAGGTGGACGAACAGTTGCGCACCAATGTGCCCGGGATCTGGGCCATGGGCGACTGCAACGGGCGCGGCGCCTTTACCCATACCGCCTACAACGACTTCGAGATCGTCGCCGCCAACCTGCTGGACGCGGCATCCGGCGAGCCGCCCCGCACGCTCGGCGACCGCATCACCGCCTATGCGCTCTACACCGACCCGCCACTGGGGCGCGTCGGCATGAACGAGGCCGAGGCGCGCCAGTCCGGGCGCAAGGTGCTGGTTGGCATGCGGCCGATGACGCGGGTTGGCCGCGCGGTGGAAAAAGGCGAAACGCAAGGCTTCATGAAGATCCTGGTGGATGCCGACAGCCGCGAGATCCTTGGCGCGGCGGTGCTGGGCGTGGGCGGCGACGAGGTGATCCATTGCATCCTCGACGCGATGTATGCGCGCGCGCCGTACACGGTGGTCCAGCGCGCCATGCATATCCACCCAACGGTATCCGAGCTGATCCCGACCATGCTGGGCGAGCTGCATCCGCTGGGGCCGCTGGAGCCGGCAGGCCCGGCGGCAGCGTGAAGGGCCCGCACAGCCAGCGCTGAACATGCCCACTACACCGCTGGCCCAGAGCCCGTGCGACGACGCAGCACTGCGGGCGGCCCCTGGCGGGCCGCCCTGTGCCAGGGCCGACGAACCGTGGGTGCTGGCCGCCACCATCCTGGCGTCCAGCATGGCCTTTATCGACGGCACCGTGGTCAACGTGGCGTTGCCCGCGCTGCAAAAGGATTTCGATGCGAGCCTGAGCGGCATGCAGTGGGCGGTGGAGGCCTATGCGTTGCTGCTGGCAGCCTTGCTGCTGGTGGGCGGCGCCTCCGGTGACCGCTTTGGGCGCCGTCGCGTGTTTGCGCTGGGCGTGGCGATTTTCGCGGCCAGCTCGGGTTGGTGCGGCCTGGCCGGCAATATCGGCCACCTGGTCGCCGCGCGGGCCGCGCAGGGCGTGGGCGCGGCGCTGCTGGTGCCGGGCAGCCTGGCGTTGCTGTCGGCCTCGTTCGATGCGAGCCGGCGCGGCAAGGCCATCGGCACCTGGTCCGGCGCCACCGCCATGACCACCGCGCTCGGGCCCGTGGTGGGCGGCTGGCTGATCGCGCATCTGTCGTGGCGCGCGGCCTTCCTGGTCAACCTGCCGCTGGCGGCGGCGGTGCTGGCCATCGTGTTCTGGCGCGTGCCGGAAAGCCGCGCGCCGCAGCATCCCGGTGGACTCGACTGGCCCGGCAGCCTGCTCGCAGCGTTGGGACTGGGGGGCGTGGTCTACGGCCTGATCGAGTCGCCGGCGCGGGGCTGGGGCCACCCGGCCGTGTGGATGCCGTTTGCCGCCGGCTTGGTTGCGCTCGGGCTGTTCGTGCTGGCGGAGGCCCGCGTGGCCAACCCGGTGATGCCACCCGCGCTGTTCCGCTCGCGCGCTTTCCTGGGTGCGAACCTGCTCACCTTGCTGCTTTACGCGGCGCTGGGCGGTGGCCTGTTCTTCTTCCCGCTTAACCTGATCCAGGTGCAGGGCTATTCGTCGACGCAGGCCGGTGCCGCCTTGCTGCCGTTCATCCTGCTGATGTTCCTGCTGTCCGGCTGGGCCGGCGGGCTGGTGGACCGGCATGGCGCGCGCAAGCCACTGATCGTGGGCCCGCTGGTAGCGGCAGCGGGTTTCGCGCTGTTTGCATTGCCCGATGCCGCCGCCAGCGGCGGCAGCTACTGGCTGACCTACTTTCCCGCGGTGCTGGTGCTCGGCGCGGGCATGACGATCAGCGTGGCGCCGCTGACCACCACCGTCATGAACGCGGTGCCGCCGGGCACGGCCGGCACAGCGTCCGGCATCAACAATGCGGCGGCACGCGTGGCCACGCTGCTGGCGATTGCCTTGCTGGGGATCGTGATGGTGCGCGTGTTCGACTACCGGCTGGACCGCTCGCTTGGCCAGTCGGTGGCCAGCGGCGCGGTGTCGGCGCAGGTGGCGCGGTCCGTGCAGGCGCAACGCGCGAAGCTCGCCGCCATCGCGCTGCCGGCGGCCACGGACCCGCAGGTAAAAGCGGCCGTCCGGCAAGCGGTGGACGGCGCCTTCGTGGCCGGCTTTCGCTGGGTCATGCTGCTGTCGGCGCTGCTGGCTGCCGGCGGGGCAGCATGCGCCTGGGCGTTCCTGAGCCCGGCGCGCGGCAAGACCGGCACCGGGAATGGCGGCGGCTAGCGCATCTAGCGCCGCGGCGCCGGCGCTGCGCGCTCGCCCAGGTACACCAGCAGCAGCTCCTCGACGGTGAGGCGCCGGAGCCTGGCTTCGCGGCCGATGGCGCGCTCCAGTTCCGAGAGCTGGAAGGCTTCCACGCTCATGCCGACGGCGTGCGCGTGGCGCGGGGTGATGACCTTGAGCAGCGCCACCACTTCGGGGTTGTCGGCGAGAAAACGCTCATGAGCAAGTTGCAAGCGTTCGGGGGAGAGAGTCATCGGGAAGGGACCGCAATAAGGTGTGGGCAAGGTCGGTGGGGCGCGACGGCCTGGTGAGCAGGTACGAGGCAGGAATGCGCGCCGGCGCCCGCGCATTACACCACAGCCGTGCCGCAGCGCTATCGGAACGCAAGCGCAGGCCTCGCCGCGTTATTGCGCGTGTCATTGCGCCTTGGCAGTGTAGCGCTCCCGCTCGACATAGCGGACCAGGTAGTTGCGAGTCTTGGCTTCGGTATCCCGGCTCACACGGTCGGCGGCCTGGCGCGCGCCGTCGCGGCCATGCGAGGACACCATCTGTGCATCCAGGTAATCGCGAAATGCCGCGTGCATGGCGTCGAGCCGAGGCCGGCAGGCCTTGAGCGCAGCACTGGCGAGATCCTGCGCGGAGGCGCCGCCGGCCATGCCGGCATCGGCCTGGTCCTTGGCGCACGTGGTGTAAGCGGCACGCAGCGATTGCCATTGGTCGTTGGCTTCGGCGGAGGCTTGCGGATTGGCGGGCACTTGCGAAGCGCAAGCCGCTGCCAGCAAGGTGACGGGGATGAGGGCGAGAACGGATTTCATGTGTCATGGACTTATCCAGCCCGGCCGGGTTCCTGTCCAGATGAAACAGGTTGTTGCGAGGCGCCCGTGCTTGTAGGACGCCGCGCGCCAGAATGCAGCCTCAGTCCTACAGCCATTGGCAAGATTGTTTTGTATATTTCTACAGAAACGGTGCGAATACCCCGGTTCTTCGGGAGAACCCGAGAATCAGGCTTGCGGCGAGATTTCAAGTTTCTACAAGTGCTGATTACGCCTATCCTTTATTGGGATGCGCAGAGTGGCTCCGGGGTATCCGGTGCCGTAAGAGGTAAAACAATCAGGAGAGTGAGCATGGAACGCAGATCGTTTCTGACGGTAGGGGCTGGGCTGGTAGTGGCAAGTTCAGGCCTGCTGGGCGCGTGTACGACCACGCCCGATGCACCCACCGACAAGGCCGCCAAGCGCCGCGAGATCGATGGCGGCGTGGATGGTACGCTCAACAAGCTGTATGAAACGGCGAAGGGTTCGCGCGAACTCGCCAACCGCGCGCGCGGCATCCTGGTCTTCCCCAACGTGCTCTCGGCCGGCTTCGTCGTGGGTGGCGAATATGGCGATGGCGCGCTGCGCGCGGGCGGCGCCAACCGTGGCTATTACCGCATCATCTCGGGCTCGGTCGGCTGGCAGATCGGTGCGCAATCCAAGGCCATCATCCTGATGTTCATGACCCAGGAAGCGCTCGACAAGTTCGTCGCCAGCAGCGGCTGGACCGCCGGCGTAGACGCTACCGTGGCGCTGGCCAAGATTGGCGCCAATGGCACCCTGGACACCAATACCGCCCAGCAGCCCGTCGTTGGCTTCGTGGTCACCAACGCGGGCCTGATGGCCGGCGTGAGCCTGGAAGGCTCGAAGATCAGCAAGCTCGACATCTGAGAGCACGCAGCGTGCCGGCCTGGGGCCGGCCTGTATGCGGGGGGCCGGGTTGCGGGCAGCCCGGCCCCCGGCTTTTTCCGGCCCTGCTGCCGCGGCGCCGCCACACCGGCCAGACTCCCTCACGCATTGTTACCGCATGCGCCACGCTAACCGGCTAGAATCCGTCCCTTTGGCCGAATTCACATGTGGTTCAAGAATCTCCAGCTGCACCGTCTGTCCGCACCGTGGTCCCTCGCCGCCGAAGAGGTCGAGGAATGCCTGGCGCGCCACGCATTTTTCCCTGGCACCAGCCTGGAGATGCAAACCCAGGGCTGGGCCTCGCCGCGTGACAACGGCGCGCTCGTCCACCAGGTCGGCAAGCAGTTGCTGCTGACCATGCGCACCGAAAAGAAGCTGCTGCCGTCCACCGTGGTCAACCAGGTCACCAAGGCCCGCGCCGTGGAGCTGGAAGAGCAGCAAGGCTTCAAGCCCGGCCGCAAGCAGATGCGCGAGCTCAAGGAGCAGGTCACCGAAGAGCTGCTGCCGCGCGCGTTCAGCATCCGGCGCGACACCCGCGTGTGGATCGACCCGGTCAACGGCTGGCTCGCCATCGACGCCGCCGCCCCGGCCAAGGCCGATGAAGTGCGCGGCCTGCTGTTCAAGGCCATCGACCCGCTGCCGCTGGACAACCTGCATGTGAACCAGTCACCGGTCACCGCCATGACCGACTGGCTGGCCACCGACACGGCCCCGGCCGGCTTCACCCTCGACCAGGAAATGGAGCTGCAATCCAGCGCCGAGAGCAAGGCCACGGTGCGCTATGTGCGCCATCCGCTGGATGCCGAGGACCTGCGCCGCCACATTGCCGCCGGCAAGCGCTGCACGCGCCTGGCAATGACCTGGAATGACCGCGTGTCCTTCGTGCTCACCGAGTCGCTGACCATCAAGCGCGTGGCCCCGCTGGACGTGATCAAGGAGCAGGCCGACCCGAGCGCCCGCGACGACGAAGAACGCTTCGACGGCGACTTCACCATGATGGCCGGCGAACTGGCCAACCTGCTGTCGGACCTGACCGCCGCGCTCGGCGGCGAACGCAAGCTGTAAGCCAGCACGTCAGCGGACCGGCCAGGCCGGTTCAGCCTGGATTCAGGCGCCGCCGCCCGGCGGCGCCGCGCCGTAGCCCAGCAACCCGCTGGCGACCCGCGCCTCATGGCGCACGGCCACGGCGATGGGTCCGTCCATCGACGCATCGAAGCCGCCGGTGGCGCCCAGCGCGGTAAGCACCGCGCAGATGCGGCCCGTGTAGTCGTACAGCGGCGCCGCCACGGCGCTGATGCCCTTCAGGTTGGTATCGCGCACCACCGCGCACCCGGCGGCCTGCACTTCGCGCCGCAGCGCGCCAATGGGGTCGTCGCGATCCAGTTGCGCGCGCAGGTCCGCCGGCGCCGCCGCGAGCTCTTCTTCCGCCATCGCCCGCACACGCGGTTCGTCCAGCAAGCCCAGCAGCGCGCGGCCCGTGGCCGACCACAGCATCGGCATCACCGAGCCCACCCGCACATTGACCGTCACGGGCAGCCCCGGCTCCTCGAAGCGCACGATGGTCGGGCCCTTGTTGCCCATCACCGCCACAAAGCAGGTCACGTCCAGGCTCTCGCGCAGGCGGACCAGCGACGGCTCGGCGATGCGGATCGGATCGACCTGCCGCATCGCTGCCAGGCCGATCAGCATGGCCTCCACGCCCAGGAAGTACTGCTGCGATGCCGACGCCTGCGCCACCAGCCCCTCGTCGATCAGGCTGGCCAGGTAGCGGTGCACCTTGGCCGGGCTCTCGCCGATATGCGCGGCCAGCGCGGTCAGGCTGGCGCGCCCGCCGAGGCTGGCCAGGCCCTTGAGCACCGTCATGCCGGTCTGCGCCGATTGCACGCGCTGGCGGCGCTCGCGCGCCGGCGGCCCAGCGGGCATGGCCGCTTCGGCGGGATCAGCGGGATCTCCTGATGTACGTGAGGCGCGTGAGGCGTGTGAGGCGCCTGGGTCGATTCTTGTCTTCATGGGCGGAGATTCTAGTGCCGTGCAAGGGGATGCGGCATCAAACCCACGTTAACCCGCATCGCCATATTACGCAATGCGTATATCATTTACGCATAACAACGCCGGACCGCGCCCCGCCTCGACCGGCACCCAAACGGGAACAGGAGACAAGATGATCACCATCCGCAAATGCATCGCCGCAGGCCTTGGCCTGGCCGCCATCCCCATGCTGGCGGCCACCGCTGCCGCCGAGCCGGCCTACCCCGCCAAGCCGGTGCGCTGGATCGTGCCGTACGCCGCCGGCGGCGGCTCTGACTTCCTGGCGCGCTCCATCGGCCAGGCCCTCTCGACCCGGCTTGGCCAGCCCGTGCTGGTGGACAACAAGCCAGGTGGCAATACCGCCATCGGCGCGGCGGAAACCGCACGCGCGCCGGCGGACGGCTCCACGGTGCTGTCGGCGGACAACGGCACGCTGGTGTTCAACCCGGCGCTGTACAAAACGCTGTCCTACAACCCGGTCAAGGACCTGGCGCCGGTCACCTTGCTGGGCCGCTTTCCGATGATCCTGGTGGTGGGCCCGGGCATGAACGTCAACACCGTGCAGGAGTTCGTCGCCCGCGCCAAATCCAAGCCGGGCGGCATCGACTACGCCTCGGCCGGCGCCGGCAGCCCGCACCATCTCGCCATGGAACTGCTCAAGGTGGAGGCCGGGCTGAACATGGTCCACGCGCCCTATCGCGGCGCGGCACCCGCGCTGGCCGACGTGGCCGGCGGCCAGGTCCCGGCCATGATGGTCGACCTGGCCGCGGGCGCGGGTTTCATCAAGGGCGGCAAGGTCAAGGCGCTGGCCGTGGCCAACCCGACCCGCCTGCCCCAGTTGCCCGACGTGCCGACCTTTGCCGAGGCAGGCTACAAGAACGTGGAGGCTGCCGCGCTGGTGGGCATGGTGGTGCCCGCCGCCACGCCGCCGGAGATCGTCGCCACGCTGAACAAGCAGGTGGTGGCCGCGATCAAGGACCCGGCCGTCAACAAGCGGCTGGTGGACTTCGGCGTGGAGCCGGTCGGCAACACGCCGGCGCAGTACGCCGAACTGCTGCGCAGCGAGACCACGCGCTGGCACAAGCTGATCCGCGACCTGAAGATCACGCTGGAGTAGCCGCGGCGCACCGCACCCGCCCCCCGCAAACGAGAACACGGAGCAACAAGCATGGCCAACGCTACCCCCAATCCACACGCCTCGGGATGTCCCGTTGACCATCGCTTGCTGACAGCGCAGCGCTCGCCCACCGGCTGCCCGGTCAGCCCAGGCGCAGCCAGCTTCGATCCCTTCGAGGATGGCTACCAGCAGGACCCGCCCGAGTACGTGCGCTGGGCGCGCGAGCAGGAGCCGGTCTTCTACAGCCCCAGGCTGGGCTACTGGGTGGTGACGCGCTACGACGACATCAAGGCGATCTTCCGCGACAACCTGACCTTCAGCCCCTCCATCGCGCTGGAGAAGATCACGCCGACGGGGCCGGAAGCCAACGCCGTGCTGGCGTCCTACGGCTACGCCATGAACCGCACGCTCGTCAACGAAGACGAGCCAGCGCACATGCCGCGCCGCCGCGTGCTGATGGCGCCGTTTACGCCCGAGGAACTCAAGCATCACGAACCCATGGTGCGCAAGCTCGCGCGCGAGTATGTCGACCGCTTCGTCGACGACGGCCGTGCCGACCTGGTCGACCAGATGCTGTGGGAAGTGCCGCTGACCGTGGCGCTGCATTTTCTCGGCGTGCCCGAGGAAGACATGGACCTGCTGCGCAAATACTCCATCGCGCATACCGTCAATACCTGGGGCCGGCCCAGGCCGGAGGAACAGGTCGAAGTCGCGCATGCCGTGGGCAACTTCTGGCAGCTGGCCGGCAAGATCCTCGACAAGATGCGGCAGGACCCGTCCGGCCCGGGATGGATGCGCTATGGCATCCGCAAGCAGGTGGAGTATCCGGAGATCGTCACCGACTCCTACCTGCACTCGATGATGATGGCCGGCATTGTCGCCGCGCATGAAACCACGGCCAACGCCACGGCCAATGCCATGAAGCTGCTGCTGCAGCATCCGCGCGCCTGGCAGGAGATCTGCGAAGACCCGGGCCTGATCCCGAACGCGGTAGAGGAATGCCTGCGGCACAACGGCTCGGTGGCGGCCTGGCGGCGCCTGGCCACGCGCGACGTGCAGGTAGGCGGCGTCGACATTCCCGCCGGCGCCAAGCTGCTGATCGTGACGTCCTCGGCCAACCACGACGAGCGGCACTTTGCCGATGCGGATCTCTTCGACATCCGCCGCGAGAACGCCAGCGACCAGCTCACCTTCGGCTACGGCTCGCACCAGTGCATGGGCAAGAACCTGGCGCGCATGGAGATGCAGGTGTTCCTGGAGGAACTCACGCGGCGCCTGCCCCATATGCGCCTGGCAGAGCAGCGATTCAGCTACGTGCCGAACACCTCGTTCCGCGGGCCCGAGCACGTGTGGGTGGAATGGGACCCGACGCAAAACCCCGAGCGCGCCAACCCCGCGTTGCTGGAAGTACAAGTGCCGGTGCGCATTGGCGAGCCTTTGGGGCATGCAATCAGCCGGCCGGTGGTGGTGGCCAGCGCGACGCAAGCGGCCGAGGGCATCGTGCGGCTGCGGCTGGTGTCGCCCGATGGCAAGCCGATGCCGCGCTGGGCGCCCGGCTCGCACATCGACGTGGAATGCGGTGGCACCGGTCTGTCGCGGCAATACTCGCTGTGCGGCGACCCGGACGACAGTGGTGCGCTGGAGATCGCCGTGCTGCGCGAAGCGCAAGGCCGTGGCGGATCTGCTTGGGTGCATGACAGCGTCAAAGCCGGCGACCGGCTGAAGATCCGCGGCCCGCGCAACCACTTCCGGCTGGATGAGGCCGCGGGCAAGCTGATCCTGATCGCCGGGGGCATCGGCATCACGCCCGTCAGCGCCATGGCCCGGCGCGCGAAGGCGCTCGGCATGGACTACGCCTTGCACTACAGCGGGCGCTCGCGTGCGTCCATGGCGCTGCTCGACGAGCTCATCGCGCTGCACGGCGACCGCCTGCATGTCTACGCCAAGGATGAAGGCCAGCGCAACGATCTCGCCAGCCTGCTCGGGCAGCCCCAGGCGGATACGCAGATCTACGCCTGCGGCCCGGCGCGCATGCTCGCAGCATTGCAGGAACAGTGCGCCGGCTGGCCCGGCGATGCGCTGCGCATCGAGCATTTCGAGTCGGCGCTGGCCACGCTCGATCCCGGCCAGGAGCAAGCGTTCGAAGCCGAGCTGAAGGACTCCGGCATCGTCGTCGCGGTCGCCCCGGGCCAGACGCTGCTGGCCGCGCTGCGCGCCGCCAACATCGACATGCAGAGCGATTGCGAGGAAGGCCTGTGCGGCTCCTGCGAGGTGCGCGTGCTGGCCGGCGAAATCGACCACCGCGACGTGGTGCTCACGCGCGCGGAGCGCGAGGCCAACACCAAGATGATGGCCTGCTGCTCGCGCGCGAAATGCCAGCGGATCGTGCTGGAGCTATAAGCGCGGCGGGCGCTCAGCCGCCCTGCTCTGCTGCCAGCTTCGCATCGATGGCACGCGCCCGCGCCACCGCCGGGCGCGCGTTGACGCGGTCGATATAGGCCTGCACCACCGGCGTCGCTTCGACCAGCTTGAACATGGTGGTCCAGGTCAGCGCGGTGCCCCACAGCACATCGGCCGCGGTGAAGGTGTCGCCCAGCAGGTAGGGGCCTTTTTCCAGCTGGCCCAGCAGCGTGCGGATGGTGGTGTCGTAATCGCCGTAAGGGCACATCGCGCGCGGCGTCTCCCGATGCTGCGAGCGGTCCACCAGCGCCGGCTCGAAGCAGGAACCGTAGAACGCCATCCAGCGCAGGTAAGGCCCGCGCAGCGGATCGGTCAGCGCAGGCGCCAGCCTGGCCTGCGGGAACAGGTCGGCCAGGAAGATGAACACGGCCGCCTGCTCCGTCACCAGCGCATCGCCATAGCGGATGGCCGGCACCTTGCCCATCGGATTGATGGCCAGGTAAGCCGGCTCGCGCTGCTCGCCGGCCTTCATATTGAGCGCGTGCAGACGATACGGCACGCCGAGTTCCTCAAGCAGGGTCAGCGCGCCGGTGGAACGCGTATTGGGCGAATGGAACAGGGTCAGTTCGGGCTGGGACATGGCATTGGCTCCGGGGGAAACATCGTGCAACTCAGGGCGAGGGTGGCGGCAAAGCGCGCCATCGCGGATCAAGCGCTGGCGCCGTCGACTTTCTTAGGCTGGAGCTGCGCCAGGTCGACGCCATCGAGGCACCGCACGTTGATCGCGGCCACAGCCGAGCCGTCCGGCATGCTGCCCAGCGCGTAGGCCTCCACGCCGCAGGTTTCGCAAAAGCGGTGGTCGATCACGTGCTTGTTGAACTTGTACGTGCGCGTGGCCTGCGCGCCTTCGGTCAGCGTGAATCTATCTGCCGGTGTGAACGACCAGATGAAGCCGCGCTTGCTGCACAACGAGCAATTGCACTCGATGGCGCCGGCCAGGTCGACATCCACGGCGTAGCGCACGGCGCCGCAATGGCAGCCGCCGGTGTAGTGGGTTATGGTCATGGTGGTCTCCGATAGAATTTCGTTCATCTTGCGCATCCTGCACATCTTGCGCGTCTTGCGCGTCTTGCATGTCTGCCGCAGTCCGTAGTTTTACACCGATACCCCCATGCCCCGATTGGAAAAACGCGACACGCACGCGCGCGTCACCGCTGCGCCAAAAGGCATTGTCGACCCGCTCGGCACGCAGCATCGCATCCGCCTCGGCCGTTACCTGCCGTCGGCGGCGCTGGCGCCCTTTGTCGAACATTACTGGATCGTCGAATGGGACCTGGCGGGACACCCGCCGCAGGTGCAGCGCGTGCTGCCCTATCCGAACGCCAACCTGGTATTCGACCGCGGCCAGACAGCGCTCTTCGGCGTGGTGCGCGGCGTGTTCGACCGCACGCTGGAAGGCGCCGGCCACGTGCTCGGCGTGCGCTTTCGCGTAGGCGGCCTGCGCCCCTTGCTGGACGAGCCAGTCTGCGCGCTGACCGACACCACGCGTCCGGCGCGCGCGCTGCTGTCATGCGACGCTGGCCGGGCCGAATTGCTGGTGCTGGATGCCGGCGGCGACGAAGCCATGGTGCGCGCCGCCGAAGCCCTGTTGGGCGGCGCCCTGCCGCCGCCCGACCCCGTCGTGGATCAACTGCAGGCCATCGTCGCGCATGCCGCCAGCGCCGAAGGCCCCGCCAGCGTGGAGTCGCTGGCGCAGCATGCCGGCATGGGCGTGCGCGCCTTGCAACGGCTGTTCCAGGACTACGTGGGCGTATCGCCCAAGTGGGTGCTGCGCCGCTACCGCCTGCAAGAGGCCGCATGGCGGCTCGCGCGCGGCGAGCCGGTCGGGCTGGCGCAGCTCGCCGCCGAGCTCGGCTACTTCGACCAGGCCCACCTGACGCGGGATTTCACCAGGCTGGTGGGCGTATCCCCGGGCGACTACCAGCGCTCGCAGCAAGGGCCGGCCAGCGCGCGTTGAGCGGCAAGTCAGCCCGCGCTGCCGATATGCGCGGCCAGGTAATCGATCAATGCCCGCACCTTGGGCGGCAGGAAGCGGTTGGGCGGGTAGAGCAGCCACACCGTCCCCACGTAGGCGCGTGCCTGCAATTCCCAGTCTGGCAGCACCTGCACCAGTTCGCCGGCCTGCAAGGCAAGGGCCGCGGTGAACTCCGGCAGGCTGGCGATGCCAAGATCCTGCTGCGCCGCCTCCAGCCGCGCGCCGGCGTGGTTGGCGACATAGCGCCCGCTCACCGTCACGGTCTGCGTCTCGGTGTCGCGACGCAAGCGCCAGCGGTTGTCGTCGGCGGTTTCCCCCAGGTACAGGCAATCGTGCTGCGCGAGATCGCGCGGCTGTGCGGGCGTACCGCGCGCGCGCAGGTAAGCGGGCGAGGCGCACAGCACCCAGCGCACCGCGCCCAGGCGGCGCCCGGCCAGGCCGGGCGGCGGGTGCTCGGTCAGCCTGATCACCAGGTCGAGGTCATCGGCAAGAGGATCGGTCTCGTGATCGGTAAACAGCAGCTGCAGGTCCACTTCCGGATACGCCTGCAGGAAAGCCGGTACCAGCGGATGGATCACCGTCTTGGCAAACGCGGTCGGCGCGCTGACGCTGACCCTGCCCTGCGGCCGGCCCACCACATGGCCGGCGGCGTCCATCGCCCCCGCCGCGGCGCTCACCACGTCGCGGCAATAGCGGTACACCTCGGCGCCCGATTCCGTCATGCGCACCTTGCGGGTCGAGCGCTCCAGCAAGCGCGTGGCCAGTGCCTCCTCCAGACGCTTGATCTGGCGGCTGACAGTGGACGGCGTGCTGCCAAGCTGGCGCGCGGCAACAGAAAAATTGCCCGCGTCGACCACGCGCGCGAACACCGCCATATCGGGCAGCAAGGCAAAGAGATCAGCTTGGTTCATGAGGCGGCTAGCGGCAAGCAGAGGCGGATTAATGCATTTGCGGCATAAAGGCTTTGCGTTTCGACCCGATTATCGCCGCTGATGCAAAGCGGCACAATGCAGGACCGAATGCACAAGGTCCGCCATGCCCGCGCCAAAAAACCTGTTACTGCTGTCCGACCTGATGCTGCTCGCGGTCGCCGTGGTCTGGGGCAGCAGCTACGGCATCGTCAAGAGCGCGCTGGTCTTCTACCCGGTACTCGGCCTGCTGACGCTACGCTTTGGCATCACCTTCGTGGTGCTCTCGCCCACGCTGGCCGGGCTGCGCCGCACCGACGCCGCCACCCTGCGCGGGGTGCTGGGCACCGGCGTGCTGCTGCTCGGCATCTTCCTGTGCGAAACCTTCGGCGTGCTGCTAACGCGCGCCTCCAACGCAGCGTTCCTGATCAGCCTGTGCGTGGTGCTGACACCGCTGGCAGAGTGGCTGCTGCTCAAGCGCCGTCCAAGCCGCATCGAATGGGCGGCGGTGGCGCTCTCCCTGCTAGGCGCGTGGCTGCTGGCGGGCCACGGCGAACTGGGCTTGAACCTTGGCGACGGGCTGATCCTCGCCGCCGCCGTACTGCGCGCGCTGATGGTCTGCGCGACCAAACGGCTGGTGCGGGGCCGGTCCATGCCGGCGCTGACGATGACGGCGGTGCAATCCGGCGTGGTCGCCGTCGGCAGCGCGGCCGTGGCACTGGCGCTGGTGCCCGCGCAGTGGCAGCCCCTGCCGCCGTTCTCCGGCCACGCTGCGTTCTGGGGCTGCGTGCTGTGGCTGGTGGCCGCCTGCACGCTGTTCGCCTTCTTCGCCCAGAACTACGCCATCCGGCGCAGCAGCCCCACGCGGGTGGCGCTGCTGATGGGCAGCGAGCCCGCCTTCGGCGCGTTGTTCGCCAGCCTGTGGCTGGCAGAGAGCATCTCCGCCACGGCGTGGATCGGCGGGGGGCTGATCGTGGCGGCGTCGTTGCTGGCCACGGTGCGCTGGGGCAAGCCCGCAGCCCCCGAGATACCGCAGGGCTCGCAGGCCTGATAACAGGATCCGTTGCAACCAGCCGCGGTCATACAATCCGTGCATGCCCATTTGGACAGGCGAGAGGATTCCCTATGACGATGACCGACGTGTACGGCCTGCGCGAGCCGGCCCGGGCCGAAATCGACGCCATCAACGGCCCGGCCGTGATCGAGTTCGGCGCGCCCTGGTGCGGCTACTGCATGCGGGCGCAGCCCCACCTGGCCAGCGCCATGGCCAGCCATCCGCAGGTCGCCCACATCAAGGTCGAGGACGGCAGCGGCAAGCCGCTCGGCCGCTCGTTCCGGGTCAAGCTATGGCCCACGCTGGTGTTCATGCGCGACGGCGTGGAGGTGACGCGGCTGGTGCGGCCGAGCGAGACGCGGGCGATCGAGGAGGCGTTGAGGCGGATTGCGGGCTGATGCCGGCCCACGATTGAAGATGAAGCTCCACCGCTAAAACTGACCAACAATGCGCATGCCACGCTCATCTTTCACGGCATAAATCTTCTCTTTCTCGAATGAGAATATGAAATAGGCATCATATTTCTCGTTCAACCTAGCCAAGAATTCATGCATGTCAGCGCTACACTCGTCATAGTTGCTCATGACGTAATAGAAGTTCGCCCTAACTCCAATCTTCCATTTCGCGGCAAAATCAGCTCCCTCCGTTCTTGGAGCCATCTCGTTGGGATCAGACACCCATTTCGCAACCGCAAAAATATTCGAGCGCGGAAAATTTCCACGAACACCATCCGTGTCTTCCTGAGAGATTTCGAACCGCATCTCGCGAAGTAGGTCGAGTACTTCGTCCTTGCTGATTCGATCATCAATCTCAAGATCAAGAGAGAAAGACACCTTAACCTCCCAATGAAACAACTCCGGCCGCCGGCAAATGCTGGTGACCCAAGTACCGGCCCGGTAGTCTTGCTTTGGCAGGCGCGTCCAAGGTGTCTCAACATGGCTCACTTAGCAACCACGCTCGGACTTTCGACGGATTACGGAAATGGACATAAAAAAAACCGCCCCTGGCCGATGTGCCGAGGGGCGGACTTGTGTCACCAAAAGGGCAGATCTAATGTCGCCCACGACAACGATTCTTGCGGTTACCAACCCCGCTCAATCCCAGGACAACGCCCCGCCGGTCTGATACTCGATGACGCGCGTCTCGAAGAAGTTACGTTCCTTCTTCAGGTCGATCATCTCGCTCATCCACGGGAACGGGTTTTCCTCGTTCGGGAACAGCTGCTCCAGGCCGATCTGCTGGCAGCGGCGGTTGCAGATGAAGCGCAGGTAGCCCTTGAACATCGGTGCGTTCAGGCCCAGCACGCCGCGCGGCATGGTGTCCTCGGCGTAGCGGTATTCGAGGTCCACGGCCTTCTTGAACAGCGCGGTGATCTCTTCCTTGAACTCGGCGGTCCACAGGTGCGGGTTCTCGAGCTTGATCTGGTTGATCAGGTCGATGCCGAAATTGCAGTGCAGGGACTCGTCGCGCAAGATGTACTGGTACTGCTCGGCGGCGCCGGTCATCTTGTTCTGGCGGCCCATGGCCAGGATCTGCGTGAAGCCCACGTAGAAGAACAGGCCTTCCATGATGCAGGCGAACACGATCAGCGACTTGAGCAGCTTCTGGTCGTTCTCCGGCGTGCCGGTCTTGAAGGCCGGGTCGGTCAGCGTGTCGATGAACGGGATCAGGAACTCATCCTTGTCGCGGATCGACTGCACTTCGTGGTACGCATTGAAGATCTCGGCTTCATTGAGGCCGAGCGACTCCACGATGTACTGGTAGGCGTGCGTGTGGATCGCTTCTTCGAAGGCCTGGCGCAGCAGGTACTGGCGGCATTCCGGCGCGGTGATCTGGCGGTAGGTGCCCAGCACGATGTTGTTGGCGGCCAGCGAGTCGGCGGTCACGAAGAAGCCGAGGTTGCGCTTGATCACGCGGCGCTCGTCTTCGGTCAGGCCGTTCGGGTCCTTCCACAGCGCGATGTCGCGCGACATGTTGATTTCCTGCGGCATCCAGTGGTTGGCGCAGCCGGCCAGGTATTTTTCCCAGGCCCACTTGTACTTGAACGGCACCAGCTGGTTGACGTCGGTCGAGCCATTGATGACGCGCTTGTCGGCGGCGTTCACGCGGCGGTCCGTCGGTGCGTCGGACGCCGGCAGGTTGCCGAGGATACCCGTGCCTGCCGGCTGCGTGGCGGCCGGCGGCAGCACGCCGTGCTGGTCGACAGAGCGTGCGGCAGCAGGCGTGGCGGTGGGATTCGGCGCGGGCTGCGGGGCAGCCTGCGGGGTGGCTTGAACGTCGTCGTCCCAGCTCAGCATGGTGTGGTTCTCCGTGGAATGCTTTGGTTTGCCGCCGTCCTCGCCGCGCGAGCGGCGCGGCGAGGATCAGGGCAGGTAATGACTGACTGGCAGGCGGCTTACTGGCAGGCTTCGCACTCGTCGAAACCGGCGTCGCCCGGGCGCATCGTGCAGACCGCGCCTTCGGCTTCCGGCATGGCCGGTGCGGAGGCGGCGGCCTGGTCGATGCCGGCGGCGCTGATGCCGCCGTCGCTACCCGACGACACGGCGTTGAGCGAGCCGCGCGACACGGTGGACTTCTCCACGTGGGTGGCTGCCATCGTGCGCAGGTAGTACGTGGTCTTCAGGCCGCGCAGCCAGGCCAGCTTGTAGGTGTCGTCCAGCTTCTTGCCCGAGGCGCCGGCCATGTAGATGTTCAGCGACTGGGCCTGGTCGATCCACTTCTGGCGGCGGCTGGCGGCTTCCACCAGCCAGCTCGGCTCGACTTCGAAGGCCGTCGCGTAGATGTCGCGCAGGTCTTGCGGAATACGGTCGATGCGGGCCAGCTTGCCGTCGAAATACTTCAGGTCGGCGACCATCACTTCGTCCCACAGGCCGCGCGCCTTCAGGTCGCGCACCAGGTAGTCGTTGACCACCGTGAACTCGCCCGACAGGTTGGACTTGACGTACAGGTTCTGGAAGGTCGGTTCGATGCAGGCCGACACGCCGATGATGTTCGAGATCGTTGCCGTCGGCGCGATCGCGATGCAGTTCGAGTTGCGCATGCCGTGCTGCTTGATGCGCGCGCGCAGGCTGTCCCAGTCCATGGTCGAGGAATGATCCACTTCCAGGTAGCCGCCGCGTTCTTCGGCCAGCAGCTTGAGCGAGTCCTGCGGCAGGATGCCACGATCCCACAGCGAGCCTTCATAGGTGCTGTAGCGGCCGCGTTCTTCCGCCAGCTCGCTGGAGGCACGGTAGGCGTAGTAGCACACCGCTTCCATCGAGGTGTCGGCGAACTGCACCGCGGCGTCGCTGGCGTACGGCAGGCGCAGCATGTGCAGGCAGTCCTGGAAGCCCATGATGCCCATGCCGACCGGGCGATGGCGCAGGTTGGAGTTGCGTGCCTTCTCGACCGCGTAGTAGTTGATGTCGATCACGTTGTCGAGCATGCGCATCGCGGTGCGGATGGTCTTCTCGAGCTTGGCGTGATCGAGCACCTGGGTGCCGTCGGCCTGTTGCTTCAGGTGGGCGACCAGGTTCACCGAACCCAGGTTGCAAACGGCGATCTCGCTGTCGTTGGTGTTGAGCGTGATTTCCGTGCACAGGTTGGAGCTGTGCACCACGCCCACGTGCTGCTGCGGGCTGCGGATGTTGCACGGATCCTTGAAGGTGATCCAGGGATGGCCGGTCTCGAACAGCATGCCCAGCATCTTGCGCCACAGCTGCATGGCGGGGATCTTCTTGAACAGCTTGAGCTCGCCGCGGGCGGCCTTGGCTTCGTAGCCCAGGTAGGCTTGTTCGAATGCCTTGCCGACCAGGTCATGCAGATCCGGGCAGGTCGCGGGCGAGAACAGGGTCCATTCGCCGGCTTCCATCACACGCTTCATGAACAGGTCGGGAATCCAGTTCGCCGTGTTCATGTCGTGGGTGCGGCGGCGATCGTCGCCGGTGTTCTTGCGCAGCTCGAGGAATTCCTCGATGTCCAGGTGCCAGGTTTCCAGGTAGGCGCAGACCGCGCCCTTGCGCTTGCCGCCCTGGTTGACCGCCACGGCGGTGTCGTTCACCACCTTCAGGAACGGCACCACGCCTTGCGACTTGCCGTTGGTGCCCTTGATGTGCGAGCCGAGGGCGCGCACATTGGTCCAGTCGTTGCCCAGGCCGCCGGCGAACTTCGACAGCAGCGCGTTTTCCTTCAGCGCCTCGTAGATGCCTTCCAGGTCGTCCGACACGGTGGTCAGGTAGCACGACGACAACTGCGAGCGGCGGGTGCCCGAGTTGAACAGGGTCGGCGTGGACGACATGAAGTCGAACGACGACAGCAGCTGGTAGAACTCGATGGCACGGGCTTCGCGGTCCTTCTCGCCCAGCGCCAGGCCCATCGCCACGCGCATGAAGAATGCCTGCGGCATTTCGATGCGGGTCTCGTCGATGTGCAGGAAGTAACGGTCGTACAGGGTCTGCAGGCCCAGATAGTTGAACTGGAAGTCGCGCTGGGCGTCCAGTGCCGCACCCAGGCGGACCAGGTCATAGGTGGCCAGCTTCTCGTCCAGCAACTCGGCTTCGATGCCGCGCGCGATGAACTTGGGGAAGTAGTCGGCGTAGCGCGACACCATCTCGGTCTGGGTCACTTCGGCGCCCAGGATTTCCTTGCGGATGGTGTGCAGCAGGATACGCGCGGTGACCTGGCTGTAGGCCGGGTCCTTTTCGATCAGGGTACGCGCGGCCAGGATGGCGGAGTCGTAGACCTGGGTCATCGGCACGCCGTCGTACAGGTTCTTCAGCGTTTCCTTGAGGATCGGCTCGGCGCTGACGGCGTCGCCAAGGCCCGAGCAGGCGTTGTCGATCAGGCCATGCAGCGCGCCCAGGTCCAGCACGCGGGCCACGCCCGCATCGGTCACGTTGAACGTGGCGCCGCCTTCCTGCACGCGGGCCACCGCCTGGGCGTTTGCCTGGGCGCGTTCCTGGGTGCGCTTCTCGCGGTACAGCACGTAGGCACGGGCCACTTCATGCTCGCCCGAGCGCATCAGCGCAAGCTCAACGTGATCCTGCACGTCTTCGATATGGAAGGTGCCGCCGTTAGGGCGGCTGCGCAGCAGCGCGCGGACCACATTCTGGGTCACTTGCTCGACCACTTCGCGCACACGCGCCGAAGCGGCGCCCTGCCCGCCGTTGACGGCGAGGAAGGCCTTGGTCACCGCCACCGAGATCTTGCTCGGCTCGAACGCCACGACGGCGCCGTTACGTCGGATGATCTTGTAGTCCTGGTAGCTGCCAGCGGCGGCAGTAGCGGGGCTCGACTGCGTGTTCGCTGCTGCACCGGCGGCGCTTGCGCCGGTGGAGATTTCGTTCTGGGCTGTCTGCATGAGGAACTCCTGTTCTGACCCGTGTTTTATGAGTGACAAAGAGTCCCGGGCAAAATGCGCAAAAAGGCTCAGACACGCCGGCCGGTCTTACCCGGGAGGGCGCGCTGCTATTGCTGGATTCTGCTGGGACTCTTGTGATGCGCCGGCCCTTCGGCGGACCGCAGCCATTGCTGCGGCGGTAACTGCACACCTAGGCCGGCTCCCCGAAAGCACCACTAGATCTAGTGGTCGATGCGAAAAACTGGACTAAGTATAGTGAAACGGGGCGGATTCACCAGTCTTGACAAGCGCTTTTTTGGCGCGAATTCCAGTGCTGGCGCAGCATGCGGCGCTGCGCCATACCCGCTAGCCCAAGAGACGCAAGGGAATCCGCCCGGCGGTTCGTTACCGCACCATGACGCGAAATTTTTTTGATTGACCTGACCTCTTCGATAGGCGCGGACTTTATCAGGGTTTTCCCCAGATCACGGCTATCCCCTAGACCTGGCTTGTTGCCCTTGCCTCAGGGCTGTGCTTTGCGGTAAGGCAGTTGTGCGGGCGCCACGCCGGCCGCGGCGGCAAAGCCCGCCCAGTCGAAATGTGGCCCCGGATCCGTCTTGCGCCCTGGCGCGATATCGCTGTGCCCCGCCACGGCCCGCACCGGATAGGTGCCTAGCAGGGCATGCACCAGCGCGGCGGTGGTGTGGTATTGGGCCAACGTGAACGGCTGGTCGTCGCTGCCTTCGACCTCGATGCCGATGGAGAAGTCGTTGCACCGGGGCCGGCCGAAGAACTCGGACTGGCCTGCGTGCCAGGCTCGGTCCAGGCAAGACACGAACTGGACCAGCTCGCCCTCTCGCGTCACCAAGAAATGCGCCGACACCTGCACTTGATAGATTGTCTCGAAAAACGGATGGCGGGACGGGTCGAGACGGTTCAGGAAAAAGGCTTCGATATCGCCGCTGCCGAACTGTCCGGGCGGCAGGCTGATGTTGTGGATCACCACCAGGTCCACCGGCGTGTGCGCGGGCCGGGCGTCGAAATTGGGCGACGGCACGCGCCGCGCCGCGGGCACCCAGCCTGCCGGGTCGGGGACGAATGACGAGTTTGGCGCCAACCTGGCGGCCGGGTCGTGGTCAGGCATCGCGATCTCCATCTGCCGCCAGCAGCCCGTCGCGCAGCGCTTCGCTGGTTTCGGCGGCACCGTCGGCCGGGTCGTCTCGGCCCTCGCGGATGCCAAGCTGCTGGATACGGTAGCGCAGCTGGCGAAAGCTCAAGCCCAGCAGCGGCGCGGCGGCTGTCCGGTTGAAGCCGGTCTGCTGCAGCGCCTGCAGGATCAGGTCGCGCTCGAGCGCTTCGAGCCGGCCTGGCAGGTCGATCGGGAAGATGGCACGGCAAGCGTGCGCGGGCGGCGCAAACAGATCGGGCTGCGCGCCGCCCCGGGATTCGGCCCGCGCATCGGACGCAAGCTCCTGCATGGTGTCGGGCCGCAAGCCGGGCGATGCCGGCGCGGCGGCCGGCGCAGCCGTCGTAGCCGGGTAGGCGTGCGGCGCGGGCGGGCGTGGCATGGCCGTATGGCCCATGCCGGCGTCCATCTGGCCCAGGTCGTCCACCTCGATGGTATTGCCCTCGGCGAAGGCATAGGCGCGCTCGAGCAGGTTCTCCAGCTCGCGCACATTGCCCGGGAACGGATAGTCGGACAGCCGCTGCAGCGCGGCCGCCGCCAGCCGCTTGGGATGGGGATCGCCATAGCGCACCGCCAGGTGCTCCAGGATGGCGCTGGCCAGCACCGGGATATCCTCGCGCCGCTCGCGCAGCGTGGGCATGCGCAGCGCCAGCACGTTGAGGCGGTAGAACAGGTCCTGGCGGAACTGGCCGGAGGCGACCATCGCGGAAAGATCCTTGTGGCTGGCACACAGCACCCGCACGTCCACGCTCTCCTCGCGGCTCGCGCCGATCTTGCGCACGCGCCGCTCCTGCAGCACGCGCAGCAGCTTGACCTGCATCGCCAGCGGCAGGTCCGCCACCTCGTCGAGCAGCAGCGTGCCGCCATTGGCAGCCTGGAAGAAGCCGCCGCGCTCGGCGTCGGCCCCGGTGAAGGCGCCTTTCACATGGCCAAAGAACTCCGACTCCATCAGGGTCTCTGGGATGGCGCCGCAATTGACCGCGATAAAGGGATGCGCTGCGCGCGCGCTGACCGCGTGGATGGCGCGCGCCGCGCGCTCCTTGCCACTGCCGGACTCGCCGCTGATGACGATCGGCGCCATGCTGCGCGCCAGCCGCGAGAGCGAGCGGCGCACCTCATGCATGGCCGGAGAATGGCCGGGCAGCAGGTTGACGGCGCGGTCCACGGTTTCGTGCGCCCCGCTGCCGCCATCACCGCCCTCGGCACCCTCGGCGCCGTCACGCTGCTGGCGCCCCAGCGCATTCAGGATCAGGCTGCGCAGCTGGTCCAGCGAGACCGGCTTGGCGATGTAGTCGAAGGCGCCCGCCTTGAGCGCCTCCACGGCATTGTCGGCGCTGCCGTAGGCGGTGATCACTGCCACCGGCACCCGCTCCGGCGCGCTCGAGAGCTGGCGCACGATATCGATGCCAAGCCCGTCGCCCAGCCGCATGTCGGTCAGTACCAGGCTATAGCGGCGCGCGGCGAGCTGCTGGCGCGCCTCGGCCAGCGAGCCGGCCAGCACCACATCGTGGCCCATGCGGCGGATCGAGATATCGAGCAGTTCTCGCAGGTCGGCCTCGTCGTCGATGACGAGAATCGGATCGGGGCCTGGCGTCTTGAGGGGCATGGGTCTGCGTCTGGCGATCTGGCGAAGTGACGAAATGGCGAAATGGCGAAGTGGCGAAATGGGGCCGGGGCGGCGACTGAACGCGGTGCTGATCGGGTGGCCGGGCACGCCGGCGCGGCTCAGCCACCCGCGCTGTCCGGCGCTTCGATGCGCAAGGTCAGGACAAAGGCCTTGGCCGGCAGTGTATCGCGTGCGGCGGGCGCCAGCATGCCGGTCTGCGCCAGCAGCGCGTCGATCGAAATGGTGCCGTAGCGCACCTGGGCGTCGTTGGCGCCGCATAGCTCGCGCGCCATGAACAGCCCGAGGCCGGTGCCCTGGGCGTTGCTGGTAAAGAAGGGCTCGAACAAGGTGCGCTGGTGCTCGCGCGACACCTCGACGCCATCGTTCCAGACGATCAGCTCGGCATGGTGCTGGTCCAATGCATGGGCCAGCAGGCGGATCGCGCCGGGCAGGCGGCTGCAATAGCGCCAGGCGTTGTCGAGCAGGTTGCCAAGCACCTGCTGCAACTGGGAGGCATCGAAGATGACCGGGCGTGCCACGTCCACCGTGAGCCGGATGGCATTGGCGTTGATCTCGGCCGGACGCGGCACGCGCCGCGCGCCGACCGGGTCGTGGCTGGCGGAGCGGGCGCGCATCTCCAGCCGCCAGCGGCCGACGATCTCCGGCAGCGCCTGGTTCAGGTCCACCGTGGTGCGCTCGGTGCGCGGGCGGCGCGACATCTGCAGCACATCCGACACCACCTGGTCGAGCCGGCGCACATTGTCGTGAATGATGCGCAGCAGCCGCGCATCCACATCGCCCTCCGCGCGCCCCGCCTCGCCCGGGCGCGCGGCCCGGCGGCTGGTTTCGGCCAGCAGCTCGCTGGCCTGGCTGATGGCCGCCAGCGGATTGCGGATCTGGTGTGCCACGCTGGCCACCAGGCGCCCCATGGCGGCCAACTTCTCCTGTTGGACCTGCTCGGCGATGCGCTCCCAGCTTTCGATATGGACCAGCACCGTATCGCGCATCTCGCTGCGCAGCAAGGCCTCGTCCTCCGGGCGCCACGCCATGGCCTCGCTCTGGGYGATGGCCAGGCGCAGCCGAGCCGCCGCCTCGGGCGACAGATCGTTCCAGGCGCCGGTGTTCATGGCGTTCTGCGCACTGAGCGAGACCGACATCGAGGACGCGAAGGTAGAGCGCAGGCTGGCCAGCCCCGGCAGCAAGAAGCGCAGCCGCAGCCGCGTATGCAGGATAGGGCCACGCCCAGAGGATGGCCGCGACGGCAGCGGCAGCAATTGCAGGATGCGGGGCGCATCGTCCTTGCTGCGCACCCAGTCGCGCAGCATCTCCATCAACGGCTGCAGGCGGGGGATCTGGCGCAGGTCGAACAGCGCATCGCGCCCATTGGCGGGCGTGTCCGTGGGCTTGCCCCGCTCGGCCGGCTGCACGCCCAGCAGCACCACCGCGGCCGGGTTGGCCGCCACCACCGCGCCGTTGGCACGCAGCAGCATCACCCCGTCCTGCATGTCGTTGACCATCAGGCGGTTGACCAGTTGCTGCAGGCGCAGCTCCTGCTCGCGCGCCAGCGCCAGCCGCTCCTGCGCAAGCTGGCGGTTGGCCAGCAGGTACATCAGCGAGGCCGCGATCATGAAGACCAGCCCGTACAGCCCCGAGCCCAGCAAACCCGCGTCGGCCTGGCGCAAAAGCAAGGTCTGCGCAAAGGGCGCGCTCATCACCAGCAGCGCTGAAGCTGCCGCGGTAAACAGCGCGAACAGCAGGCTGGTAAGCGCGCCGGCCTGCAGCGCGGGCAGCAGGAAGATCATGGCGAGCCCCTCGCCGCGATGGCCCTGCGCGTGAAAAATCAGGCCCAGCAGGGCGAGGTCGGCCAGTACCTGGAAGCGCACCCGCAGGTGAAAGCCGCGGCGCCACCAGAGCGTGGCGACCACCATCACCAGCGCCACCACGGCATAGGGCACGGCCAGCGGCAGCGCGGCCAGGCCGCTGCCGAACCCGCCGCCCATTCCGCTGGCCAGCGCCTGCGCGGCCCGCTCGGCCTCGGCGCGCTGCGCCGGCAGCCAGGCGTAGCCCAGCAGCAGCGCGGCTACCGCCAGCCGGGTCCAGCAGAAATAGCGCAGCAAGCGCCAGTGGAATTCAGGAGGCTCGGGCTGGCGCCACATCGCCGCGAGGGCGCGCCAGGCATTCAGGCGGGACCAGAACGAGGCAGGCCCGTTCATGCGGCAGGGCTATCCGGATCGCTATCGGCCGGCAGGTGGGCGCGCCGGCAGTAATGCAAGCCGCGGAAGGCGATCGCTTCGCCCTGCGGCAGGTGCACCCCGCAGCGCGCGCACTGCACCATGGCTTCCTGCGGGGGGGCAGGCTGGTTGCGCACCGGCGAGCCTTGCGCGGGACCGTGCCGGGCGGCGCGGTCCTCCCGCAGGCGCGCCTCGGCGCGCTGGCGAAGCCACCAGAAACAGCCCAGCACGACAGCCAGGACAAGGAAGATGCGTGCCATGCCGGCCTCAGATTCGGTGCAGTATGACTTCGATGACGAAGCGGCTGCCAACATAAGCCAGCAGCAGGATGCCGAAGGATGCGATCACCCAGCGCAGCGCGGTGCGCCCGCGCCAGCCGTAGAAGGTGCGCCCGGCCAGGATGCCCGCGAACATCGCCCACGACAGCAGCGCGAACACGGTCTTGTGGTCGAGCCGGAAGGCCCGGCCGAACAGTTGCTCGGAGAACAGCAGGCCCGACAGGATCGTCAGCGTCAGCAGCACGAAGCCGGCGCCAATCAAACGGAACAGCAGCTTCTCCAGAGTCAGCAGTGGCGGCAGCAGGTCGAGCCAGCGGCCCACCCACTGGGCCGGCTCGCTGGTCTTGCCCACCTGGGGCGAACGGTTGAAGCCATGCAGGCGGCGCTCGGCCAGCAGCATCAGGAAGGCATGGAAGGCCGCCAGCGTGAACAGGCCATAGGCCACGTTGGCAATGATGAAGTGCAGCTTGAACAGCGGCCGCGCCGCGTAGCCCAGGATCTGCGCGCCGGGAAACGCCAGCGGCATCAGGCTCGCGAGCATCGCCACCGGGACCACGATCAGCCCGAGGCCGGCCAGCGAGAAGAAGAAGCTCTCGATCCAGTAGATGCCCACGCCCAGCCAAAGCATGGCCGACAGCGCAAAGGCAAAGCCGAACACCATGCGGTCGGCCGGGAAGATGGTCTCGTGCAGCAGCAGGCCGTGGCTGGCCACCGCGGCCAGCATCAGCGCGTGCCACCAGGCCGGGCGGCCCTCGCCGCGCCCGCCGGCCCCACCGCCGCCGCCGTGCAGCAACGCGGTGGTCGCCGCGCCCCCAATGGCACCGCCGGTGCCGGCAGCCGATAGCTGCGGGTTGCGCGTCGCCCAGCCGTGATAGGCCAGGCCGCAATAGAGAAGTGCCGTCAAGGCATACAGTACAATGGCCATTTGCACAGTTTACCTTAGCGCCCCGTCCCGGTGGCGCCCCGCTTGAGCCGGGCCAAGAGCCAGCCTCAAGCCTCGATCAAGCTCTATCCCCCGGACTTCTGCCATGCTGGACAATCTCACTCAACGCCTGGCGCGGGTCGTCAAGACCATGCGCGGCGAGGCTCGCCTGACCGAAGCCAATACCGCCGAAATGCTGCGCGAAGTGCGCCTGGCCATGCTGGAGGCCGACGTCGCCTTGCCGGTGGTGCGGGAATTCATTGCCCGCGTGAAGGCAAAGGCACTGGGCGAGGACGTGGTGTCCAGCCTGACGCCGGGCCAGGCGCTGGTGGGCGTGGTGCAGCGCGAGCTGACCGCCGTCATCGGCGGCGAGGAAAGCCTGTCCGCCGACAACAAGAGCGGCGAGCTGAACCTGGCGGTGCAGCCGCCCGCGATCATCCTGATGGCCGGCCTGCAGGGCGCCGGCAAGACCACCACCGTCGGCAAGCTGGCCAAGTGGCTGAAAGAAAACAAGAAGAAAAAGGTGCTGACGGTCTCGTGCGACGTCTACCGCCCCGCCGCTATCGCCCAGCTCAAGACCGTATCCGAGCAGGTCGGCGCCGATTTCTTCCCCTCCGAGCCCGACCAGAAACCGGTGGACATCGCGCGCGCTGCGGTGGACTGGGCCCGCAAGCATTATCACGATGTGCTGATTGTCGACACGGCAGGCCGCCTGGGTATCGACGAAGCCATGATGCAGGAAATCAAAGCGCTGCACGCCGAGATCAAGCCGGTCGAAACCCTGTTCGTGGTCGACGCCATGCTGGGCCAGGACGCGGTCAACACCGCGCGCGCCTTCAATGACGCCCTGCCCCTGACCGGCGTGGTGCTGACCAAGCTGGACGGCGATGCGCGCGGCGGTGCCGCGCTGTCGGTGCGCCACATCACCGGCCGCCCGATCAAGTTCGTCGGTGTTGGCGAAAAGCTGGACGGCCTCGAGCCCTTCTACCCCGATCGCATGGCCCAGCGGATCCTGGGCATGGGCGACATCCTCGCGCTGGTCGAGGAAGCCCAGCGCGGCGTGGACATGGAAGCGGCCGAGAAGCTGGCCAAGAAGATCAAGAAGACGGGCGACTTCGACCTGGAAGACTTCAAGGCGCAGATCGGCCAGATGAAGAAGATGGGCGGCCTGGGCAGCCTGGTCGACAAGCTGCCGGCGCAGTTCGCCCAGCAGGCGCAGGGCGCCAATATGGACGTGGCCGAGAAGCAGGTGCGCCGCATGGAAGGCATCATCAACAGCATGACGGCCGCAGAGCGCGCCAAGCCCGACCTGATCAAGGCCAGCCGCAAGCGCCGCATCGCCACCGGCGCCGGCGTGCCGGTGCAGGAAGTCAACCGCCTGCTCAACCAGTTCGACCAGATGCAGAGCATGATGAAGAAGCTCAAGGGCGGCGGCATGATGAAGATGATGCGCTCGATGGGCGCGATGAAGGGCGGCATGAAGGGACTCTTCAACCGCTAGGCCGTCTGGCACGGCGGTGCCCGCTCCCCGGGCGCCGCGTCACCCGCAAAAGACAAAGACTGAGACAGGATCCACATCATGATGACCGCCGAACAGGCCCGCGAACTGTGGGCCAACTCCGAGGAAATCGTCAGCGCCGAGGCCGTCCAGGCGTCGCTGGACCGCATGGCGGGCGAGATCACGGAAAAGATGGGCGATACCTTCCCGCTGGTGCTGTCGGTAATGGGCGGCGCAGTCGTCTTCACCGGCATGCTGCTGCCCAAGCTGGCGTTCCCGCTGGAGTTCGACTACATCCACCTCTCGCGCTACAACAACAAGACCGTTGGCGGCGAGATGCAATGGCGCGTGGCGCCGCGCGAATCGGTCAAGGGCCGCACGGTGCTGGTGCTGGACGACATCCTGGACGAAGGCGAGACCATGGCGGCCATCCGCCAGCGCATCATGGATATGGGCGCGACCAATGTCTATGCCGCCGTGCTGTGCGAAAAAGTGCTGCAAAAGGCAAAACCCATGCACCCGGACTTCTGCGGCTTCACCGTGCCCGAGCGCTATGTCTTCGGCTGCGGCATGGACGCCCATGGCTACTGGCGCAACCTGCCCGCCATCCGGGCCTTGCGCTAAGGCCTTGCCCGGTCTGCGCGTTACGGCCTGGCGCTGACGATCGGCCACAGCGAGGCCAGCAGCAACAGCGCCATCGCCACGTTGAACAGGCGCAGCACCCGGGGCTGCGCCAGCCAGCGCCGCATGGCCGAGCCGAACACGGCCCACATCGCCACGCTGGGCAGGTTGATCACGGCGAACAGGCCGGACAGCAGCAACACATTGAGCCAGACATTGCCGTGCAGCACGTAGGTACTGCAAGCGCCCACCGCCATCACCCAAGCCTTGGGATTGACCCACTGGAACGCGGCGGCCGCCAGGAAGCCCATGGGCTTGCCCACCTCCTGGTCCTGGACGCCGCCCGCGGTCGCCAGCTTCCACGCCAGCCAGGTGAGATAGACCACCGCCACAACGCGCAGCGCCTGCCAGGTCCACGGAAACACCGCGAACAGCGAGCCCAGCCCGAGGCCGACCACCGCCACCATCAGGCCAAAGCCGATGCTGATGCCCAGCACATGGGGCACTGTGCGGGCAAAGCCGAAATTCACGCCCGAAGCCAGCACCATGGTGTTGTTGGGCCCCGGGGTGATCGACGACACGAGGGCAAACGCGCAGAACGCGGCAAACACGCCGGATCCGGCAACAAGCTGGGGCACTGCCATGACTGGCTCCATCGAATACGAAAAGGAATGGAGCTAGTCTAGCCATGCAAAACTGTACAGTACCGGTACAGTTGACCAGAAAACTGGCGATACGGCTTGGCGAGTAGCAGCCGCATCATGCCGCCTTATGTCGCATTGAGCGCGTTCGCCGCCACCACTAGCGCGATCCCCCACAGCACCACGCCGGTAGCCCGCTCCACGCCGCGGACCGAGCGGGTAAAACGCGTGCGCACCAGCGGATGGCGCACGCCCCAGGCCACCAGCATGTCCCAACCGAAGACCATGGCAAACATCCAGGCGCCGTAGCCCAGCTGTGCTGCCAGCGGCGTGCGGGTGCCGGCCAGCACCGAGAACAGGCTGGCGTAGAACAGTGCATTCTTGGGATTGAGCACGGCGGACAGGAAGCCCGTCACAAGTTGCGCCGCGTACGCCGCGTGGCCGGTGCCCTGCACTTGCTGGCTACCTGTGCCGTTTGCGCCATCTGCGCCATCTGCGCCGGGCAGCGTCGTCTCGCCGCTGGCACGCAGCAGCCGCCAGCCCAGCCACGCCAGGTACAGGCAACCTGCCCACTGCAGCAGCATGAACACGCCTTGGCTGGCGCGGGTAGCAGCCAGCCCGGTGATGGCCAGCCCGATGAACACGCCGTTTCCCAGCGCGATGCCCAGGCAGACGGCGCTGGCGCGGCCCACGCCATGCACCAGCGCGCTGCGCACTACCAGGAAAAAGTCAGGGCCCGGGCTGAGCAGTGCAAGAAAATGCGCGCCCGCCACCATGGCAAATTGGCCGAGGCCGGAATCAACAGGGAAATCCACGCCAGTCCTTTCGTGTCTTCGGATGAAGCACGAAGTCTGGGCCGCGAGGGGGTGGCTAGTATTGGAGAAAATTGCGCGCCTTCAAGCCGCGCGTGGCGGCTCAGCCGCTGCGGCGCTGATAGCTGCGCGGCGTCAGCGCCACGCGCTGCTTGAAGGCGCGCTGGAAGTGGCTCTGGTCGGAAAAGCCCAGCACCTGGGCGATCTCCGCCGGCGCCCCGCCCGCGCGCAGCAGCTGGCGCGCGTGGTTGATGCGCAGATCCAGCTGGTAGGCATGCGGGGTCATGCCGAGGTCGGCCCGGAAGGCGCGGATCAACTGGTAGCGGCTCATGCCGGCGCCGCGCGCCAGTTCCGCCAGCGGCAGCGGCTCCGCGTGATGCGCATGCAGGAGCGCGACCAGGCCCGCTAGCCGGGCCTCCGGCGTGACTGGCTGGCGTGGCGCGCGCACCGCCTGGCGCTGGTCGGCACCGCCGAGCAGCGCGGCCACGAAGCCGCCTAGCGCCGCTTCCTTGGTGGCCTGCGGGGCTGCGGAGAACAGCACATCGTTCAGCCGGCACAGGCTGGCATAGGTATCTGGCGCGCTGGTGACGCGCACCCGCGCCAGCGCCGCGGGCAACACCGCCACGCCACGCGCCTCCAGCACCGCGCCCACCCATGCCGGGTCCAGGTGCAGCATCTGGTAGCTCCAGCGCGCGTCGGGCTCCGGATTGCAGGCGTGCACCTGCCCGGCCGGGATCACCACCACGTCGCCGGGCGCCAGCCGTACCGACTCGGTCTCGGTGCCAAACAGGCTGTGGCCACCATCGACAGCGCCAATCGACAAGGTGGGATGGGTATGTGGCAGGTAGGCCGCGCCGCTGTCGCTGGCGCAGCGGCTCTCGACGTACGGCATGGCGGGATCGAACCAGTAGCGCGCCTGCCCTGCGGTGTTGCCGGCGCGCATCAGTCGGTCCGGTACGGGCGTTCGCGCAGCCACTTGGTGGCGATCCATTTCTCGCCCGCTGCAACGGGCAGGCCGGCATGCAGGGTACGCTCGTCCAGCGCGCCGTCGGACTTGCGATAGCTGAAATAGACCGCATTGCCCTTGACCGGCGCCACCTCCAGGCCAAGCTTGGGGAAGGCCGTGGCGCCACCCGCCGGCGGGCTGTTCAGGTAGATCACCACGGTGGCGACGCGTTGCCCGCCGACCTTGAGCTGGCGCGCCTCGCCTGGGCGCTGCGGGTTAAAGAAATCGTAGTGCGGCTGGTACTCGCCGCCAGGCTTGTAGTTGAGGATCTGCAGGCCTTCACCGCGGTCCGCGGCGATCCCGGTCACGGCGGCGATGCAGTCCTCGATGCGCTCGATCAGCGCATGCTCGCCGACCTGGAACATCGCGCCCAGGCTGGTGCGCGCCTCGATCAGGTTCTCGTCGCCGGTGTCGGGGTTGATCACGGGTGAGCGCACCAGGCGGCCGCGCGCCAGCTCCACCAGGGCGTCGCACTCGGCATCGGTCAGGAGTTGCTGGTACAGGGTCACGTGCGGTGCCGCGAGCGTGAACAAGATGGGAATCTCGCGGCCGGCGAAATGCGCCGCGTTGCGCCTGCCTTGCGCGCCGGATTGGTCACGGCCGCCAGCCTGGTCCCCTGCGCGCCCGGCCGGCTTGCCGATGCCCAGCTCCGCGGCCATCTCCGCGGCGTTGTCCGGCGGCGCCCCCCGTACCTCAGCCCGTGCCGCGGCGGACAACGCCGCGGCCACGGTGGCTTGCGCGAAGGCCTGCTCGTAGCCGGACTGGCACATCGACTGCACCAGCGCCTCGGCGCCAAAGCCCTGCCCGATATGGCGCCGCAGCCAGCGTTCCAGGTCCGCCGAGGAACTGGTGTAGCCCGCCTTGCCGGCGGTGTCGCCAGTGGCGCTGGTGGCGCGGGTGTTGCTCATGATGGATTGGCCAGCCGCTGCGGCGAAAACGGGTTGCGCGCCGGCGCTTCGGGCGGCACCACGCGGCTGCGGGTGCCCGTGCCGGCTTCGGGGTCGCCGGCGACGGTGACCGTGGCTTCGGAATACTGCCAGCGCTTCCACGCTGCCAGCACCGCATTGGGATAGTCGGGGCGGCCGCGGCTGCCGTTATACCGGCCCAGCGCCAGGAACAGGTCGCCCTGCTCGCGGTCCAGGTAGTAGCGCAGGATGGTGCAGCCGTAGCGCAGGTTGCTCTGCAAGTGGAACAGCTTGCGGCTGTCGCTGTCGCCGATGCTGCGCACCCAGAAGGGCATCACCTGCATCAGCCCGCGGGCACCGGCCGAGCTGATTGCGTATTTGCGGAAATTGCTCTCGACCTGCACCAGGCCTAGCACCAGCGCCGGTTCCAGCCCGGCGCGCTTGGCCTCGTAGTAAGCGGTCTCGATCAGTTCGATGCGCACCTGCGGCTCGGGGATGCGCCCGGCGAGCCGGTGCGACATTTCTTCCAGCCACTTGAGGTAGGCCAGCTGCTCTCCGCCAGTGGCAAAGGCCGGGCGCAGCGGGCGGYTGTCGGCAATGGCCGCGGCCAGCGCGCCGCGCACCGAGTCGGCCAGGTCCTCTTCCTTCTGGGCCCCGGCGTGGGCGGCGGCGCTGAGCACCAGCAGCAAGCCGGCACTGGCCCGCGCCACGCCAAGGCGGCCCGGGAACAGGCCCGGCAGACGCAGCGGGTCCAGGAGACGCATGGCGCTCAGGCGGACAACAGCCCGCGCACGTGGGCAACCACGTCCGCGACCGCCAGCTGGGTGGCTTCGGCATCGCGCCGACCCTGGTACTCCACGCGGCCTTCCTTCAGGCCACGGTCGCCCACCACCACGCGGTGCGGCACGCCAATCAGCTCCCAGTCGGCAAACATGGCGCCGGGCCGCTCGCCGCGGTTGTCCAGGATCACATCGACGCCGGCCGCCAGCAGCTCAGCATGGATACGGTCGGCCTCGGCCTTGACGGCCTCGGAGCGATCGTAGCCAACCGGGCAGACCACCACCGCGAACGGGGCGATCGAAGCGGGCCAGATGATGCCGCGCTCGTCGAAGTTCTGCTCGATGGCGGCGCCCAGGATACGGGTCACGCCGATGCCGTAGCAGCCCATCTGCATGGGCTGGGTCTTGCCGTTCTCGTCCAGGAAGGTGGCGCCCATCGATTCCGAATAGCGCGTGCCGAGCATGAACACGTGGCCGACTTCAATGCCGCGGCAGATGGCGAGCGTGCCCTTGCCGTCCGGCGAAACGTCGCCTTCCACCACGTTGCGCAGGTCAGCCACCACAGGCTCGGGCAGGTCGCGGCCCCAGTTCACGCCGGTCAGGTGGTAGTCGCGTTCGTTGGCGCCGCAGACGAAGTCGCTCATGTTGGCGACCGTGCGGTCCGCCACCACGTTGACGGGCTTCTTGGCGCCGATGGGGCCCAGGTAGCCCGGGGGCGTGCCGAAAGTCTCGACGATCTCGGACTCGGTCGCGAAGCGGAACTCGGCCAGGCCGGCCACCTTGGACGCCTTGATCTCGTTGAGCTCATGGTCGCCACGCAGCAGCAGCAGCCAGATCTGCACGCCGGCCTCGCCTTCGGTGGCCAGCACGATCGACTTGACCGTGCGCGCCAGCGGGATGCCAAGCAGCTCGGCCACGTGCTCGCACTTGGCCTTGCCCGGGGTGGGCGTGTTGACCATGGCTTCAGCCGGCGCGGCGCGCTGGGCCAGCAGCGGCAGGGCCTCGGCCGCTTCCATGTTGGCGGCGTAGTCCGAGTCGGGGCAGTAGACGATGGCGTCTTCGCCGGTCTCGGCGATCACGTGGAACTCGTGCGAGCCGGAGCCGCCGATAGCGCCGTTGTCGGCCGCGACGGCACGGAATTCCAGGCCGAAACGCTGGAAGATGCGCACGTAGGCGTCGAACATCTTGTCGTAGGACACCTTCAGGCCAGCGGCGTCACGATCGAAGGAGTAAGCGTCCTTCATGGTGAACTCGCGCCCGCGCATGATGCCAAAGCGCGGCCGGCGCTCGTCGCGGAACTTGGTCTGGATCTGGTAGAAATTGATCGGCAGTTGCTTGTAGCTGCGGATTTCGCTGCGGGCGATGTCCGTCACCACCTCTTCGGAGGTGGGCTGCACGGCAAAGTCGCGCTCGTGGCGGTCCTTCAGGCGCAGCAGCTCGGGGCCCATCTTGTCCCAGCGGCCGGTTTCCTGCCACAGCTCGGCAGGCTGAATCACCGGCATCGACAGCTCGACCGCGCCGGCGCGGTTCATTTCCTCGCGCACGATGGCTTCCACCTTGCGGATCACCCGCAGGCCGACCGGCATGTAGTTATAGATGCCGGCGCCAAGCTTCTTGATCATGCCGGCTCGCATCATCAACTTGTGCGACACGATTTCCGCGTCGGAAGGGGCTTCCTTTTGGGTGGAAATGAAGAATTGCGAGGCTTTCATCCGTTGCTTTCTCGTGAGGCCATGCACGCCCTGGCAGGTGCCGGGGGCGAGATGGCGCGAATCCGTGGCGCGCGTGCATTATGCGGCGCTTTTTGCCCAGGGAAAACCAGCACCCCGTTGCACAAAGCCCCATTACGCGCTTCCTTTATAATCAACCTAATTCTAAAGGATTCGAGGTGCAGTCATGCTCGATCGTGAAGGCTTTCGCCCGAACGTCGGCATCATCCTCATCAACGCACGGAACGAGGTGTTCTGGGGCAAGCGCATCGGCGAACATTCGTGGCAGTTTCCTCAAGGCGGCATCAAATACGGCGAAACGCCGGAACAGGCGATGTACCGCGAGCTACATGAAGAAGTCGGTCTGCTGCCCGAGCATGTCAGGATTGTCGGTCGCACACGCGACTGGCTGCGTTATGAGGTGCCGGACAAGTTCATCCGCCGCGAAATCCGCGGCCATTACAGGGGACAGAAGCAGATTTGGTTCCTGTTGCGCATGGCGGGCCGCGATTGCGACATCCGCCTGCGCGCCACCGACCACCCGGAGTTCGATGCCTGGCGCTGGAGCCATTACTGGGTCCCGCTAGACGCTGTCATCGAGTTCAAGCGCGATGTCTACCAACTCGCGCTGACCGAGTTGTCCCGCTTCCTGCAGCGCAATACCCGTGCGCCGCTGAGCCCCTACGGCACCCATGGCCGGCACGGTTCGGTGCGTGCAGGTTATGCTCGCGCGGGGCTGGACGAGCATCCCGACAGCGTTCCGGACCTGGTGCATCAGGACCTGGCCCACGATCCGGGCCCAATTTCGCCGGCCCAGCCGGCGTCCACAGAACGGAGTACCGATGATTGATTTTGCCGGCCGCGGCTTGCGCCCGAGCCTGCCCGCCGCCTGCTTGCTGGCTGCAACCCTTTGCCTTGGCCTGGCCGGCTGCGGCAGCACGTCCAAGCCGCAGCATGTGCCCATGCCGGACGAATCCGAGGATTACACGCCGAAGAAAGAGTTCAGCATCCTCGATCCGTTCGCCGCGAAGGAATTCAAGGAAGTGGAGACAGCGCTGCCTGCGCTGCCGCGGGATGCGGACCTGATCCCGTTCGAAGTCAGCCCCGCCGGCAACTTTACCTTCGCCGTCGACGGCAAGTCTGTGGCCGTGGGCGCGGACGGCGCGGTGCGTTATACGGTGGTCATCACCGGTGCCGGCGGCATGCGCAATGTGAGCTTCGAGGCCATACGCTGCGACACCTTCGAGCGCAAGATGTACGCCACCTTGCCCAGGGGCGCGACCGAGTGGGTCCGCAACCGCACCGACGACCGCGCTGGCTGGGTCCAGCTGACAGGCATCGCGCGCAATAACTATGGCGCGGCGCTGGCCAAGGATTTCCTGTGCGAGGGCCGCTCTGCGGCAGGCAAGGCGCAGGACATCGTCAAGGAATTGCGTGGCGAAGCGCCGCGCAAGAGCGCGATCACGCGTTGATGGCGGCAACGGCGCGGTAGTACGGCGCCGGACGATGCAAAAAGCCCGCGAGCGATCGCGGGCTTTTTTGCATCGTGCCTCGGAACAATCTGTCCGCTCAAACCAGTACCAGGTTGTCCCGATGGATCAGCTCGTGCTCGTTCTGGTGGCCAAGCACCCGCTCGATCTCGGACGAGGGCTTGCGTGCGATCAGCTTGGCTTCCGAGCTGGCGTAGTTGGTGATGCCGCGCGCCACCTCATGGCCCGCCGCGTCGATGCAGGCAATGACCTCGCCGCGCGCGAACTCGCCCTGCACTTCCACCACGCCGATCGGCAGCAGCGACTTGCCGCCGCTGGTGAGCTTGTCCACCGCGCCGGCATCGATCACCACCCGCCCGCGCAACTGCAGGTGGTCGGCCATCCATTGCTTGCGCGCGGTCAGGCGGCCAGTGGGGGCCAGCAGTTGCGTACCGATGCCCTCACCCCCGGCCAGCCGCTCCAGCACATTGGCTTCGCGCCCGGATGCGATCACGGTATGCGCGCCCGACTTGGCGGCGCGCTTGGCGGCCAGAATCTTGGTCAGCATGCCGCCGCGGCCAATCGACGTGCCGGCGCCGCCGGCCATGGCCTCGAGCTCCACCGCGCCAGCCAGCGCCTCGTCCACGAACTGGGCCTGCGGGTTGCTGCGGGGGTCGGCGGTATAGAGGCCCCGCTGGTCGGTCAGGATCACCAGCGCGTCGCCTTCAATCAGGTTGGTGACGAGCGCACCCAGGGTGTCGTTGTCGCCAAACTTGATTTCGTCGGTGACCACGGTGTCGTTCTCGTTGATGATGGGCACGACACCCAGCGACAGCAGGGTCAGCAGGGTCGAGCGCGCATTGAGGTAGCGCTCGCGGTCAGCCAGGTCGGCATGGGTCAGCAGCACCTGGGCGGTGCGGATGCCGTAGCGGCCGAACTGGCTTTCGTAGACCTGGGCCAGGCCCATCTGGCCCACCGCCGCGGCGGCCTGCAGTTCGTGGATTTCCTTGGGGCGGCGCACCCAGCCGAGGCGCTGCATGCCCTCGGCGATGGCGCCGGAGCTGACCAGCACGACTTCCTTGCCGGCCATGCGCAGCTTGGCGATCTGTGCCGCCCAACGGGCGATGGCCTCGTGATCGAGGCCCTTGCCGTCGTTGGTCACCAGGCTGGACCCAACCTTCACGACGATACGTTTTGCCTGGGCGATGACCGATTGCATGGCGGGAATCCTGTCTGCTGGGTGCTGCTGTTCTTGTCGTTAATTCTGCTCGCCGCCGGACTGGTCGACGTTGTGCAGGCGGTCATCCAGGCGGATGTCCGGCTCCGCCAGCGCGGCGACTTCCTCGGCCTTGATCGCGGCCAGGTGATCCTTGATCGCGTAGATCAGTTCGCGGCAGCCTTCGCCGGTCAGGGCGGAGATGCGGAACACCGGGCCCTTCCACTTGTAGCGCTTGACGAAGTCCTTGACGCGCGCATCGCGCTCTTCCTCGGGCACCACGTCCAACTTGTTCAATACCAGCCAACGCGGCTTTTCGTACAGGCTTTCGTCATACTTCTTCAGCTCGTTGACGATGGCGCGGGCTTCGGCCACCGGGTCCACGGCTTCATCGAACGGCGCCAGGTCGACGATATGCAGCAACAGCCCCGTGCGCTGCAAATGGCGCAGGAACTGATGGCCCAGCCCGGCGCCTTCCGCAGCGCCTTCGATCAGGCCGGGGATGTCGGCCACCACGAAGGACTGCTCGTGATCGACCCGCACCACGCCCAGGTTGGGATGCAGGGTGGTGAAGGGATAATCGGCCACCTTCGGGCGCGCATTGGAAATGTGCGAGATAAAGGTCGACTTGCCGGCGTTCGGCATGCCCAGCAGGCCCACGTCGGCCAGCACCTTCAGCTCCAGCTTGATCATGCGGCGCTCGCCCGGCTTGCCGTCCACCTGCTGGCGGGGCGCGCGGTTGGTACTGGACTTGAAGTGCAGGTTACCCCAGCCGCCCAGGCCACCCTCGGCCAGGCAAACGGTCTGGCCGTGTTCGGTCAGGTCGGCGATCAGCTCGCCGGAATCCATGTCGAGGATCTGCGTGCCGACCGGCATGCGCAGGTTCACATCTTCGCCGCCCGCGCCATAGCAATCGGCGCCCCGGCCATTCTCGCCGTTGCGCGCCACGTGCTTCTTGGCGTAGCGGAAGTCGATGAGCGTGTTGATGTTGCGGTCGGCCACCGCGTAGACGCTGCCGCCGCTGCCGCCGTCGCCACCGTCGGGGCCACCGAAGGGCACAAATTTCTCGCGCCGCATCGATGCGCTGCCATTGCCGCCGTTGCCGGCGATGACTTCAATTCTGGCTTCGTCGATGAACTTCATGATGACCTTCCGTGGTGTAGCGGCCGCAAAGCGCGCGCCCGGCCGGGATGGCAAGGCCGCTGGCGCGGCGAATGGCAACAATGACATTGTCGCCAGAAAAGAAAAAGCCCCGCAAGTACTGCGGGGCCTTCATGCTGCAAAGGCTGTGATCAGACTGCCGGAACGACGCTGACCTGCTGCTTCTTGGCAGCGCCCTTGACGGCGAACTGCACGTGGCCGTCGACGAGAGCAAAGAGGGTGTGATCCTTGCCAATGCCAACGTTATCGCCCGGGTGCACGCGGGTACCGCGCTGACGCACGATGATGCTGCCGGCGTTGATGGCTTGACCACCAAACACCTTGACGCCCAGACGCTTCGATTCGGAATCGCGGCCGTTCCGTGTGGAACCGCCGCCCTTTTTCTGTGCCATGACTAACTCCTGTCGCTTTACTTTACCTAGTTACGCTTGRATTCGATTTCGACGATGACTGAGCGCTGGCTCAGCCAATGATCTCTTCGATGCGCAGCTCGGTGTAATTTTGACGATGGCCTTGACGCTTTTGATAGTGCTTGCGACGGCGCATCTTGAAGATCTTCACCTTATCGTGACGACCTTGGGAGATAACGGTAGCCTTGACGGAAGCCCCGCTAACCAGCGGCGTACCAAACTTGAGTTGGTCGCCTGCGCCCACTGCGAGCACCTGGTCGAGCGTGATTTCTGCGCCAATGTCTGCCGGTATCTGTTCTACTTTAAGTTTTTCGCCAGCAGCAACCTTATATTGCTTGCCGCCGGTTTTTACGACCGCGTACATTGTCGAACCTCTCGATGTGAAATAAAACGCCGAAAGCCAACGCCGGCGCGCCCTTGCGTCCGTTTCATCCCGATCCAGGCAACGACCAGGACAGGGAAAACAGACAAGCCGGACGGCCCAATTGGCCCGGTTATCTCCCACCAGCGCATCTGCAGACAATACAAAGCGGCCGGAGGAAACCCACGATTCTATACCAAAGCCGGGAAAAGTACAAAGAAAACAGACACATAGCCTGCCCGGCGCCGCGCGGCGCCGCCTGAAGCACTTCTCCGCCCACCCGGGTCAGATCAGATCCGCGAGCAGGAAACCCGCCAGGGCGGCGAAAGCTGCCCACAGTGCGGTGCGCCGGAGCTGGCGGCGCGAGGAGGAAGGTGGCTGGGTCATGGCGGCATTATAGGTGCACGGGACCGCCACACCCGCTTTGCGCGCGCAACGCCCGCTCGCCTTGCCGCACCCCCCGTTCAGGGGACATACATACACCCGCATCGCTTATAATCGACGGGTTTTGCGTAACGGTGAACATCTTGTCCCAGTCTTCCGCCACTGCCTTGCTTGCCCCGGTCGCTGCCGACATGCGCGCCGTTGATTCGGTTATCCGCCAGCGCCTCGCTTCGGAAGTGCCCCTGATCGAGCAGATCGGCGAGTACATCATCAGTGCGGGCGGCAAGCGCCTGCGCCCGGTGATCCTGCTGCTGTCCGCACGGGCCTTCGGTTACGACGGCAACCGGCACCACGAACTGGCCGCGGTGGTCGAGTTCATCCATACGGCCACGCTGCTGCACGACGACGTCGTCGACGAGTCGGAGCTGCGCCGCGGCCGCCAGACCGCCAACGCGGTCTTCGGCAACGCCGCGAGCGTGCTGGTAGGCGACTTCCTCTATTCCCGCGCCTTCCAGATGATGGTGGACGCCGGCAGCATGCGCATTATGGAGATCCTCTCCAATGCCACCAATGTCATCGCCGAAGGCGAAGTGCTGCAGTTGCTGAACATGCACGATCCCGAGGTCACGGTGGAGCGCTACCTGCAGGTGATCCGCTACAAGACCGCCAAGCTCTTCGAAGCCTCGGCCCAGCTCGGCGCTGTGCTGGCCGGTGCGGACGCGGCCACCGAAGAAGCTGCCGCGGAGTACGGGCGGCGCATCGGCACCGCATTCCAGCTGATTGACGACATGCTGGACTACACCGCCAGCGCCGAGCAGATGGGCAAGAATGCCGGCGACGACCTGCGTGAAGGCAAGCCCACCCTGCCGCTGCTGCACCTGCTCGAGCACGGCACTGCGGAACAACGCACACTGGCTCGCGAAGCCATCGTGCAAGGCGGCACCGAGCATTTCGATGCGGTGTTCACCGCGATCCACGCCAGCGGCGCGCTCGAGGTCACCTTCCAGGCAGCCCAGCGCGAAGCCGAAGCTGCGGAGAAAGCCGCCCAGCAGTTCCCCGACTCCCCACTGAAGCAAACGCTGATCGACCTGTGCGCGTTCTCGCTGCAACGGCAGTCCTGATGCCAAGGCGCGCCGTGCCGGCGCCCTCTTCCATTCCGGAAAAAAGGCTGCTACACTTGTGTGCTTTCGCGCTGCAGCAGTAATTAGGCAGGCAACGCAGAGAAAAATAAACGGGGTGTAGCTTAGCCTGGTAGAGCGCTACGTTCGGGACGTAGAGGCCGGAGGTTCGAATCCTCTCACCCCGACCAGTTTCACGGTCCCCGAGACCGTACAAGAAAGGCCGCACAGCAATGTGCGGCCTTTTTTCATTGGCGTGTCCGGCTCGCCAATCCTGATTTCCACCCCTTCCCCATCCCCCCGCGCAAGTAGGGTTGCGCCCGTGTCGTGCAAACGCCAACACCCTGTCCGGTGCGCCTTTACAAAAAGTGACCCCGGCGGCAAACTGCCCCGATTCGGGGTCCTCGGCCGCTTGCGGCCAATCGTTTTTTGCCATGACACTTGGTCTAGCTCTTGCACAGAGCCGGCGTATCGCGCCGGCCCTGCTCGCCCAGCTTGAACAGTCGGCACGAGAAAAAAAGTCGCAGCTGATCGACGAGATCATCGCCAGCGGCACCATGACTGCACATGATGTGGCGATCTTCGCGGCTGATAAGTATCAGCTGCCGCTGGTCGATCTGAATCAGTACAACCTCAACAAGGTGCCGCCGGCACTGGCGGGCAATCGCGAGTTCCACGCGCACCGCCTGCTGCCGCTGGGCCGGCGCGAGAACCGCCTGGTGCTGGCGTTGTCCGACCCGGGCAACCAGGCCGGGCTGGACGCCATCAAGCAGAAATACAACCTGCCGGTGGAACCCGTCGTGGTCGAGCACGACAAGCTGATGCAATACGTGCGCTCGGCTTCCGACGACAGCGGCGGCACGATCAAGTCGATCGGCCCGGGCCATGTCGAGCGCAAGATGATCGACTACGACCCGGTGGCATCCGCCGGGGCGCTGCGCAACAAGACCGCGGCCGACATCGACGACGCGCCCGTGGTTCGATTCCTGCACAAGCTGTTGACCGAAGCCTTCCATCGCGGCGCCTCCGATCTTCACTTCGAGCCGTTCGAGACCTTCTACCGCATCCGCTTCCGGGTGGATGGCGTGCTGCAGGAAGTGGCACGGCCGCCGGTGGACATCCGCGACAAGATCTCCACCCGGATCAAGGTGCTGTCGCGCCTGGACATCTCGGAAAAGCGCGTGCCGCAAGACGGCCGCATGAAGCTGCTGATCGCGCTGCCCAAGGAAAAGGGCGGCGACAAGGACGGCAAAGACAGCAAGGAGCCCAAGGAAACCGTGGAGAAGGCGATCGATTTCCGCGTCTCCACGCTGCCGACGCTGTTCGGCGAGAAGATCGTGATCCGGATCCTGGAGTCGTCGTCCGACAAGCTCGACATCGACCAGCTCGGCTACGAGCCGGCGCAAAAGGCGCTGTTGCTGGACGTGATCAAGCGCCCCTACGGCATGGTGCTGGTTACCGGCCCCACCGGCAGCGGCAAGACGGTGTCGCTGTACACCTTCCTGAACCGGCTGAACCAGGGCGACATCAATATCTCGACCGCCGAGGATCCCGCGGAAATCCAATTGCCCGGCATCAACCAGGTCAACGTCAACGAAAAGGCCGGCCTGACTTTCTCCGCCGCGCTGCGCTCCTTCCTGCGCCAGGATCCCGACATCATCATGGTCGGCGAAATCCGCGACCTGGAAACCGCCGACATCTCGATCAAGGCGGCGCAGACTGGCCACCTGGTGTTCTCGACGCTGCATACCAACGACGCGCCGACCACGCTCACGCGCCTGATGAACATGGGTGTCGCGCCCTTCAATATCGCGTCGAGCGTGCTGCTGATCACCGCCCAGCGGCTTGCGCGTCGGCTGTGCACCTGCAAGCGCCCCGGAGAGCTGGCCCGCGAGGTGCTGGCCGACGCCGGCTTCCAGGACGAGGACCTCGACGGCAGCTGGCAGCCTTACCATCCGGTCGGGTGCGAGCGCTGCAACGGCAGCGGCTACAAGGGCCGCTGCGGCATCTACCAGGTGATGCCGATCACCGAGCCGATGCAACAGATCATCCTCGCGCATGGCACGGCACTGGAAATCGCCGAACAAGCGCGTAAAGATGGCGTGCTATCGTTGCGCGAAGCTGGCCTGGCCAAGGTGAAGCAGGGTCTCACCTCGCTCGAAGAAGTGCTGGCCACAACAAATATGTAAAACAACAAAAGATGTCATTAGGGGTCAATCATGGCGACACGCGCACCAGCCGCAGCCGCTCGCAAGGCGGCCGCGCCCAAGGGGAAACCAGGGCGTAAAGCGCCCACGCAGTACCTGTTCGAGTGGGAAGGCAAGGACCGCAAGGGCAAGGCGTTCTCGGGCGAGCTGCGCGCGCAGAGCCAGGCCGAGGTCAATGCCACGCTGCGAAAGCAGGGGCTGACGGTCGTCAAGCTGAAAAAGCGGCGGGCCGCGCGCGGGCGGAAGATTACCCAGAAGGACATCGCGTACTTCACGCGCCAGCTCTCCACCATGCTCAAGGCGGGCATCCCGCTGCTGCAATCGATCGACATCATCGCGCGCGGGCATGCCAACCCCAACTTCACCCAGCTGCTGTCCGAGATCCGCTTTGACATCGAATCCGGCAGCAGCATGGCGCAGGCCTTCCGCCGCCATCCGCGCTACTTCGACACGCTCTACTGCAACCTGATCGATGCCGGCGAGCAGGGCGGTATCCTGGACTCCCTGCTGGAGCGCTTGTCGCTCTATATGGAAAAGACCATCGCGCTGAAGAGCCAGATCAAGTCGGCCATGATCTACCCGATCGCCGTGCTGACCGTGGCCTTCGCGGTAACGGTCATCCTGATGATCTTCGTGATCCCCGCGTTCAAGGGCGTGTTCTCCAGCTTCGGCGCCAACCTGCCGGCGCCGACCCTGGTTGTGATCGCCATGTCGGACTTCTTCGTCGACAATTGGTACCTGATCATCGGCGCGCCGATCATCGGCATCACGATGTATTTGCGCGGGCTAAAACGCTCGGAAAAGGTCCAGCGCGCCAGCGACCGCCTGCTGCTCAAGCTGCCGATCTTCGGCTCGCTGTTCCGCAAAGCGGTGATTGCCCGCTGGACCCGCACGCTTGCCACCATGTTCGCCGCCGGCACGCCGCTGGTGGAGTCGATGGAATCGGTCGCCGGCGCCGCCGGCAACTGGGTCTACTACGACGCCACCAAGGAAATCGAGCAATCGGTACGCATCGGTACCAGCCTGACCAACGCCATGCAGGCCACCCATGTCTTCGACAGCATGGTGTTGCAGATGACGCAGATCGGCGAGGAGTCCGGCGCGCTGGACAATATGCTGCTGAAGGTGGCGGAGTTCTACGAGCGCGAGGTCGATGACGCTGTCGCCGCCATCTCCAGCCTGATCGAGCCGCTGATCATCGTGATCCTGGGCGTGCTGATTGGCGGCATGGTGGTGGCAATGTATCTTCCGATCTTCAAACTGGGACAGGTGGTGTAAGGCATGTGGCTGTTTTCCGCGGATGGCGCCAGTGGCGCGATTTCTTCACTGGCTGCCCCCGCGCAGACCATTGCCGAGCTGGCGGCGCTGCCGCCCTGGTTCCTGGTCGCCGCCGCTGCGCTGATCGGCTTGCTGGTCGGCAGCTTCCTCAACGTGGTGGTGCACCGCCTGCCGCGCATGATGGAGCACGACGAAGCCAACTACATCGCGTCGCTGCGCGACGACCCGATCCCCCACCCCGAGCCCTACAACCTGATGGTGCCGCGCTCGGCGTGCCCGCACTGCGGACACGCCATCGGCGTGCTGGAGAACATCCCGGTACTGAGCTACATGTTCCTGCGCGGGCGCTGTTCATCGTGCGCCGCGCCCATCGGCGCGCGCTATCCACTGGTGGAAGCGGGCACCGCACTGCTCACCGCGCTGGCCGCCGCGCACTTCGGCCCAACCTGGCAGGCTCTCGCGGCCATCGCCCTGATCTGGGCCCTGATCGCCCTCACCCTGATCGACGCCGACACACAGCTACTGCCCGACCAGATCACGCTGCCGCTGGTATGGCTGGGCCTGCTGCTCAATCTCGGCGGGCTGTTCGCACCGCTGGCGGATGCCGTGATCGGCGCGGCCGCCGGCTACCTCCTGCTGTGGACGGTGTACTGGATCTTCAAGCTGGTGCGGGGCAAGGAAGGCATGGGCTATGGCGACTTCAAGCTGATGGGCGCGCTGGGCGCCTGGTTCGGCTGGCAGGCCCTGCCGGCGCTGGTGCTGCTCTCCTCCGTGGTGGGGCTGGTTTTCGCGCTTGCCAATATCGCGCTGCGCCGTCAGGATCGCGATACGCACTTCGCCTTCGGCCCCTATATCGCCGGAGCCGGGCTGCTTGTGCTGTTCTTTGGGCCCAACGTGCTGCCGCTGGGCATTGCGGGCTGAACGGGCGCCGGCCGCCGGCCGACCTAGGGCCGCCCTTATCACACCCACAGCAAGCTTCGAGACCTACATGCTGCAAATCGGACTGACCGGGGGCATCGGCTCTGGCAAGACCCGCGTGGCGGACCTGTTCGCCGCGCGCGGCGCCGCCCTGATCGACACCGACCTGCTCGCGCACGAGATCACCGCGCCGGGCGGGCTGGCCATTCCTGCCCTGCTGGAAGCCTTTGGCCCCGCCTGCCTGCGCGCGGACGGCGCCATGGACCGCAATGCCATGCGCGAGCTGGTGTTCTCGGACCCGGCGGCCAAGGCCCGGCTGGAGGGCATCACCCACCCCCTGATCCGCCAGTTGACCGAGGCGCGCGCCGCCGCGATCCGCGCCTCCGGGCTGCATCCCTACCTGATCTACGTGGTCCCGCTGCTGGTCGAATCGGGCTCATGGCGCGCGCGGGTGGACCGGGTGCTGGTGGTGGATTGCAGCGAGGCCACGCAGATTGCACGGGTCATGGCACGTAACGGCTTTTCCCAGGGCCAGGTCGAGGCCATCATGGCCAGGCAGGCCAGGCGCAGCGAACGCCTGGCCGCTGCCGACGATGTGGTCGACAACGAGGGCCTGCCGGAGGCCCTGCCAGCGCAGGTGGATCGCCTGGACCAGTTGTACCGCACCCTGGCTAGCGCCCGGGCAGCCACGGGCTGAGTGACTGGCCGCATCCGCACCAACTTTGTGCGGTGCTGCATGCGGCACCCTAAGTCGGACGTTTCATTGTCCTGTTTGGCGGTCTCGCATAGAATGCGCTGGAATCACGCGGGAAATGGCCGCATACTGCCGATATTGCGGGCCCGGGCCGATTCGCATCGCGCAGGCCCGGATACACCGGAAGCCTCGCCGCTCCGGCAACGCCGCCCGGGTCAGAGTGCCCACCCGCCAACCCGCCCTGTTGCACGAATACACCCATTGATTCTGTACGAATATCCTTTTAACGAACGCATCAGGACTCTCCTGCGCCTGGAAGACCTGTTCGATCGGCTGGATTATTTTCTCGGCCAGGATCACGCCCTGCAGCATCACGTGGCGTTGACGACGCTGTTCGAGATCATCGACGTCGCCGGCCGCGCAGACCTGAAGACCGACCTGCTCAAGGAACTGGAACGCCAGCGCCAGGCGCTTGCCGCGCTGCGCGCCAATCCGCAGATCGACCAGGGTGCGCTGGATAGCGTCATCAGCGAGATCGAGCAGGCGGTCACCCAGCTTAACCAGTCGGTTGGCAAGGCCGGGCAGTTGCTGACCGACAACGAGTGGCTGACCAGCATCCGCAGCCGCGCCATCATCCCTGGCGGCACCTGCGAGTTCGACCTGCCGGCCTACTACGCCTGGCAGCACCGTCCCGTCGAAGACCGCCGCGCGGACATCCTCAAGTGGGCGCGCCCGCTGGTGCCCCTGCGCCTTGGCACCAACACCGTGTTGCGCCTGCTGCGCGAGTCCGGCCAGAGCGGCAAGGTCATCGCCACCGGCGGCAGCTACCAGCAGATGCTGTCCGGTCGCAGCTACCAGCTGATGCAGGTGCTGCTGGATGAATCGCTGCTGGCCTTCATCCCCGAGATGAGCGCCAACAAGTACATGCTGTGGGTCCGTTTCACGCAGCAGGATGGCGACTTGCGTCCCCGTTCGGTCGACGCCGACATCCCTTTCCTGCTCAAGCTCTGTAATTTCTGAAGCAATGACAACCGTAGTCAAATGCCCCACCTGCGGCACGGACGTGGCCTGGGTACCCGAGAGTAAATTCCGTCCCTTCTGCTCGAACCGCTGCAAGCAGATCGACCTGGGCGCGTGGGCGTCCGAGAAATACGTGATTGGCGGCAAACCCGGCGAAGAGCCCTCGCCGGACGATCAAGACGAGGACTAAGCACCGCACGACCGTTGCGGCCCCGGTGACCCCGACGACGGCCCCGACAGTTCAGGCGGTGCCGCTCTCGGCAGCCAGCCAGTCGACCACGGGGATCGTAGCCGGCAGCAAGGGGCCCACGTCCACCGGCGCCGATTGCCACGAGAAGGCCTGGCCCTCGCGGCCGACCAGCTCGCCCGTCCACGCGGTGACCTTGCAGAAATGCAGGCGCACATAGGCATGCGGGTAGTCATGCTCCAGCACGTGCCAGCGCACGCTGGCGCCCACCTCGATGCCGAGCTCCTCATGCAGCTCGCGCGCCAGCGCCTCTTCGACTGATTCGCCCGGTTCCAGCTTGCCGCCCGGGAACTCCCAGTAGCCTTCATAGGGCTTGCCCGCCGGCCGCTGGGCCAGCAGGAAGCGCCCGTCGGGCTGCACCAGCACGCCAACGGCAACCTCGGTCACCTTACGCGCCGCCGGCGCCGCTGCATCGGTTACCTGCGATGCCTCGCTCATGCCTGGCCGTCCTGCGCCGAGGCCATATAGGGCTTGCCATGCTTGCCGCCCCAGTCGCGGGCGAACTGCCAGGCCACCCGCCCCGAGCGCGAGCCGCGCTCCAGCGCCCACACCAGCGCATCGCCACGTGCTGCGGCGATGTCTTCGGCGCTGCAGCCAAAGTGCCCGAGCCAGTGGCCGACGATGGCCAGGTACTCGTCCTGCTTGGGCGGATAGAACGACAGCCACAGCCCGAAACGCTCGGACAGCGAGATCTTTTCCTCCACCACTTCGCCGGGATGGATCTCGCCATCGTCGGTGTGCCGGTAGGTCTCGTTGTCCTTCATGTACTCGGGCAGCAGATGGCGGCGGTTGGAGGTGGCATAGATCAGCACATTGTCCGACTGCGCGGCCACGGAGCCGTCCAGCGCCGACTTCAGCGACTTGTAGCCCGATTCGCCTTCTTCGAACGACAGGTCGTCGCAAAAGATGGCAAAACGCTCGGGACGCGCCGACAACTGCTCGACGATATCGCCGAGGTCGCCCAGGTCATCCTTGTCCACTTCCACCAGGCGCAGGCCATCCTTGACGAAGGCATTGAGGCAGGCTTTGATCAGCGAGGACTTGCCGGTGCCGCGCGCGCCCGTCAGCAACACGTTGTTGGCCGGCAGGTGCTGCACGAACTGGCGCGTATTGGCCACGATGGCATCCTTCTGCCGCACGATGTTCTTCAGGTCGTCGAGATGGATCGGCGGCAGCTGGCGGATCGCCTGCAGGTAGCCTATGTTGCCGAACAGGCTCTGCCGCTTGCGCCAGCGGAAGGCGACGGCCTGCTCCCAGTCAGCTTCGGTCAGCTGGGGCGGCAGCCATTGTTCAAGGCGGGCGAGGAAACTATCGAGGCGGGCAGCAAGGTCTGACATGGCGGCTTGGGGGGAAAAGCGGATCGTTGGCAGGAGGGCGGGCGGCTGGCGTGCCGAGCCCGCGCTGGCGGGAGCGGCACGCACGCAATGCGTGCCTGGCTGGTGCCTACGAACGATAGTCCGCGTTGATCGAAACGTAGTCGTGCGACAGGTCGCAGGTCCAGACCGTGGCGGTGGCGTCGCCGCGGCCCAGCGCGATGCGCACGGTGATTTCGGCCTGCTTCATCACACGCTGGCCGTCTTCCTCACGATACTCGGGGTTGCGGCCACCGTCGCGCGCGACCAGGACATCGTCCAGCCACAGATTGACGCGCTCCACTTCGAGATCGTCCACGCCGGCATAGCCCACCGCGGCCAGGATGCGGCCCAGGTTGGGGTCCGAGGCGTAGAAGGCGGTCTTGACCAGCGGCGAATGCGCCACCGCGTAGGCGATCAGGCGGCATTCGGCCACGTCCTTGCCGCCCTCGACCTGGATGGTCATCAGCTTGGTGGCGCCTTCGCCATCGCGCACGATCATCTGCGCCAGTTCCTGCGACAGGTCGGTCAGCGCGGCTCGCAGCGTCTCGAAGTCCGCCCCCTCGGCACGCTCGATGGCCGGCGCGCCGGCCTTGCCGCTGGCGATCAGCACGAAGGAGTCATTGGTCGACGTGTCGCCGTCGATGGTGATGCTGTTAAAGGAGTGATCCGCCGCGTACGACACCAGCGCCTGCAGCACATCCTGCGACACGGTGGCATCGGTGGCGACGAAGCCGAGCATGGTGGCCATATTGGGGCGGATCATGCCCGCGCCCTTGCTGATGCCGGACAGCGTCACGGTCTTGCCGCCGATCTGCACGGTGCGCGAGGCGGCCTTGGGCTGGGTGTCGGTGGTCATGATCGACTCCGCCGCGGCCAGCCAGTTGTCGGGCTTGGCATTGGCGATGGCAGCGGGCAGCGCGGCGGTGATGCGGTCCACCGGCAGCGGCTCGAGAATCACACCGGTCGAGAACGGCAGAACTTGCTCGGGTGCAATGCCGAGCTGCGCGGCCAGCGCATCACAGGTGGCGCGCGCATTGGCCAGGCCCGGCTCGCCCGTGCCGGCATTGGCGTTGCCGGTGTTGACCACGATCGCACGGATGCCCTTGCCGGCGGCCAGGTGCTCGCGGCAGACCTGCACCGGCGCGGCGCAGAAGCGGTTGCGGGTGAACACGCCCGCCACGGTGCTGCCTTGGGCAACGCGCACCACCAGCACGTCCTTGCGGTTGGCCTTGCGGACACCCGCTTCGGCCCAGCCGAGCTCGACGCCGGCGACAGGTTTCAGGTTTTCTGCCAGCGGCAGGGGCAGGTTGACGGCCATGTGCGTTCCTCTATGCGTTCGACGTTGCTGGTTTTGCTCGTGCCAGACGGCGGCGCTTTCTACTGAATGCACAGCCCCTGACGAACATGCCCGCTTGCGCGGGCATGTTTGCTGACTTCACGGTGCGCGGCTTAGCTGAGCTTGCCGTGGCACTGCTTGAACTTCTTGCCGGAGCCGCATGGGCAGGGATCGTTGCGCCCCACCTTGGCCATGCCCGCAGCTTCCGCCGCGGCGGCGTAGGCAATGCCGGCGCGCTCGGGCGCGCTGCTGCCCACGCTCTCCGCGCCCTGCGTGGCCTCGTCGAACTCCTCGTGCTTGTACTGCACGTTGGCGAGGTGCGACAGGCCTTCCTCGATCTGCTCCGAAGCTTGCTCGAGCTCTTCCGGCGACTGGATCTGCACGTTGAAGATCACGCGGGTGACTTCCACCTTGATCACGTCCAGCAGGCGGGCGAACAGCTCGAACGACTCGCGCTTGTACTCCTGCTTGGGATCCTTCTGCGCATAGCCGCGCAGGTGGATGCCCTGGCGCAGGTGATCCAGCGCGGCCAGGTGCTCACGCCAGTGCGTGTCGATGCTTTGCAGCATCACCGAGCGCTCGAAGCCAGCAAACGATTCGCGGCCAACCTGGTTGACCTTGGCGTCGTAACGCTCGTCGGCCGCGTGCATGATCTTGTCCAGCAGCACTTCGTCCTCGATGCTCTGGGCGGCCTCGATGGTCGCGGCCAGCGGCACGTCCAGGGACCATTCCTCGCGCAGCTTGGTCTCCAGGCCCTTGATGTCCCACTGCTCTTCCATGGTGTCGGCCGGCACGTGGTCGCGGAACATCTCGACCAGCACGCTCTGGCGCAGGTTCTTCACCATCTCGCCCACGTCTTGCGACTCGAGCACTTCGTTGCGCAGCTTGTAGATTTCCTTGCGCTGGTCGTTGGCCACGTCGTCGTACTGCAGCAGTTGCTTGCGGATATCGAAGTTGCGGCCCTCCACCTTGCGCTGGGCGGATTCGATCGAGCGCGTGACGATGCCCGCTTCGATCGGCTCGCCTTCCGGCATCTTCAGGCGTTCCATGATGGCGCGCACGCGGTCGCCGGCGAAGATGCGCAGCAACTGGTCGTCCAGCGACAGGTAGAAGCGGGACGAGCCCGGATCGCCCTGGCGGCCGGCACGGCCGCGCAGCTGGTTGTCGATACGGCGCGACTCATGGCGCTCGGTGCCCACGATATGCAGGCCGCCAGCGGCCTTGACCTGCTCGTGCAGCGACTGCCACTCGCCTTCCAGATGGGCAATGCGCGCGGCCTTGTCGGCGTCGGCGAGGCTTTCGTCGGCTTCGATGAAGCCAGCCTGCTTCTCCACGTTGCCGCCCAGCACGATGTCGGTGCCACGGCCCGCCATGTTGGTGGCGATGGTGATCATCTTGGGGCGGCCCGCCTGCGCCACGATCTCGGCTTCGCGCTCGTGCTGCTTGGCGTTAAGCACCTGGTGCGGCAGCTTGGCCTTGTCGAGCAGGCCGGACAGGTATTCCGAGGTCTCGATCGAGGTGGTGCCCACCAGCACGGGCTGGCCGCGCTCGTAGCAGTCGCGGATATCGCGCACCACGGCGTCGTAGCGCTCGTTCGAGGTCTTGTAGATCTGGTCCTGGAAGTCCTTGCGCTGGGCGCCACGGTTGGTGGGGATGACCACCACTTCCAGGCCGTAGATCTCCTGGAATTCGTAGGCTTCCGTATCGGCCGTGCCGGTCATGCCGGACAGCTTCTCGTACATGCGGAAGTAGTTCTGGAAGGTGATCGTCGCCAGCGTCTGGTTTTCCTGCTGGATCGTCACGCCTTCCTTGGCTTCCACGGCCTGGTGCAGGCCGTCGGACCAGCGCCGTCCGGTCATCAGGCGGCCGGTGAACTCGTCGACGATGACGACCTCGTCGTTCTGCACCACATAGTGCTGGTCGCGATGGAACAGGCTCTGCGCGCGCAGCGCGGCGTAGAGGTGATGCATCAGCGTGATGTTCTGCGGCGCGTAGAGCGATTCGCCCTCGCCGATCAGACCTTGCTGCATCAGGATCTCTTCGGCCTTCTCGTGGCCCGCCTCGGTCAGGTAGACCTGGTGGCCCTTTTCGTCGACGAAGTAGTCGCCCGGCTTCTCGACGCCGGTGCCGTCGGCCTTTTCCTCGCCGATCTGGCGCACCAGCAGCTTGGGCACGCCGTTCATGCGCTGGTACAGGTCGGTCTGGTTCTCCGCCTGGCCCGAGATGATCAGCGGCGTGCGCGCTTCGTCGATCAGGATCGAGTCCACCTCGTCGACGATGGCGTAGTTCAGCGGACGTTGCACGCGCTGGCCAGGGTCATAGACCATGTTGTCGCGCAGGTAGTCGAAGCCGAACTCGTTGTTGGTGCCGTACGTGATGTCGGACGCATAGGCAGCGGCCTTCTGGTCGTGCGGCATCTGCGACAGGTTCACGCCGACCGACAGGCCGAGGAAGTTGTACAGGCGCCCCATCCACTCGGCGTCACGCTGAGCCAGGTAGTCGTTGACCGTGACAACGTGCACGCCGCGGCCGGTAATGGCATTGAGGTACACCGGCAGCGTCGCGGTAAGGGTCTTGCCCTCGCCGGTGCGCATTTCAGCGATCTTGTTGTCGTTGAGCACCATGCCGCCAATCAGCTGGACGTCAAAGTGGCGCATCTTCATGATCCGCTTGCTGGCCTCGCGGCACACCGCGAAAGCCTCGGGCAGCAAYGCCTCGAGCGACTCCCCGGCGGCATGGCGCTGCCGGAAAATCTCGGTCATGCCACGCAGGTCGTCATCCGAAAGTGCCTCGAACTTCGGTTCCAGCGCATTGATCTGCGCGACGGTCCTGCCATATTGTTTGATCAGCCGTTCATTACGGCTGCCGAAGACTTTCTTGAGAAGGCCCGTGATCATCGATTGCTTTCACCTACGCGAGTGGTACGCCGCCGTGGTACGCACTAGGGCGGCCTAGCCGCCGGCTTGGCCGGCTGCCCAGGGCGGACCGCGCGAGGAAATAGGAAGATTGGCGCAAAACGCCGAGTTTATCATGCGCGCGGGTCACGACCGGAACCAAGCGGCAGGTGAAACGCTGTGCAAACCACACCACGCGTCCCCCGCCACTTGACGGCCCGGACACAACCCGCACATCCAATCCTTCCGACATCGGGGCGGCGCCCCGGTTCTTCAACGGATGAGATTGCGATCGGTGGGGTCCGGCGCCTGCGCGACCTGGGCCGGCGCAGGCTTGGCGATGGCCAGGAAGCGATTCGGGTTTTGCGGCACACCGTCCACATGCACCTCGAAATGCAGGTGCGCGCCGGTGGAGCGCCCGGTGGAGCCCACCAGGGCGATCTGCTGGCCAGGCTTGACGAGGTCGCCGGCCTTCACCTGCAGCTTGGACGCGTGCGCATAGCGGGTCTTGAGGCCGTTGCCGTGGTCGATGTCGATCAGGTTGCCATATTCTGGATGCCATTCCGCCGCCACCACCACGCCGCCGGCCGCCGCCACGATCGGGGTACCCGTGGGTGCCGAAAAATCCACACCATCATGCGGGGTGCGGCGCCCGCTGAACGGGTCGAAACGCCAGCCGAAGCCGGATGCATCGTATCCGCTCGCCACCGGCAGCACGCGCGGGACACGGCGGCTCTCGCTCCGGCGGTCCAGCAAGGTGCTCGCCACCACGTCAAAATAGTCCGCGTGCTGCTCGGCCTGGTCCGACAGGCGTGCCAGCGCGAGCTGCAGCTCCGGCAGGCTCGAGGTGCGCGACTGCGCGGATGCAGCCAGGCCGCCGCGCCCGGGTGGCTGCTGGAAGTTGAATTCCTTGGGCGCGATGCCGGCAAGCCCTGAGACCCGCTCGCCAAGCGCGTCCAGCCGCACCATCCGGGCCTGGATCTCACCGACGCGGATCGCGAGCACATTGAGGTTGGCCCGCAGGTAAGCATCGTCGCCCGGCGCGCGGGCCGGCGCTGTCATGCCCGAGCGCGCCACGATCCAGGTCAGGGCAGACGACACCAGCGCAACGACGAGGCACAGCAACGCGATGCCGGCAAGGACCTTGCCCCGCGACAGGGTGAAATGGCGAACACGCGGTAGGCGTGGGTGAAGCACGATGATCTGCATGGCGCAACTCCTTCTCATGCCCGGCCGGCGCCGGGCAGCCGCGGCGCATAAGCCGCCGCACTGGCGCGAACGGCACGCTAGAATGCGCGCATGCGCATGTTTACCCATTACGCCCTCCAGACGCCCGCCGCCAAGCCGCTTAACGACTGGCTGGACAAGGCTGGCCCGGTCTCGGCCCTGATGCAGACGGCACGGGAACTGGCGGTACTGGAGGCTGAGGTGCTATCGCTCCTGCCACGCGGACTGCAGGATGGCATCGCTGTAGCCGGCGTCAAGCAAGACGCCCGCGGCATCGGGCAAGGCCAGTCGGAGCGAACTTTACTGTTGCTTGCAGCCCATGGGGCCGCAGCGGCACGAGTCCGGCAAGTGGTCCCGACGCTACTTTCGAGACTGCAACAGCGGGGATCGCAGATTACCGCAATCCGGGTGAGGGTACAACCGGAGGTCGGGCGGCAGAGCGATTGGGACACCGGGCCAGTGGTGAAGCCCAAGGTGGCGCGGATGTCGGCGACCGGCTTGTCCAGCCTGACCCAGCTGGCCCAGGAACTACCCGAATCGCCGCTGCGCGATGCGCTGAATACGCTGTTGTCCCACCATCGCTGAAAAGCGTCGGCGGGAGCCGATTCGACGCCCAAACGTGAAAAAGCCGGCCTGGCGGCCGGCTTTTTCATGGGACCGTGCAGCGGCCCTGGCTTCCCTTCCCTTCCCTTCCCGCGCTACGCGAACGCCGGCGCCAACTGCGGCAGGAAGGCTGGCGGCGCATCCTCGACGCGCTCGAACGTCACCATCTCGTAGGCTTCCTGATCGGCCAGCAATGCGCGCAACAGCTGGTTGTTGAGCCCGTGCCCGGACTTGTTGGCGATATACGCGCCAATCAGCGGATGCCCGACCACGTACAGGTCGCCAATCGCATCCAGGATCTTGTGGCGCACGAACTCGTCGCCGTAGCGCAGTTCTTCGTTGTTCAGCATGCGGTGCTCGTCGAGCACGATCGCATTGTCCAGGCTGCCGCCGCGCGCCAGGCCCATCTCGCGCAGGGCTTCCACTTCATGGGCGAAGCCGAAGGTGCGGGCGCGGGCGATTTCGCGCACATAGCTGGTGTCGGCGAAGTCAATGGCGAAGGTCTGGCCCGTCTTGTCCACCGCAGGATGGCGGAAATCGATGGTGAACGCCAGCTTGAAGCCAAAGAAGGGCTCCAGCCGCGCCAGCTTGTCGCCTTCACGCACTTCCACGGCTTTCTTCACGCGGATGAAACGCTTGGGCGCCGATTGCTGCTCGATCTCGGCCGACTGCAGCAGGAAAACGAACGACGCGGCGCTGCCATCCATGATGGGGATTTCTTCGGCGTCGACATCCACATACAGGTTGTCGATGCCAAGGCCCGCGCAGGCGGACATCAAATGCTCCACGGTCGAGACGCGTGCGCCGTCCTTCTGCAGGACCGACGCCAGGCGCGTGTCACCAATGGCCGACGCGCTCGCGACGATTTCGACCGTTTCGGGCAGGTCGACGCGAGTGAATACGATGCCGGTATCCACCGGGGCCGGGCGCAGCGTCAGCGTCACTTTACGGCCCGAGTGCAAACCAATGCCAACGGTCTTGACCAGGGATTTGATGGTGCGCTGTTTTAGCATGACAGTCTCAGCTATTATTAAAATCTATCAAGTACACTTTCCAATATAGCGATTTTACCACTGCTTCGTTTGCTGCGCTGCATCACTTTGTTTCGGTGTGTTATCAAGAAGAAATAAATCGCCGTAAGTGCGCAAAACGTCATTTCTTTGACGTGTCCTGACACACTCTCGTATTACGCGCGCAACGCGGCCAGCACGGCTTCGGCGCTGCTGACCTTGAACTCGCCGGGCGCTTCAAGCCACAGATGGGACACCACGCCATCGTCAAGCACCATGGCATAGCGCTTGGAGCGCACACCCATGCCGCGCGCGGTCAGGTCTTGCTCCAGGCCCAGCCGGCGGGTCCATTCGGCACTGCCGTCGGCCATCATGCGCACACGGTCGCCGGTCTTCTGCTCGCGGCCCCAGGCGCCCATGACAAAGGCGTCGTTGACCGATACACACCAGATCTCGTCCACGCCGGCTGCGCGCAGCGCGTCTGCCTGCGCGACAAAGCCCGGCACATGCTTGGCGGAACAGGTCGGCGTAAAGGCGCCAGGCAGGCCGAACACCACGATCTTGCGGCCACGCGCAAGTTCCGCCACTGAGAAGGCATTGGGCCCAAGGGCGCAGCCGCCGGTTTCGACCTCAAAGAATTCATTCAGCGTGGCGTCCGGCACACGCGCTCCAATAGGGATCATGCTGTGTCTTCCTGTCTCGGTAAAAACCCTGTTTAGCATCATAGTGCGCCCACCGCGGGTGCCCAAGGCGGTTCACCGCCCGCTGCGTCGTCGGCATCCTCCGACAAAGCGGTGCCCAGGCTCTCGCGCAGGGAACATCGGGCGCTCGCGCTGTGTGACGCGCGACGACTACATCACTTCAAGGCGGCTCTTCATGCTGCGGGCCGCACTGTTCTCGAAATAAATCCGCGCGCCGATCTTGCGATCGGCGCGCGGACGACGGCACATCCCGGCCGGGAGGGGCGGGAGACCAGTCCGGGGAGGCGGCCGGAGGCACGCCTGTCCCGGCGACGGGATGCAGCCTGAGGGTCAGCGAAAGGGCAGCCTGGCGGGTTGCCGCTCAGTTCGAAACCACCGGGCGGAACACGAGCGTAGGGAGCGCTTGCGTGTTTCGCTGGTCCGGGGTCGCGGCCTGCTGGCAACCGGCCCTGCCGGCACCTTGCCGAGCCAACTCAGTCCGCCTGCTTGCGCAGGAAGGCCGGGATGTCGTACGTATCCACGCCCTTTTCCTGCAGCGCAGCCACGTGGGCGGACGCAGACTCGCGCGAGCTGCGCCATACCGCCGGCGTGTCCAGATTGCTATAGTCCGGCGCGCTGCTGTGGCTTACGCCCACGTTGCTGGTCATGTTGCCCATCATCTGCACCGGCATGTTGTCGGTACCGGTCTTGAGCAGGGTCATCGGCTGTTGCTTCTTGGCCGAACGGCCCAGGCCCGTCGCCACCACCGTCACGCGCAGTGCATCGCCCATGGCGTCGTCGTACACCGTGCCGAAGATCACGGTGGCATCTTCCGCGGCGTAGCTGCGGATGGTGTTCATGACTTCCTTGGTTTCCGACAGCTTGAGCGAGCGGCTGGCCGTGATGTTGACCAGCACGCCGCGTGCGCCCGACAGGTCCACGCCTTCCAGCAGCGGGCTGGCGACAGCCTGCTCGGCAGCCAGGCGGGCGCGGTCAACGCCCGACACGGTGGCCGTGCCCATCATGGCCTTGCCCTGCTCGCCCATGACCGTCTTCACGTCTTCGAAGTCGACGTTCACCAGGCCATCGACATTGATGATCTCGGCAATGCCGGCAACCGCGTTGTGCAGCACGTCGTCGGCGCACTGGAAGCACTTGTCCATCTCGGCGTCATCGCCCATCACTTCGAACAGCTTTTCGTTGAGCACAACGATCAGCGAATCGACGCAGGACTCCAGCTCGCCCGAGCCAGCTTCCGCCACCTTGGCGCGGCGCGCGCCTTCGAACTCGAAGGGCTTGCTGACCACGCCCACGGTCAGGATGCCCATTTCCTTGGCMACCTGGGCCACGACCGGSGCAGCGCCGGTACCGGTGCCGCCGCCCATGCCGGCAGTGATGAAGACCATGTGCGCACCACGCAGCGAGTCAGCGATCTGCTCGCGCGCCTGGTCTGCGCAATTGCGGCCGACCTCCGGCTTGGCACCGGCCCCCAGGCCGGTGTTGCCGAGCTGCAGCACGCGCGAAGCGCTGGAGCGCTTGAGCGCCTGCGCATCCGTGTTCATGCAGATAAATTCGACGCCTTGCACGCCACGGCTGATCATGTGCTGCACAGCGTTACCGCCCGCGCCGCCCACGCCGATCACCTTGATGATGGTGCCGTCCTGCAATTCCGTTTCGATCATGTCAAAGTCCATCACTGCCTCCAAGAAGAATCAGCCGCCAAACGCTGCAGCCTCCCCGCCGCAACCCTTGGTTACTGAACAAGAAACCATCAAAAAACTGCGTGTTCAACGGCCTGCCCGCCATTCGGTGGACAGGCCAGCCATTCAAACCAGTGCCATCCAGTCGCCTGCAACGTTCAGAAGTTGCCGACGAACCATTCCTTCATGCGGGTCCACACCTGCTTGACCGAGCCGCTCTGCACCGCTACCTTGCGCCCGCGCATGCGCTGCACGCGGCCTTCGAGCAGTAGTCCCATTACGGTCGAATAGCGCGGACTCTTTACTACTTCGTGCAAATTTCCGCGATATTCCGGCACGCCGACCCGAACCGGCTTGAGGAAGATGTCCTCGCCCAGTTCCACCATGCCCGGCATCATCGCGGTGCCGCCGGTGATCACGACCCCCGACGACAGCAATTCTTCATAGCCCGACTCGCGCACCACCTGGTGCACCAGCGAGTACAGCTCCTCGATACGTGGCTCGATCACGGCCGCCAGCGCCTGGCGCGAAAGCGAGCGCGTGCCGCGGTCGCCCACGCCAGGGACCTCGATCATGTCTTCCGGATCGGCGATGGCCTGCTTGGCGATGCCGTACTGGATCTTGACGTCCTCGGCGTCGGGCGTGGGCGTGCGCAGCGCCATGGCGATGTCGTTGGTGATCTGGTCGCCGGCGATGGGGATCACGGCCGTATGCCGGATCGCGCCTTCGCTGAAGATGGCGATATCGGTGGTGCCGCCACCGATGTCGACCAGCACCACGCCGAGTTCCTTCTCGTCCTCGGTCAGCACCGCCAGGCTGGAAGCCAGCGGCTGCAGGATCAGGTCGTGCACCTCCAGGCCGCAGYGGCGCACGCACTTGACGATGTTCTGCGCCGCGCTGACCGCGCCGGTGACGATATGCACCTTCACTTCCAGGCGGATGCCGCTCATGCCGATCGGCTCGCGCACGTCCTCCTGGCCGTCGATGATGAATTCCTGCGTGAGGATGTGCAGGATCTGCTGGTCGGTCGGGATATTGACCGCCTTGGCGGTCTCGATCACCCGGGCCACATCGGTCTGGGTGACCTCCTTGTCCTTGATCGCCACCATGCCGCTGGAGTTGAAGCTGCGGATATGGCTGCCGGCAATGCCGGTAAACACCTCGGAGATCTTGCAGTCGGCCATCAGCTCAGCCTCCTCCAGCGCACGCTGGATGGACTGCACCGTGGCCTCGATATTGACCACAACCCCTTTCTTCAGACCCTTGGACTCTGACTGGCCCATCCCGATCACTTCGTAGCTGCCGTCGGGGCGCAACTCCGCCACCACCGCGGCCACTTTGGAAGTGCCGATATCGAGACCGACCAGTAGGTCCTTGTATTCCTTGCTCATCGGTTTTTCTCCGCGTTCTTACTCTTGAGTCGCGTCGGATTGTTGTTCGGATTGGTGCTGGCGTTCGTGTTCGCGCTGGTGCTCGTGCTGGAACCGGCCGCTCTCGCCTTGGCCGCCGCCGCTGCCTGGGCATCGGTCAGGAAGCGCACGTTAGCCGCGCGAATCGCGAACCCATTGGGGTATCGCAGGTCCGCATACTCGATCTGCTTGCCCCACTGCTCCGTGACCTGGGGCCAGGCCACCACGAAGCGCTTGACGCGCTGGCCCATGGCGTCGCGCTCCTCGTCGTTCTGTTCACGGCCAAGCTCCACCACCATGCCGTTGGAGAGCTTGGCGCGCCAGGCGTAGCGGGACGACAGCGTGACCGCCAGCGGCTCCACCTTCAGCGGCTTGAACCACTCGCGCATGACTTCGAGCTTGTCCACCACGTCGCCCTCGCTGTCCGGCGGGCCATCGAGTGCGAGCAACTGGGCATCTTCCTCGGCTTCGGCCGGATTGGCGACGAAAACTTCGCCATAAGTGTTGATCAGGCGGCCACTGTCGGCATTGCCCCACGTACCGAGGGCTTCGTGCTCCTCGACCTCGACCGCCAGCCCGTTGGGCCATTCGCGCCGCACGCTGGCACGGCGCACCCAGGGCACCGACTCGAAGATCTGGCGCGCCTCATTCAGGTCGAGCGTGAAAAAGCTCCCCGACAGCTTGCCCAGCGCGTTGGCGCGCACGCTCGGCGCATTGACATGGCGCAGGGTGCCGCCTTCCATCGACACCAGCTCGACGTGGGTAATGGCAAACACCGGCCGCTGCGCCAGCCATAGCAAGCCGGCCGCGAACGCCATCATCGCCACCAGCGCATAGAGCGTGGAGGCGATCAGGTTAAGCAGGCGAGTGTTGTGCCACATGGCGTTGGGTTGTCCCGGTTCCGGTCAGTCAGGGTTCAGTGTTGGCTCGGTCCATGCTCAATCGGGCTTCCAGGCCGCGCTGGGATGCAGGTCCAGCGTGGCCGCGGCAATCACCTGCATGACGAAATCCTCGTAGCTGATGCCCACCGCGCGCGCCGCCATCGGCACCAGCGAATGGCCGGTCATGCCGGGCGAGGTATTCATCTCGAGCAGGTAAGGCTTGTTGTCGGCGCTGAGCATCACGTCGGCACGCGCCCAGCCGCGGCAACCCAGCACGCGGAAGGATTGCACCGCCAGGCGCCGGACTTCGGCTTCCACATCGGCCGGCAGGCCCGATGGGCACAGATACTGGGTATCGTCAGTAAAGTACTTGTTTTGATAGTCGTAGTTCGCGCCGGGGGCGACGATGCGGATCACCGGCAGCGCTTCGGCGGTAGCGCCCTCCCCCACGATCGGGCAGGTCAGCTCCGCGCCGTCGATAAAGGTTTCGGCGATCACGTCGTTGTCCAGCGCCGCGGCCTTCTCGAAGGCGGCACGCATCTGGCCGGCTTCGGTCACCTTGGACAGGCCGATGGACGAGCCCTCGCGCGCCGGCTTGACGATCAGGGGCAGGCCCAGGTCGGCCACCACGGCGTCGAAATCGGTATCGGCGTGCAGCATGGCGAAGCGCGGCGTCGGCAGGCCGTGCGTGGTCCACAGGCGCTTGGTGGCCTGCTTGTCCATGGCCAGCGCCGAGGCCAGCACGCCGCTGCCGGTATAGGGCACGCCGAGCTGCTCGAGCAGGCCCTGGATGGTGCCGTCCTCGCCGTAGCGGCCATGCAGGGCAATAAAGACGCGGTCAAAGCCAGCCGTGGCCAGCTCGGCCACCGACTGCAGGCCGGGATCGAAGGCATGGGCATCGACGCCGCGCGAGCGCAGCGCTGCCAGCACGCCGTTGCCCGACAGCAGCGAGATCTCGCGTTCGGCCGAGCGGCCGCCGAGCAGCACGCCAACCTTGCCCAGCGCTTTGGGATCGATATTGGGATGGGCGACGAAGCTCATGCCYGCCCCCCGGCTTGCTGCGAAACCAGTTGTCCGGGCACGGTACCAATCGTGCCCGCGCCCATCGTCACCACCACATCGCCGGGACGCACGGCGTTCAGGATAGCCTGCGGCATTTCGTCGATCTGCTCCACAAAAACGGGTTCAACCTTGCCTGCCACGCGCAGCGCGCGCGTCAGCGCGCGGCCATCGGCGGCCACAATCGGGGCTTCGCCGGCGGCATAGACCTCCGCCAGCAGCAGCGCATCCACGGTGCCCAGCACCTTGACGAAGTCCTCGAAGCAGTCGCGCGTGCGGGTATAGCGGTGCGGCTGGAACGCCAGCACCAGCCGGCGCCCCGGGAACGCACCGCGCGCGGCGGCCAGCGTCGCGGCCATCTCGACCGGATGGTGGCCGTAGTCGTCGACCAGCGTGAAGGTGCCTGCGCCCTTGGCCTCGCCCTGCTCGTTGGTGCCGGCGCAGGCCACTTCGCCATAGCGCTGGAAGCGGCGTCCCACCCCGTGGAACTCGCGCAGTGCCTTGACGATGGCGGCGTCCGGCACCTCCAGCTCGGTCGCGATGGCAATCGCCGCCAGCGCGTTCTGGATGTTGTGCATGCCCGGCAGGTTCAGCACCACCTCCAGCGGCGCCTCTGCGTGTCCGTTCAACTGGCGCAGCACGGTGAAATGCATCTGGCCGTCGACGGCGCGGGCATTAACCGCGCGCACCTGCGCATCTTCGGCAAAGCCGTAGCGCACGATTGGCTTGGACACGAACGGCATGATCTCGCGCACGTTGGGGTCGTCCACGCACAGCACGGCGATGCCATAGAACGGCAGGCGCTGGGTGAACTCCACGAACGCCTGCTTGAGCCGGGCAAAATCATGCCCGTAGGTGTCCATGTGGTCGGCGTCGATGTTGGTGATGACCTCGATCACCGGGAACAGGTTCAGGAACGAGGCATCCGACTCGTCGGCCTCGGCCACGATGAAGTCGCCCGTGCCCAGGCGCGCGTTGGCGCCCGCCGAGTTAAGCCGGCCGCCGATCACGAAGGTGGGATCGAGCCCGCCTTCAGCCAGCACCGACGCCACCAGGCTGGTGGTAGTGGTCTTGCCATGCGTGCCGGCGATGGCCACGCCCTGCTTCAGGCGCATCAGCTCGGCCAGCATCACCGCGCGCGGCACCACCGGGATACGCTTGGCGCGCGCGGCCAGCACCTCGGGGTTGTCGTTGGTCACGGCGGTGGATACCACCACGGCATTGGCGCCGTTGACGTTGGCGGCATCATGCCCGTGCATCACGGCCGCGCCGAGCGACGCGAGGCGCCGCGTGGCGGCATTGCTGCCCACGTCGGACCCTGAGACCCTGTAGCCCAGGTTCAATAGGACCTCGGCGATGCCGCTCATGCCGGCGCCGCCGATGCCTACGAAATGGATATTCTTGACGATGTGCTTCATGAATCCGTTGGTTCAATCCCTGGCCATCTGGCTGCAGATCTCCGCCACGCGCCGGGTCGCTTCGGGCTTGGCAAGACCGCGCGCCTGATGCGCCATCTCTCTGAGTCGGGGCCGCGACAGCGAGGCCAGCGTCTGCGCCAGCCCGCTCGCGGTCAGTTCGTTCTGTTGGACCAGCAAGGCGGCATCCTGGGTCGAGAGGAATTCCGCATTGGTGGTCTGGTGGTCATCGACCGCATGCGGGAACGGCACGAACAGTGCCGCCACGCCTGCCGCCGCCACCTCCGACACGGTCATTGCGCCCGCGCGGCAGATCACCAGATCCGCCTCTGCGTATGCCGCCGCCATGTCGTCGATAAAGGGCAAGGCTTCCGCCGCCACGCCGGCAGCCTGGTAGTTGGCGCGCAGCGTGTCGATCTGCTTCGCGCCGGCCTGGTGCTTGACCAGCGGGCGCTCGCCTTGCGGCAGCAGCGCCAGCGCCTTTGGGACGACCTCGTTGAGTGCCGCCGCGCCCAGGCTGCCGCCCACCACCAGCAGCCGCAACGGGCCGGTGCGGCCGTCGTAGCGCGCTTCGGGCGCCGGCATGTGCGCCACTTCGTCTCGCACCGGGTTGCCGGTCCACTCGCTGTCCGGCAGGGCATTCGGGAAGGCGCACAGGACCCGGTCCGCGACCTTGGCCAGCACCTTGTTGGCCAGCCCGGCAATCGAGTTCTGCTCGTGCAGCACCAGCGGGCGCCCCAGCAGCGAGGCCATCATGCCGGCGGGGAACGTGATATAGCCGCCCATGCCCAGCACCACATTGGGCCGCACCCGGCGCAGCGCCTGCAGGCTCTGCCAGAAGGCGCGCAACAGGTTCAGCGGCAGCATCAGCTTGGTCAGCGGGCCCTTGCCGCGCAGGCCGCCAAACTGGATGAACTCCATCGGGATGTCGTACTTGGGTACCAGCGTGGCTTCCATGCCGGTGCGGTTGCCCAGCCATACCACCCGCCAGCCCTGCTCACGCAGCGCGCGCGCGACCGCCAGCCCGGGGAAAACGTGCCCCCCGGTGCCGCCAGCCATCACGAGCAAGGTGCGCGGTGCGCTCATACCTTCCCTCCGCGCATCATTGAGTGATTCTGGCTACGGCCGCTGCGCTTAACTTCCTGCTTACGCAGGAAGTTAGCCTCCGCCGGAACCAAGTGATGCTGCGCCACGGTCTGCTGCGCTACGCTCATACCTTCCCTCCGCGCATCATCACCCGGTTCTCATAGTCGATGCGTAGCAGGATCGCCAGCGCTACGCAATTCATCAAAATGCCCGAGCCGCCGTAGCTCACCAGCGGCAAGGTCAGCCCCTTGGTCGGCAGCAGGCCAAGGTTCACGCCCATATTGATAAAGGTCTGCCAGCCAACCCAGATGCCGATGCCCTTGGCCACGAGGCCGGCAAAGGTGCGGTCGAGCTGCAGCGCGGTGCGGCCGATGCCAAAGGCGCGGCGCACCATCCAGTAGAACAAGACGATCACCACCAGCACACCCACGAAGCCGAACTCCTCGCCAATCACGGCGAGGATGAAGTCGGTATGCGCTTCGGGCAGGTAGTGCAGCTTCTCGATGCTGCCGCCCAGCCCCACCCCGGTCCACTCGCCGCGGCCGAAGGCGATCAGCGAATGGGTGAGCTGGTAAGCCTTGCCCAGCGCGTTGGCTTCTTCCCACGGGTTGAGATATGCGAAGATCCGCTCGCGCCGCCAGGGCGACGCCGTGATCAGCAGCGCGAAGGCGCCCACCGCCACGCCAACCAGGCCGGCGAACAGCTTGCCGTTGATGCCGCCGAGGAAAAGGATGCCCATGGCGACGGTGGCCACCACCAGGAAGGCGCCCATGTCGGGCTCCAGCAGCAGCAGCATGCCGACCACCACCACGGCCACGCCCATCGGCAGGAAGCCCTTGCCCACGTTCTGCATCCACTCCTGCTTGCGCACGGTGTAGTTGGCGGTGTACAGCACCACCGCCAGCTTCATGAACTCGGAGGGCTGGAAGTTCATGATGCCCAGCGGAATCCAGCGCCGTGCGCCATTCACGCCCTTGCCCACGAACGGCACCAGCACGACGATCAGCATCACCAGCGCGATCACGAACAGCTTGGGCGCGTACTTATCCCAGAACTTGACCGGGATCTGGAAGGCCAGCAGGCCCATGGACAGCCCGATGAACAGCGCAAACGCGTGGCGCGCGAGGAAGTGGCTCTCGCGGTAGTTGGCATAGCGCGGCGAGTCAGGCAGCGCGATCGAAGCCGAATAGACCATCACCAGGCCAAGCGCGAGCAGCACGATCGCCACCCACAGCAGTGGCTGGTCGTACTCCATCATGCGCGAGCGCGTCGGCTTGACGCCGGACACCGCATCGCGCAGGCCGCCCCAGGCGTTGCCGATGGTGGCCCCGATAAAGCCGCTACGCTTGACCTGTGCGTCGCTCATGGCACGATCCCCCTGGACATCGCCAGTTCTTCCACCGCGGCGCGAAAGACTTCGGCACGGTGCACATAATTACGGAACATGTCGAGGCTGGCGCACGCCGGCGACAGCAGCACGGCGTCGCCGCCCTGCGCCGCACCGGCTGCCAGCGTGACCGCCTGCTCCAGCGTGGCGGCATCGGCCAGCGTGACGCCGGTGTCCTGGAGCGCGCGGCGCAGCTCGCCGGCATCCTTGCCGATCAGCACGACGGCGCGCGCGTACTGCGCCACCGGCGCGGCCAGCGGCGAGAAATCCTGCCCCTTGCCTTCCCCGCCGGCAATCAGCACCACCCGCTTGTCCAGGCCGGACAACGCGGCGACGGTGGCGCCCACATTGGTGCCCTTGCTGTCATCGAAGAACTCGACATCATCCACCGTGGCGACCCACTCCACGCGGTGCGGCTCGCCGCGGTACTCGCGCAGGCCATGCAGCAACGCGTTCATCGGCAGGTCGATGGCGCGGCACAGCGCCAGCGCGGCCATGGCGTTGGTGGCGTTGTGCATGCCACGGATATGCAGCGCGTCGGCAGGCATCAGGCGCTTGTGGCGCACCGGCACGGCTTCCACGCTCTCGGCGGCAGCGGCCTTGCGGCGGCGCGGCTTGTTCTCGCCTTCGGCTTCGCTATCGGGCTCGGCCATCACCAGCCAGGGCATGCCGCCCTCGCGCTGGACGCCGAAGCAGCCCGGGAACTCGGGCAGATCGGTGCCGAAGGTCACCAGTGCGCCGGCCGGGCGGGCCATATCCAGGCTGAGACGGTCGTTGCGGTTCAGGATCTGCAGGCAGCCGGCTTCGCCGGGCGCCGGCGCCGGGCCGAAGATCCGAGCCTTGGCGGCGGCATAGGCTTCCATGCTGCCGTGCCAGTCCAGATGGTCCTGGGTGATGTTGAGCACCGTGGCCGCGTGCGGCGCCAGCGTGTGCGTGGTCTCCAGCTGGAAGCTCGACAGTTCCAGCACCCAGACCTCGGGCAGCGTGGCCGAGGCGATGCAGGCGGCCAGCTTGTCCAGCGCCGACGGACTGATATTTCCCGCCACCGCCACGCTCTTGCCGGCGCGCTCCACCAGGCGCCCGGTCAGCGCGGTAGTGGTGGTCTTGCCGTTGGTGCCGGTGATGGCCAGCAGCTTCGGCGCGTAGCCGGACTCTGCCCGCAGATGCGCGAGTGCACGCGCGAACAGCTCGATTTCGCCCCAGACTGGAATGCCACGCTCGCGCGCCACTGCCAGCAGCGCGGCGGTATCGCTCTCCAGCGGCGACAGGCCAGGGCTGATCGTTACCAGTTCGATGCCGTCCAGCAGCGTTTCGGCCAGGGCGCCGCCATGAAACTCGGCCGAGGGCAGCTCGGCCTGCAGGAAGACCAGGTTGGCGGGAGCCTCGCGCGTGTCGGCAACGCGCACGGGGGCACCATACAGGCCGCACCAGCGCGCCATCGCCAGCCCCGATTCGCCGAGGCCCAGCACCAGCACATGAGGTTTTTGCAACTCGCCAAACACTTCGATTCCCGCCTTTTTTGCGTTACTGCGTTAGTAGATACGCGCTGGTTTCAGCGCAGCTTGAGCGACGACAGCCCAATCAGCACCAGCAACATGGTGATGATCCAGAAGCGCACCGTCACCTGCGTTTCCTTCCAGCCAGACAATTCGAAGTGGTGGTGCAGCGGCGCCATCTTGAACAACCGCCTGCCTTCGCCGTAGCGCCGCTTGGTGATCTTGAACCAGCCCACCTGCAGCATCACCGACAGCGTTTCCACCACGAAGATGCCGCCCATCACGAACAGCACAATCTCCTGGCGCACGATCACCGCCACGGTGCCCAGCGCGCCGCCCAGCGCCAGCGCGCCAACGTCGCCCATGAAGACTTGGGCCGGGTGCGCGTTGAACCAGAGGAAGGCCAGGCCCGCCCCCGCCAGCGCCGAACAAAAGATCAGCAACTCGCCAGCCCCGGGAATATGCGGGAACAGCAGGTACTTGCTGTAGACCGAACTGCCCATCACGTAGGCAAACACGCCCAGCCCGCTGCCAACCAGCACCACCGGCATGATCACCAGGCCGTCCAGGCCATCGGTCAGGTTCACCGCATTGCTCGAACCCACAATCACCAGATAGGTCAGCACGATGAAGCCGGCCACGCCCAGCGGATAGCTCACTTCCTTGAAGAAGGGCACGATCAGGTTGGACTTGTAAGGCATGTCGAGCGACAAACCGCCTTCGACCCAGCCCAGGAACAGGTCCCACACCCGCACATTGCTGCTTTCCGATACCGAGAACGCCAGGTAGACCGCGGCCACCAGGCCGATCAGGGTCTGCCAGAAAAACTTCTCGCGGCTCGACATGCCGCGCGGATCGCGATAGACCACCTTGCGGTAGTCATCCACCCAGCCGATCGCGCCGTAGCCCAGGGTCACCAGCATCACGACCCAGATAAAGCGGTTGCCCCAGTCGCACCACAGCAACGTGGAGATGGCGATCGACACCAGCACCAGCACGCCGCCCATGGTGGGCGTGCCGGCCTTGACCAGGTGCGACTGCGGGCCGATGGTGCGCACCGCCTGGCCGATCTTGAGTTCGGTCAGCTTGCGGATCACCCACGGCCCAAGGCCGAGCCCGATCAAAAGCGCGGTGAGGTTAGCCATCACCGCGCGGAAGGTCAGGTAGTTGAAGACCCGCAGGAAGCTGTAGTCGTTTTGCAGCCACTGGGCCAGAGCCAATAACATCGTGTGTCCGTATTCCTTTCGACAACCGCCCGGTCGGGCCGGGCTATCAGATTGATTCGTTAATTACTGTTGATGACGATTAATGCGTGGGAGTGTTTGCGACCAGCGCATCGACCATCCGTTCCATCCGCATGAACCGAGATCCCTTCACCAGTACCGCGCTTGCCGCCGCCACGGTACCGTCCTTGTCTTGCGCCAACGCCTGGGCGAGGTCCTCGGCCCGTTCAAAATACCGGGCTGTGGCGCCAAATGCCTGCACGGCGTGCACCATGGCCTCGCCGGTTGCCCACAGCGTCTCGATGCCGCGCGCGTTCGCGTAGGCGCCGATCTCCGTATGGAAGGCCGGCCCCTGGTCGCCCACTTCCGCCATGTCACCCAGCACCAGCAGGCGCGGCGCGGCAAACCCCGCCAGCACGTCGATGGCCGCTCGTACCGAATCGGGATTGGCGTTGTAGCTGTCATCGATCACCAGCGTGCCGCCGGTGGCATGCTTGACCTGCAGCCGGCCCTTGACCGCGGCAAACCCGGCCAGCCCTGCCTGGATCGCCTCGATGCCGACGCCCGCGCCCAGCGCGCAGGCGATCGCCGCCAGCGCGTTGCACACGTTGTGGGTGCCAAGCACCGACAGGCGGACCTCGAACGCGGCACCGGGCGCGCTGACCTGCATCACTTGCACGCCGTCGTCCAGAGCCACATCGGCGCGGACATCGGCGCTGGCATCCAGGCCAAACGACAGCACGCGGCGCGCACCGGCTGCCTGGCGCCAGATGCCCGCATGCGCGCCGCCGCCTTCGGCGTCGAGCGGGAACACCGCCACGCCGTCTGCGGGCAACGCAGCGATCGCCGCGGCGTGTTCATGCGCCACGGCCTCGACGTTCACCATGAACTCCTGGTGCTCGCGCTGCGCGTTGGTCACCACCGCCACGGTAGGCTGGGCGATGCTGGCCAGGTAGACGGTCTCACCCGGGTGGTTCATGCCGAGCTCGAGCACGGCGAGCCGGTGCGCGGCGGACAGCCGCAGCACGGTCAGCGGCAAGCCGATATCGTTGTTCAGGTTGCCGCCCGTTGCCAGGCGGGCGCCCTCCCCTACCGCCGCCGCGAAGATCGCGGCGATCATCTCCTTGACGGTGGTCTTGCCATTGCTGCCCGTCACCGCGACCGCGGGCAGGCTGAAACGGCGGCGCCAGCCGGCGGCCAGCTGGCCCAGTGCCAGGCGGGTATCGGGCACCACGATGGCGGGCATGCCAAGCGCGGCGTCGGGCTCACGGTCCACCAGCACCGCGGCGGCGCCACGCGCCACCACGTCGGCCAGGAAATCGTGCGCGTCGAAGCGCTCGCCCTTGAGCGCGACGAACAGGTCGCCCGGCTGAACCGTGCGGCTGTCGGTCAGCACGCGGGAGAACGCCCGGCTGGCTGCGCCATCGGGCCCGGAAAGACGCGCGCCGGCGATCCAGCCGGCGGCTTGCTGCAAATCGGTCATGGTGTATTGCGTCATGCTGACACCCCACGCGTGCCCAGCGTCAGGCGGACATGCTCGCGGTCGGAGAAAGGCCGCTTGCGGCCCTGCACCTCCTGGGTGGCTTCATGCCCCTTGCCGGCCACCAGCACCACGTCGGCTGCGGTGGCGTGCTTGATGGCATACAGGATGGCGGCTGCGCGGTCCTCGATCAGGTGCGCGCGGCTGCGGTCGGCCATGCCGTCGGCAATGGCGTTCAGGATGTCTTGCGGGTCTTCGCTGCGCGGGTTGTCGCTGGTCAGCACCACCTCGTCGGCAAGCCGCTCGGCCACTTCGCCCATCAGCGGGCGCTTGATCGGGTCGCGGTCGCCGCCACAGCCGAACACGCACCACAGCCGGCCCTTGCGGGCCTGGGCCACTGGGCGCAGCGCGTCCAGCGTCTTTTCCAGTGCATCCGGGGTATGGGCGTAATCGACCACCGCCAGCGGCCCGTCCTGGCCGCCATGGCTGCCGCCGAACAACTCCATGCGGCCGTCGACCGGCTTGAGCGTGCGCAGCGCGTCGAGGGCAGCGTCCCAGGCAATGCCGTTGGCCAGCGTGGCGCCCAGCACGGCGAGCAGGTTGCTGACATTGAAGGCGCCGATCATCGGCGTGCTGACATCGGCGCTGCCGAAGCTGCCATCCACATGGAAGGCGGTGCCGGCCGCGGTGGCGCGCACGTTGGTCGCGCGCAGCCACTGGCCGGTCTTGCGGCTCGGGGCGGCTGCGCCATCGATGCCGTATTCGATCACCTGCGCGGCGAGCGCGGAGTTTGCCAGCAGGCGGCCACCCATGGCATCGTCGCGGTTGATCACGGCGGCACGCAGGCCGGGCCATTGAAACAGCAGGGCCTTGGCCGCCTCGTACTCGGCCATGGTGCCGTGGTAGTCGAGATGGTCCTGGGTCAGGTTGGTCAGCACTGCAACCGCAAAGTGGGTGCCGGCCACGCGGCCTTGCTCCAGGCCGTGCGAGGACACTTCCATGGCGACCGCGCGCGCGCCGGCGCCATGCAGCGCGGCCAGGCTGTCCTGCAGCTGAACGGCGTCGGGCGTGGTGAAGCCGGTCGCCGTGAGCGCGTCAGGAAAACCGGTGCCAAGCGTGCCGATGGTGGCGCAGCGCTTGCCCGCGGCCTGCAGCACGCGCGCCAGCCACTGGCAGCACGACGTCTTGCCATTGGTGCCGGTGATGCCGGTCACGGCGAGATCGCGCGCGGCGTTGTCATACCAGCCGGCAGCAATCGGGCCGGCGAGCTGGTGCAGGCTCGACACGCCAAGGTGCGGCACGCCTTCGCCATGCGGCCAGGCGAAGCCATCGGCCTCAAAGACCACGGCGCTGGCGCCACGGGCGATCGCCTGGGCGATATGCGGGCGCCCATCGGTCGACAGGCGCGCATTGCCCAGCACATAGGCAAAGAACACGTCGCCCTGGGCCAGCCGGCGCGTGTCGCCGGTCAGCTTGGCGCCGGCGGGGGCGTGCTGGCGCAGCCAGGCCAGCGCGTCGGCGGCCTGGGCGGAGATCTCGAGGGGAAGCAGCGTCCGGGTCATTGCGTCGCGCTCCACGGTTCGCTTTCCTGCACCTTGTCGCTCACGACCAACTGGCGGATCGGCGAATCCGGTTGCACATTGAGCGCGCGCAGCGCGCCGCCGGTAATCGCGGAGAAGGCCGGGCCCGCCGCGGCGCCACCATAGTGGCTGCCCGAGGTAGGCTCATCCACGCTCACGGCCACGATCACGCGCGGGTTGGACATCGGCGCCAGGCCGATGAAGGAAGCCCGGTACTTGCTGCGGTCGTAGCCGCGGCCCACGTGCTTGTACGCCGTGCCCGTCTTGCCGCCGACCCGGTAGCCCATCACTTGGGCTTCGGGCGCAGTGCCGCCTGGCGCCGTCACCGTCTCCAGCATGGCCCGCACCTGGCGCGCCACCTCGGGCGACAGCACGCGCTCGCCAGTGACCGGGCCCTGGTTCCGGAACATGGTGACCGGGATCAGCTCGCCATCATGGGCGAAGATGGTGTAAGCGTGGGCGATCTGGAACAGCGACACCGACAGGCCGTAGCCATAGGACATGGTCGCCTGCTCGATGGGCCGCCAGCTCTTGTATGGGCGCACCCGTCCGGCCACGGCGCCGGGGAAGCCGATCTTGGGCGCCYGGCCCAGGCCCACGCTCWTATACATATCCCACATTTCCTGCGGCTTGAGCAGCATCGAAATCTTGGTCGTGCCGATGTTGCTGGACTTCTGAATGATGCCGGCCACGGTCAGCGCACCGTAGTTATGGGTGTCGCTGATGGTGGCGCCTTCGTAGGTGAACTTGCCGGTCGTGGCAAATACCGTCGACGGCGTGACCCGCTTGAGCTGCAGCGCCAGCCCGATCGTGATCGGCTTCATCATCGAGCCCGGCTCGAAGGTGTCGGTCAGGACCCGGTTGCGCAGCTGCTCGCCCGACAGGCGGGTGCGGTCGTTGGGGTTGTAGGTCGGCCAGTTGGCCAGCGCCAGCACCTCGCCGGTCTGCGCGTCGAGCACCACGGCGCTGGCCGCCTTGGCCTTGCTGCGCTCGACGATGGCCTTAACCTCGTTGTAGGCCAGGTACTGGATCTTGGCGTCGATGGAGAGCTGCTGGTCCTCGCCGTCGCGCGGCGTCTTGAGGATGCCCACATCCTCCACCACGCGGCCAAGGCGGTCCTTGATCACCTGGCGCGCGCCGGACTTGCCGGCCAGCACGCCCTCGCGCGCCAGCTCCACGCCTTCCTGGCCGCGGTCTTCGACATTGGTAAAGCCGACGATGTGCGCCATCGCCTCGCCTTCCGGATAGAAGCGCTTGTATTCGCGGGTCTGGTGAATACCTTCGATCTTGAGCGCGGCGATCTTGTCCGCGACATCCGGCAGCACCTGGCGCTTCAGGTAGACGAAGCTCTTGTCTTCCGTGAATTTGCGGCGCAGCTCCTTGTCGCTCATGTCGAGCAGCTTGCTCAACTGGCGGATCTTGTCAGCGTCGATCTCATCGGGCACATCCTCCGGGACCGCCCAGATGGCCTTCACGGGCAAGCTGGTCGCCAGCACCAGCCCATTGCGGTCGAGGATCTTGCCGCGCGTTGCGGGCAGCTCGAGCGTGCGCTGGAAGCGCTTCTTGCCTTCGGCCTCGTAGAACTGGTTGCCCGGGCCCTGGATCCAGAGCGCGCGCCCGGCCAGGGCGACGAAGGCGGCGAACATCATGAACACCACCAGCTTCGAGCGCCACATCGGCAAGCGCAGGCCAAGCACGGGGCTAGCGGCGAACTGGCCGGTGCGCGGGCGCGAAGGGTTGCCGCGCTGGGCGTTTTGCGAGGGCCGGGCGATGGTCATGGCTTACTCCCCTCGGGTGCTGCAGCCGCGGGCGCGCTGGCGGGCGGCGCGTCCAGCACCACGCCGGCCAGGTATTGGGTCCTGCCGGGAAGCACCGGCGTCATCTTCAGCTGTGTCCGCGCCGCGTCCGCGATGCGCGCGCTCTTGCCGAGCGAGCTCTGCTGGTACTGCAAGCGGGACCAGTCCATGTCGAGCTGCTTTTCTTCCGCCTGCGCGCGCTCGTGGGCGACGAACAGGGTGCGGGCCTGGTGCTGCGCGCTCACCAGCGAGAGCGCGCACAGCATCAGGGCAGCCAGCAGGAAGAAAGTCAGGCGGTTCATGGGCGGCCCGCCTTCTGGGTGGAGGCGGACGAAGGGGACGCCGGGGACGGCAGCTTCTCGGCCACGCGCATCACTGCGGAGCGGGCACGCGGATTGGCGGCAACCTCTTCGGCGCCCGGCTTGACCCGGCCGAGCAGCTTCAGCGTGGGCTGCGGCAGCTGGTCCGCGCGCAGGGGCGCGCGGCGCATGGCGGGATCGGCATTCTGCTGCGGACGGGCGTGCGCCTGCATGAACCGCTTGACGATGCGGTCCTCAAGCGAATGAAAACTGATGACCACCAGCCGCCCGCCTTCCTGCAACAGGTCGTAAGCGGCGCTCAGGCCGCTTTCGAGGTCCGCAAGCTCTTGATTGACGTGAATCCGTAGAGCCTGAAAGGTGCGGGTCGCAGGGTCCTGACCCTTCTCGCGTGTTTTGACGGCTTTCGCCACGAGCGCGGCAAGCTCGGCAGTAGTGGTAAGCGGTCCGCCATGGCCGGGTTCGCTCCGGCGAGCAACAACCGCCTTTGCAATCTGTACAGCAAACCGTTCTTCCCCATAGTCCCGTATCACCCTTGCGATGTCTTGCTCATCCGCTTGCGCCAGCCACTGCGCGGCGGTCATGCCGCGCGTGGTGTCCATGCGCATGTCCAGCGGTCCCTCGAAGCGAAAGGAAAACCCCCGCTCCGCGTCGTCGATCTGGGGTGAGCTGATGCCCAGGTCGAGCAATATCCCGGCGACCTTTCCCCGGCCCGCCAGCGCCGCCGGCATCTCGGCGAAGCTGGTGTGCTCAATGGAGAAGCGGGCATCCTTGATGGTGCCCGCCTCTGCGATTGCTGCCGGATCCTTGTCGAAGGCCACCAGTGCCCCGGCCGGGCCCAGCCGGGCCAGAATTGCCCGGCTGTGCCCCCCTCTGCCGAAGGTGCCGTCCACATAGACGCCATCGGGCCGCCAGACCAGGGCTTCGACAGCCTCGTCCAGCAACACGGTGCGATGGCGCAGGGCGGTGGTCCCCGGCGTTTGGGTTGAGCTCATGACCTCGTCAAAAAGAGAAATTCTTTAATGCTTCCGGCATGCCCTGCGCCATCGCCTGCTGTTCCTTGGCGGCGTAGGTTGCGGCATCCCAGACTTCGAAATGGCTGCCCATACCGAGCAGCATGACTTCCTTGTCGAGCAAGGCGGCGCTACGCAGCTCGGGCGCGATCAGCACCCGGCCCGCGCCGTCCATGTCGACATCAGCGGCATTGCCCAGGAAGATGCGCTTCCACCAGTGCGCGTCCATCGGCAAAGCCGCAATGCGACCACGGAAGTTTTCCCATTCAGGGCGCGGAAACAGCAGCAGGCAGCCGTCCGGGTGCTTGGTCAGCGTTACCCGGCCCTCGGCCTGCTGTTGTAGCGCTTCACGGTGCCGCGCCGGAATCGACATCCGGCCCTTGGCATCCAGTGACAGCGCCGATGCGCCCTGAAACAAGCTAGCTCCCCGGTCCGCGCCGGCATGCTTGCCACCGGCTGGCGCGTGAATCCTTTAAATCCGACGTTGGGCGATGATCCCATAGCCAGACTGCGTTTTCACACAAAAACACACTTCCTCACACTATTTCCCACTTTAGAGGAAGCGATTTCACGGGTCAAGGCTCGTTATGGGGCAACAATCCGGGTTTTTTTAATTAGAACAATGACTTAGCGCGCACACCTCGCGCACCGAAAAAGTGAATTCCCAATGAAATGAAGATCTTATGGAAGAAAGCAGAGAAACCACCTGAGAACAACTGAGGAAGGAACTGCCTGCAGCAGGAAATACGGCCGAGCCGGACCGATGGAAGGATACAACGTTTTCGCGTCTACCCCGCGTGCGGGGGGGCACCTGACTTGCCGGCGCGCGAGGCGATGGGGCGGGGCTTCCCGCTCCGGCGCCGTCACTCAGATCCGATACGCGGCGGTGGTCATCACCTTGGAGGCCGCCCGCATCATCGCGCGCACCGGCGAGGGCAGCGGCATGCCGCCCGCCTCGCGCGCGGCGGCGCCGTGCCTCACCTCGTCATCGCGCATCTGCTCCAGGATCGCGCGCGACCGGTCGTCGGCAACGGGAATCTGCTCGAGATGGCCATTCAGGTGCTGCTCGACCTGGTACTCGGTCTCGGAGACGAATCCCAGGCTGACCCGGTCGCCCGCTCGCCCCGCCGCCCAGCCAATGGCAAACGCGCCTGCGTACCAGAGCGGGTTGAGCAGGCTGGGACGCGAGCCGAGCTCGCGCAGGCGTTCGGCGCACCAGCCGAGGTGGTCTTCTTCCTCGCGCGCGGCCTCATCCATCTGTGCGCGAACCTGCGGCGTGCGCGCGGTCAGCTTCTGCGCCTGGTAAAGGGCCTGCGCGCAGACCTCACCCACGTGGTTGATGCGCATGAGCCCGGCCACGTGGCGGCGTTGCGTCTCGTCAAGGCTCTGCGCATCGGGCGCAAGCGCCTCGGCGGGATTGGCACGACTGGCGCGGGTGACGCCTGCGATCGCGCGCAAGGCCACATCGAATTCGCGAATCAAGGTATCCATGGATGCATGCGCTGGTGGTTGCTCGGAGCGGTTCCGCGTCCCACGCCCTGGCGAAGGGGGGATGGGCCGATGAATACGCTCTCGGGATTTCCCGCATTGTACCGTGGCCGACTTGCCTGGCCTCTCCCGCCCGGCCTGCGCTGGCAAGGGCCAGATACTCCAAAACCCTGAGTTGTGAAAAGCTGACAAGGGCAGTGATCCCGATTGTGAATCGAGGGCGGTTTGTTACAGTAGTTGGCAGCTTCTGACGAAGTTGGGTAAGCGGAAAATGGAGACTCAGGAGGTTTCTCCGCTGGCCACCAATAATTCTTACACGGAGATCATCGAGCATGAAAAAATCGCTTCTCGCGCTGGCTGCGTTGGGTGCATTCGCGGGTGCCGCACAGGCCCAGTCCAGCGTGACGCTGTACGGCGTTGCGGATATGAACCTCGAATACGTCAATCACCTCGGCGTTGCACCGTCGGCCGCCAACGGCCTCAGTACCGGTCGCGGCGACTCCGTCTTTCGCATGTCCTCCGGTGGCCTGTCCGGCTCGCGTTGGGGCCTGCGCGGCGTGGAAGACCTGGGCGGCGGCTTGAAGGCGCTGTTCGTGCTCGAAAACGGCTTCGCCCTCGACACCGGCTCGCTGCAGCAAGGCGGCCGCCTGTTCGGTCGTCAAGCGTACGTAGGTATCGAAAGCGCCCAAGTTGGCCGCTTCACCTTTGGTCGCCAGTACACCACGCTGTTCGACCTGCTCGCCAACTTTTCGCCCAGCGGCTACGCCACCCAGTATGAGCCGGTGGTCGCCCAGCTCGGCCTGAACTTCCGCTCCGACAACACGGCCAAGTACACGGGCGTATTCGGTCCGGTGACCGCGATCGCACACTGGTCCTTCGGCAACGGCGTGGCAGGCAACGGCGAAGTCCCGGGCCAGTTCCGCCGCGACACCGGCTATGGCGCCGGCGTGGCCTACGCTGCCGGTCCGTTCGGCGCGACTATCGCCTACGACCAATACAACCCGAGCATCTCGAATCCGGCTACTGCCGCCTTCCTCGGCACTGGCACGGCCAAGAAGGCTGCCGTCGCGGGCAGCTATGCCTTTGGCCCGGCCAAGATCATGGGCGGCTATCGCTGGGGCCAAACCAAGGCACAGACCGGTGCCACCGTGCTGCGCGACAACTACTACTGGATCGGCGCCAACTACCAGGTCACCGCACCACTGGGCCTGACGCTGCAGTACAACTATGACGACGTCAAGAACCTCGGCGGCGTCAACGTCAAGAACCCGTGGCAGATTTCGTTCATCGCCGACTACAACCTGTCCAAGCGCACCGACGTTTATCTGACCGCCGCGTACGCGAAGAACGCCGGCCTGAACCTCGACACGTCGGCGATCAGCTTCGCCAATACCTACTTCCTCGGCAGCAACAACAACAACATGCTGGGCGCCGCCGTGGGTATCCGCCACAAGTTCTAAGCGCATCCGCGCGGCACGGCAAAGGCACCTTCGGGTGCCTTTTTTCATGGCGCGGCCTCGCCTCTCGGTCCTAGGGCATCACCTCATCGGCACATTGTTATGCCGACACTACAATGCAGCAGCCTTCCGGATGCATCGGCGATGCGTACCGCGTCATTGCGCCATCGCGCCATCCGGCAAAACGCAGGCACCCATAAGGAGACTCCCATGCACCGCACCCGCCGCCGCGCGACCCACAGGCTGCTTGCCACCATCGCTGGTGCCTGCCTTGCCCCCCTTGCCTGGCAAGCGCCCGCGCAAGCCGCGGACCCCTACCCGAACAAGCCGATCCGCCTGGTGGTGCCGTTCCCTGCCGGCGGCACGACGGACATCCTGGCGCGCGCCGTGGCCGCCGAGCTGTCGAAGCTCCAGGGCTGGAACGTAGTCGTCGACAACCGGCCGGGCGCGGGCGGCAACATCGGCACCGACATGGTCGCCAAGGCCGCGCCGGACGGCTACACGCTGCTGATGGGCACGGTGGGCACGCATGGCATCAACCAGTCTCTGTACGGCAAGCTGCCGTTCGACCCGGTCAAGGACTTCGCCCCCATCACCGAGGTGGCCTCGGTGCCCAATGTGCTGGTGGTCAACCCCGCCTTCGCGCAGCAAAACCGCATCAACAGCGTCACGGACCTGATCGCCTATGCGCGCGCCAACCCCGGCAAGCTCAATATGGCGTCGAGCGGCAACGGTACCTCGATCCACCTGGCAGGCGAGCTGTTCAAGACCCAGACCCGTACCTTCATGGTGCACTTCCCCTACAAGGGCAGCGGCCCGGCCCTGACCGACCTGGCCGGCGGCACCATGCAGCTGATGTTCGACAACCTGCCCTCATCGATGGCGCTGATCAAGAGCGGCAAGCTCAAGGCACTGGCCGTCACCAGCGCCAAACCCTCGCCGGCGCTGCCGGGCGTGCCAACGGTGGCAGAGGCGGCCCGCCTGCCGGGCTTCGAGGCCAGCTCCTGGTTTGGCTTGCTGGCGCCCGCCGGCACGCCGCACGAGATCGTCGCGCGCGTCCAGCAGGAAGTCGCGCGCGCGCTGGCCACGCCGGCCATGCGCGAAAAGATGCTGGCCCAGGGTGCCGACCCGGTCGGCAACACGCCGGAGCAGTTCGCCGCCGTTATCCGCGCCGAGCTCGCCAAATGGGCCAAGGTGGTCAGGGACTCGGGCGCCAAGGTCGATTGAGGCGCGGGCCGGCCCGTGGCGGCGTGCGAGCGCATATACTTGAGGCATCAAACAACCAGCGTGCCGCGATGCCCATCCCACCTGCCGCCGAGGCCCCGCCCAAGGCCGGCGCCGAAGAAGCGCCGGTCGATCTCGAAACCAGTGCCGACGATAACGCCCACGACGCCCTGCGCCTGTGGCTGCGTCTGCTGACCTGCACCAATCTGGTCGAGGCCGACATCCGCTCCCGGCTGCGTCAGGATTTCGCCTGCACCCTGCCGCGCTTCGACCTGATGTCCCAGCTTGACCGCCATCCGGAGGGCCTGAAGATGGGCGAGCTATCGCGCCGCATGATGGTCACCGGCGGCAACGTCACCGGCATCACGGACCAGCTCCAGCAGGAAGGCCTGGTCTCGCGCGAGGCATTGCCAAGCGATCGCCGCGCTTACCTGATCCGGCTCACGCCGGCCGGGCGCACCGCATTCTCCAAGATGGCGCGCGCGCACGAAGACTGGATCGAGCAATTGTTCGGCGGCCTGCCCCAGACCGATCGGCGCGCCCTGTTCCGCTTGCTGGGCCGGCTCAAGACCGGGCTGGTGAGCGCATGAACGCGACCCGTTCGGCAGCGGGCGCGCTTTGCGCCTCGCTGCTGACGCTACTCCTCGTGGCTTGCCAGAGCACGCCGCCGGGGCCCAAGGTGTCACCGCTCAACGTCAGCATCAAGCTTGGGCGCATCGGCGCGAAGACGCTGGTGGGCCAGGTCGACATGCCGGACAACGGTGCGGCGAGCACCGCCGTGGGCGTTGGCGGCGGTGCATGGAACGGCGGTGGCTCGAGCGGCGCAGGCGTTGGCTTTTCCATCGACCTGAATACGTTGCTACGCCCGCGGCCGCGCATGGACCTGTTTCAGTACACGGTGGCGCCACTGGATGGCAGCGGCGGCAACGTCATCGTCAATGGCCCCGCGGCGCCTGGCCTGGAACCCGGCGCCTGCGTGCGGATGGTCTATCCCGACGGCGCCCCCGAGCCGCTGCTCGTGCCCTCCCGGGAATGCTGACGCGCCCCGCTGAATGAAGAACGGCCTCCCTTGCGGGAGGCCGTTCTTGCCGCGGCGTGCGTGGCTGGCTTGCGCCCTTCGCTCAGGCCGCCGTGCGGCTGTCGCGCAGCTCGCGGCGCAGTATCTTGCCCACATTGGTCTTGGGCAACTCGCTGCGGAACTCCACGAACTTGGGCCGCTTGTAGCCGGTCAGGCGCTCCTAGCAGAAGGCGATCAGCTCGGCTTCTGTCAGCGCGGGATCCTTGCGGACCACGTACAGCTTGACCACTTCGCCCGAATGCTCGTCGGGCACGCCCACCGCTGCCACCTCCAGCACGCCCGGGCACTCTGCGGCCACGCCTTCGACCTCGTTCGGGTACACGTTGAAGCCGGACACCAGGATCATGTCCTTCTTGCGGTCGACGATCTTGGTGTAGCCGCGCGCGTCCATCACGCCGATGTCGCCAGACTTGAAGAAGCCGTCAGCCGTCATGACCTTGGCGGTCTCGTCCGGGCGGTTCCAGTAGCCGGCCATCACCTGCGGGCCACGGATGCAGATCTCGCCAGCCTGGCCGAGCGGCACGTCCGCGCCGTCGTCGTCACGAATGGCGATGTCGGTCGACGGCAGCGGCAGGCCGATGGTGCCGGAGAACGCGTCGGAATCAGTCGGGTTGCAGGTAGCCGAAGGCGAGGTCTCCGACAGGCCGTAGCCCTCGATGACCGGGCAGCCCGTCCTGGCCAGCCACTTCTTGGCCACCGCTTCCTGCACCGCCATGCCCCCGCCGTTGGCCACGCGCAAGCCCGAGAAGTCGACCTTGTCGATATCCGGGCTGTTGATCAGCGCGTTGTACAGCGTATTGACCGCCGGGAACATGTTGAACTTGTACTTCTGCAGCTCCTTGATGAAGCCGGGGATATCGCGCGGATTGGGGATCAGCACGCTCAGGCCGCCGCTGCGCATGCCCAGCAGGCAGCAGACCGTCAGCGCGAAGATGTGGTACAGCGGCAGCGCCGTGATGGTGATCACCTGGTCGATCGGTGCGCCCTTGGCCAGCGCCGGCTGCATCCAGGCTTCGGACTGCAGCACGTTGGAGACGATGTTCCGGTGCAGCAGCACGGCGCCCTTGGACACGCCAGTGGTGCCGCCGGTGTATTGCAGGAAGGCAATGTCGTCCGGGCCCGTGGTGGCGGGCTGCAGCTGCATGCCGCGCCCCTCTGCCAGCACCGCGTTGAAGCGCACGCAGTTGGGCAGTTCCCAGGCCGGCACCATCTTCTTGACGTTACGCACCACGAAATTGACGATCGCGCCCTTGAGGCCGCCCAGCAGGTCGCCCATGCTGGCCACCACCACATGCTTGACCGGCGTGGCGGGCAGCACTTGCTGCAGCGTGGTAGCGAAGTTCTCGAGGATGACAATGGCCTCGGCGCCGCTGTCCTTGAGTTGATGCTCGAGTTCGCGCGGGGTGTAGAGCGGATTGACGTTGACCACGACAAAGCCGGCACGCAGCACGGCGGCCAGCACCACCGGATACTGCAGCACGTTGGGCATCATGATAGCCACGCGCGCGCCCGGCTTGAGCCCGCGCGACTGCAGCCACGCCGCGAACTGCCGCGACATGCGGTCGAGCTCGCCGTAGGTGATCGACTTGTCCATGCACACAAAGGCACGGCGATCAGCATAGGTGCGGAAGGACGCCTCGAGCAATTCGGCCAGCAAGCGGAACTGACTGCTATCGATCTCGGCAGGCACGCCGGCCGGGTAATGCTTCAGCCACAGTCTTTCCATGCACCGTCTCCTGATTTTCTGAATGGTCGTTCGATTTTCGACAGATGCTAAACGCGCGACCCGGTTAAGACAACACGTTAGATGAAGTCCTCTGGACCCGATCCACCGTCTGACGTGAAGTTTAGCGCACAGTTCAATCCGGACTGGGGAATTCCCCTAGCGGCTTGCGCCAGGCCGCGACGAAAAGCCCTGCCGAAGTCAGCCGTTCACCGGCAACACCATCTTCATCATGCTCGTGGCCAGCTCTTCCGCCAGCGCCTGCGCCTCCATGCGCTCGGGCTGGTGCCAGGTGTACATGAAGCCAACCACGCTGCCGATCGCATGGGCGGTCACGCGCGCGTCGCCATAGCTGAACACCCCCGCGCGCTTGCCTTCCTCCAGCAGCGCATAGAGGTCGCGGTAGAAGGCGCGCGCCATATTGCCCAGCCACGTCACCGTTTCCGGCCGCAGGTACTGGTTGTCGCGAAAGCTGAGCGTGGCGGGCACGTAGCAGGCAATGCAACGCCGCGCCATTTCCAGCAGGCAGGCATGCAGGCGCTCGCGCACCGGCAAGGCCGGGTCGGCGGTCTCGCGGATGACCGGCAGGCAGGTCTGCGCGGACTCGCGGCACAGGATGTCGAACATCTCGTACTTGTCGGTGAAGTAGTAGTACACCGCCGGCTTGGTCACGCCCAGCGCGCGGCACAGGTCGTTCATCGTCATGCCAGGATAGCCCTTGGTATAGAACAGCTGGGCAGCGGCATCGAGGATCTGGCGGCGGCGCGCTTCCTGCCGCTCGGCGATATGCGAGCGGGCGGGTACGGCGTCCGGAGCGATCTCCGGAGCGGCCTCGGCGGCGGGAGCGGTTTTCTGTGCAGTCGGCATGACGCGATTCTCGCATGGCGCCGCGGCTGGAAGGCCCGGCAGTCCGTTTTGGCGTTGACCCGCTCCCCGTGAACCATGGATTCACGCGGGCGGCACCTGGCTTGACGCATGACGGCAATGCCAATACGATCATACCGAAGGGTAAACAAATATACCAAAGAGTAAATTTCGCCAACCCAAGCCGGCTTGGCGGCCCACCAGCAAGGAGACACCGCCAATGGACGAGACCACCTACCTGGCCGACATGCATGCGCGTTGGCAGCGCGCATGGCCCGAGCGCACCCCGCGCACGCCGCAATATCCGCTGGGGCGCATGCCGCTCACGGACATGCTGCGCCACTGGGGCCGCACCCGGCCGGATCGCCCCGCGGTGATTTTCTACGGCCACGAAACCACCTACGCGGAGCTGGACGCGCAGAGCGACCGCTGCGCCGCGCTGCTGGCAGCACACGGCATCGGCGCCGGCGACCGCGTGGCGGTGCTGATGCCGAATTGCCCGCAGTTCCACATCGTGTTCTTCGGCATCCTCAAGCTAGGTGCCGTGTACGTGCCGATCAGCCCGCTCTCGCAGCGCGCCGAGTTGCAGCACGCACTCGCCGACAGCACGCCGCGCGCGCTGATCGCGCTCGACCAGCTGGTGCCGCTGGTGCGCGAAACGCGCGCCGCGCTGGGCGCGCAGGATCCGCTCGCCCTGCTGTTTTCGACCAGCTTTGCCGATGTGATTCCCGCCGAGCCCACACTGCCGCTGCCGCCCATGGTGCAGGCGCCGCGCCATGACTGCGAAGCCGACGGCCACGCCATCGACCTGCTATCCGCGATGGCGGCGTGCACGCTCGCAGCCCCTGCCACACCGGCCTCGCTCGATGCCGTGGCCGCGCTCAATTACACCGGCGGCACCACGGGCCTGCCCAAGGGCTGCATCCACACCCAGGGCGATATGGTGGACATGGCGGCCGCGTTCGGCGCGGTCTCGCTCGACATCGCCGACGACAGCGTCATGCTGGGCTTCTTCCCCGAGTTCTGGATCGCGGGCGAAAACCTCTGCCTGATCTTCCCCGCCTTCTTCGGCATCCCGCTGGTACTGCTGGCGCGCTGGGATCCCGAGACCTTCATGGCGGCGGTGCAGCGCTACCAAGTCACCAACGCGTCGATGCTGGTGGACAACGCGGTGGAGGTGATGGAGCACCCGCGCGCGGCGCAGTACGCATTGCGCTCGCTGCGCTACGTGGGCGTATCGTCCTTCGTCAAGAAGCTCAACCTGCCGTATCGCCGCGCGTGGCAGGCGCTGACCGGCTCGGTCATCGCCGAGACCGCCTGGGGCATGACCGAGACGCAAACTTGCAACACCTTTGCCTACGGCATGCAGGACGATGACCTGGACCTGCGCGCCCAGCCCATCTTTGTCGGCCTGCCCGTGCCCGGCACCGAGTTCAAGATCTGCGACTTCGCCAGCGGCGAGCTGCTGCCGCCGGGCGCCGAGGGCGAGCTGTGCGTGCGCACGCCGACCCTGCTCAAAGGCTACTGGAACAAACCCGACGCGACGCGCGAATCGCTGCGCAACGGCTGGTTCCACACCGGCGACATCGGCCTGATCGACGAGCACGGCTACCTGCACTACCTGGGCCGGCGCAAGGAGATGCTCAAGGTCAACGGCATGAGCGTGTTCCCGGCCGAGATCGAGGCGCTGCTGGGTCAGCATCCGGCCATTCTCGGCTCGGCGGTGCTGGGCCGCGCGGATGAGGACCGCGGCCAGTTGCCCGTGGCGTTTGTCATGCTCAAGCCCGAGGCCATCGGCACGGTGGACAACGCCGCGCTGGTGCAATGGTGCCGTGCCAACATGGCCGTCTACAAGGTGCCGCTGGTGCATATTGTCGACGCCCTGCCGCTAACCGCCACGGGCAAGGTGCGCAAGCAGGACCTGGCGCCGCTGGCCGAGCAGCTTGGCTGATCCCGTGATGCCCTTCCCTATGAAATCCGCCACATTCACCTTCTTCGCATCATGACGTTCCGCAAGCTACTGATCGCCAATCGCGGTGAAATCGCCATCCGCATCGCCCGCGCCGCAGCGGCAATGGGCCTGGAAAGCGTGGCGCTGTACAGCGAGGACGATCGCGACGCCCTCCACGTGCGCAAGGCTGATGGCGCGGTAGCGCTGCCCGGCACCGGCCCGCGCGCCTACCTCGATATCGCGCAGGTAGTGGACGCTGCGCGCCGCAGTGGCTGCGACGTGGTCCACCCGGGTTACGGCCTGCTGTCCGAGAACGCCGAGTTTGCCCAGGCCTGCCTGGACGCCGGCCTGGCCTTTGCCGGCCCCGCACCCGATGTGCTGCGCCTGTTCGGCGACAAGGCGCGCGCGCGCGCGCTGGCGCGCGAGTGCGACGTGCCGGTGGTGCCGGGCTCCACCGGGCCGACGACGCTGCAGGCTACGCACGCGTTCTTTGCCTCGCTGCAAGCGCCAGGCAAGGCGGCCGGCATGATGATCAAGGCGCTGGCCGGTGGCGGCGGGCGCGGCATGCGCGCGGTGCACGCGGCAGCGGACATCGACGAGGCCTATGCCCGCTGCGTCTCCGAAGCCACGGCCGCGTTTGGCAACGGCGCCGTCTACGTGGAGCGCATCGTGCATGCGCCTCGCCATATCGAGATCCAGGTGGTGGCAGACGCGGCCGGCGGCGTGATCGCCCTGGGCGAGCGCGAATGCAGCCTGCAGCGCAGGCACCAGAAGCTGGTTGAAGTGGCGCCCAGCCCTTCGCTCGATGCAGGCATGCGTGCGCGCCTGGCCCAGGCCGCGATCACGCTGGCGCGCGCCAGCGCCTATCGCGGCATTGGCACCTTCGAGTTCCTGCTGGGTGCGGATGGCGCGGATGGTGAGTTCTGGTTCATGGAGGCCAACCCGCGCCTGCAGGTGGAGCACACCGTCACGGAAATGGTGACCGGCGTGGACCTGCTCCAGGTGCAGCTGGCCATTGCCGCCGGGCAGGATCTCGGCCACCTCGGGCTGGCGCAAGCGCCCGCGCCGCGCGGCATTGCAGTGCAGTTGCGCATCAACGCCGAGCACCTCGACGCGCAAGGCCAGTTGCGCCCCGCCAGCGGCCGCATCGATGCCTACGAGCCGCCCAGCGGCCCCGGCGTGCGCGTCGATGGCGCGGGCCATGCCGGCATGACGGTCAACCCGCGCTTCGACTCGCTGCTGGCCAAGCTGATCGTGCATGAACCCGGCGGCAACTACGCGCGCGCGCTGGCCCAGGCCTATCGGGCGCTGTGCGAGTTCCGCATCGAGGGCATCGACACCAACCGCAGGCTGCTGCAGGACCTGCTGCTGCGCGACGATGTGCGGCGCAACGCAGTCCACACGCAGTACCTGGACGCGGCGCTACCGGCCCTCGCGACGCAGTCGCTGGACAGCGATCCCGGCCATCCGGCGCTGCATGCGGTGACTGCGGCCAGCAGCGCGCAAGCGCTCGCATCCACGCTGCCGGACGACCTGCCCGACGATGCGGCGCTGCTCTGCGCACCCATGGACGGCGCGCTGGCAGCGGTGCAGGTGCGCCCCGGCGAGCGCGTGCGGCGCGGGCAATCTCTGGCCATCATCGAAGCCATGAAGATGGAGCACCCGCTGGAAGCGCCGGGGGCGGGCGAAGTGCTACGCGTGCTGGCCGCGCTCGGCGACGTGCTGCGCGCGGGCGCGCCGGTGATCGTGCTGTCGCTGGACGAAGGCGGCCATCATGGGGCGCAGGCCGGCGCCGCCGTGGATCCCGCCCATATCCGGGCGGACCTGCGCGACGCCCTGGCCCGCCACGCGCTCACGCAGGACGCGGCCCGCCCGCAAGCGGTGGACAAGCACCATGCCAGGGGCGGGCGCACCGCGCGCGAGAACATCGCCCAGCTGTGCGATGCCAGCTCATTCATCGAGTACGGCGCGCTCGCCATCGCCGCGCAACGCCAGCGCCGCAGCGTGGAGGACCTGGAGCGCGCGACGCCGGCCGACGGCATCGTCACCGGCATTGGCACCGTCAATGCCGAGCACTTCCCGGCAACGGATGCGCGCTGCATGGTGCTGGCGTACGACTACACAGTGCTGGCCGGCACCCAGGGCTTCTACGGCCACAAGAAGCTGGACCGCATGCTGGCGCTGGCGCGCCAGTGGCGCCTGCCGGTGGTGCTGTTCGCCGAAGGCGGCGGCGGGCGGCCCGGAGACACCGACACCCCGGTGGTGGCCGGGCTGGATTGCACGTCCTTCATCCAGTTCGCGCGGCTGTCCGGCCAGGTGCCGCTGGTGGGCATCGTCTCCGGGCGCTGCTTTGCCGGCAATGCCGCGCTGCTAGGCTGCGCCGACGTGATCATCGCCACGCGCAACGCCACCATCGGCATGGGCGGCCCGGCCATGATCGAAGGCGGCGGGCTCGGCGTGTTCGCTCCCGAGGAAGTCGGCCCGGTGAGYGTGCAAGCACCCAACGGCGTGATCGATGTGCTGGTCGACGACGAGATAGCGGCGGTGGAGACGGCGCGCCGCTACCTGTCCTATTTCCAGGGCGACCTCACCGGCTGGGAGGCCGGCRATGCGCGCGCGCTGCGCCACCTGATCCCTGAGAACCGRCTGCGCAGCTACGACATGCGCGGCGTGCTCGCGGCGCTGGCCGATCACGACTCCGTGCTGGAGCTGCGCGCCGCCTTTGGCGCGGGCATCATCACCGCGCTGATCCGCATCGAAGGGCGCGCCTTCGGCTGCATCGCCAACAACCCGCGGCACCTGGGCGGCGCCATCGATGCCGCGGCCGCCGACAAGGCCGCGCGCTTCATGCAGCTATGCGATGCGCACGGCTTGCCCATCGTCTCGCTGTGCGACACGCCCGGCTTCATGGTGGGACCGGAGGCGGAGAAGACCGCCACGGTGCGCCACGTCTCGCGCCTGTTCGTCACCGCCGGCGCACTGCGCGTGCCCTTCTTCACGGTGGTGCTGCGCAAGGGCTATGGCCTGGGCGCGCAAGCCATGGCCGGCGGCAGCTTCGGCGCGCCGTTCTTTACCGTAGCCTGGCCCAGCGGCGAGTTCGGCGCGATGGGCATCGAGGGCTCGATCCGGCTGGGCTTTCGCAAGGAACTGGAAGCGGTGGCCGACCCGGACGAGCGCGAAGCCTTGTTTGCGCGCATGATCGAGGGCGCCTACCAGCGCGGCCGAGCGCTTAATATGGCTAGCCACCTGGAAATCGACGCCGTCATCGACCCGGCCGACACACGCCACTGGCTGCTGCGCGGCCTGGCTTCGGCGCTCCCGGCATCGGCCGCGCCCGATACGCCGGCGGCCGGATCGCGCCGTTTCATCGACACGTGGTGACAAGCAGAAGGAGAGCATCGATGTCCCATGACTTGAGGCGCGCGCCACGCGCCACCGCCAGGGCCGCCGCGCTGGCGCGTGGCGTGTTCACGCGCTGCGTCGCCGTTGCCGCACTCGCGCTGGTCGGCGCGCTGCCGCTACAGGCCCGGGAGAACGCGCAGGAAAAAACGCAAGACAACGCCGCCGCGCCCATCAAGGTAGCGTTCATCGACCAGTTGTCCGGGCCGCTGGCCAACGTGGGCCAGATCTTCCAGGCCAACCTGAAGTTCGCGCTCGATGACGCCAACGCACAGGGCGGCGTGCTCGGGCGCAACTACGCGCTGGTGAGCTTTGACAACAAGCTCTCTGCGCAGGAAAGCCTCATCGCGCTGCAAAGCGCAATCGACGCCGGCGTGCGCGTGGTGTTCACCGGCGCATCTGGCTCGCCGGTGGTCACGGCGCTGGTGGAGGCCGTCAACCGGCACAACGAGCGCAACCCCGGGCAGCGCGTGCTGATCATGAACTACGCCTCGCTCGACCCCGACCTGACGGGCGCGCGCTGCAGCTTCTGGCACTTCGCCACCGAGGCGAACACGGCGATGAAAATGCGCGCGCTGGCCAATTTCGCGCGCGAGCAAAAGGGCATGCACAAGGTCTACCTGCTTAACCAGGATTACACCCAGGGCCGCATCTGGGCAGCACTGGGCCGGCAGATGATCGCGGGAGCGCGGCCCGACGTGCAGTTCGTCGGCGAGGCGCTGCACCCGCTGGCGCGAGTCAAGGACTTCGCGCCGTACATGAGCCGGATCAAGGAAAGCGGCGCCGATACCGTGGTCACGGGCAACTGGGGCCAGGACCTCAGCCTGCTGATCAAGGCCGGCGGCGAGGCCGGCTACGAACTGAACTACCTGAACCATAGCGGCGGCGGCGCGCCCGGCACCGTGCTGGCCGTGTCGCAGGCAAAGAACGCGCACCTGACCTGGGTGGCCGAGTACCTGCCCAACGGCGACGATCCGGTGCTGGCTGCGCTGGCGGCGCGGGTCAGGCAAACCCCGGCGGGCGAGTACTTCGCCCCGCGCGTGCTGATCGCCGTGCAAATGCTCAGCGAGGCGATTCGCCGCGCCAGATCCGACGACCCGACCAGCATCGCGTTCGCGCTCGAGGGCATGCAGTACCGCTCGCCCGTCGGCGACGTGCTGATGCGCAAGAGCGATCACCAGTTGCTGCTGCCGCAGGTGGTCTCGACCATCGCGCCGGTGGACGGCAAGACCGTCAAGGTTGGCGTGGAAGGCACGCAGTACGGCTTCCGCCTCGACAGCACGACGCCAGGGGGGGACCTGAACCTGCCGTCGGTCTGCCGGATGAAGCGCCCAGCGGGCACCTAGTCAGTGCATCAAGGCCTGGCACCCGCCGCGGGCGCGGATGGCGTGTCGGGCGCGCCGCTGGCGCGTGCCGCGCCGATCGCGGCCCCTACCGCGGTCCCGCTTTCGCCGGCGGTCAGCGCGTTGCCGCCACTGGCCGGCGGCGCCAGCTGGCGCAGGCGGGCATCGCGTTCGGCGCGCGGCAGATCGCCGATGCGCCGGACCTCGGCATAGAACGCCGTCCAGTCGCCACCGTTTTGCGCCAGGAGCACCATAAAAGCCGGCACCCATTGCTGGTAGGTCGCCACCGCGGCAAGCTGCGCATTGGTCAGCGGCCGCTCGAACCAGCGATCGTAGCCGCTGTAGCCGCCCCACTCTTGCTTGAGCTTCGCATAGCGCGCACGCAGGCCGGCGAAAACTTCCGCCTTGCCCGCACGCTTGGCATCGTCTGACAGGGGCGAGTGATAGAGCGCATCGAGCCGATCGCGCGCGTCCAGCAGCATCGCGCGAAATTGCTGGCGGCGCAGGTCGTACTGGCGGTAGCTGGCGCGGGCATCGGGCGACGCCGCCAGCGCCAGCCAGCGCTCCACCCCGGCCGTTTCCACCGCGGTGGCGAAAGACTCGTTGAAGGTGGTGTCATTGCGCACATAGACCACCTGGTGCGCCAGTTCGTGGAAAATCAGCCGTGCCAGTTCGCCTTCGGGCTGGTAGACGAAGGTATTGAGCAGCGGGTCGTCAAAATAGCCCAGCGTGGAATACGCCGGGATGCCGGCGACATAGGGCTCCAGGCCCACCTTGCGCAGGCCCTGCGCATAGCCGTCGGCATCCGCCTGCGCGTAATAGCCGCGGTAGCTGATGCAGCCCACCACCAGGAAGCACCACTTGTGCAGTTCCATCGACAGCTCGGGGGTGGCGAACACGCTCCACACCACATACGACCGGTGCAGGTTGGCGTAGCGCCGGTAGCTGCCGTTGTCCGGCAGCTTCAGCTCATGCGAGGCAAAGTCGCGGATGGTGCCGGCAAGAGCCAGGCGCTGAGCCAGCCGCGTGTCCTTGGCTTGCTGCGCCGCGGCAATGGCGTCGGGCAATGGCCGAGCGTCCGCCATCACCCCAAGGTGGCCACCGATCGACTGCGCGTAGTAGCCGACCGTGTCGCAGCCGGACAGCAGCGCGGCAAGCCCCAGTGCAGCCAGGGCTTGAAGCGTGCGTGCCGGGCGCAGGTTCATGGTGGCTAGGCGGTGGCGGTGGCCGTAGCCGGCGCAGCTTCCACTTGCACCAGGCAATCGTAGAACACCGGCGCACGGCCCAGGTCGGTCAGCCGCTGGCTGGTGAGCTCGTTGGCGTTCTTGCCATCCGGCGCCAGCTTTTTCCACCAGATCGACAGCCCCACCACCAGCCCGCGCCGGGCCCGGTCGGTCACGCGGGCCCGCGCCAGCATGCTGCCGCGGTCGTTAAAGGCCCGCACCATGCTGCCGCTGGCGATGCCGCGCGGGGCGGCGTCCTCAGGATGAATGTCCAGGTGCGGCTCGCCTTCGGTGGCGCGCAGGCTGTCGACGTTGACGAACGAGCTGTTGAGGAAATTGCGCGCCGGCGGCGAGATCATCGCCAGCGGATAGCGCGCAGCCAGTTCCGGTGCGATCGCGGGGGTCTCGTACGGGGGCACGTAGTCAGGCAAGGGATCGAGACCGTCGCGGCGCATGATCTCCGAGTAGAACTCGCACTTGCCGGACGCCGTGGCAAAGCCGCCTTCGGCGAGCGGCGCCGCCGGCAGGTTGAGCTTTTGCCAGCCCTGTGCCTTGAGGGACTCCCAACTGATGCCTGCCGCGCGCGGGTCCGTGGCCACGATGGCCTGGGCGGCGATATCTTCGTCGCTATCGGCAAAGCACGGCTCGGCAAAGCCCATGCGCTGGGCCAGGCGGCGGAAGATCTCGGTGTTGGGCACGGCCTCGCCCAGCGGCGCGATGGCCTGGTTGTTGGCCAGGAAGTACGTATGGCCGTAGGCCTTGTGCACATCCACGTGCTCGAGCTGGGTGGTGGCCGGCAGCAGGATGTCAGCGTAGTCAGCCGTATCGGTGCGGAACTGCTCCAGCACCACGGTGAAGAGGTCCTCACGCGCGAAGCCTTCGGCCACCTTGGCCGACTGCGGCGCCACCGCCACCGGGTTGCTGTTGTAGACCACCAGCGCCTCGATCTTCGGGTTGCCCGCGCCGTCGCCGGCATCCAGCAGCGCGTCGCCGATGGTGCTCATGTTGACCGTGCGCGGCAGCGCCGGCAGGCCCGGCAGCAGGTCCGGGCGTTGCAGCGCCAGGTTGTCCACCGGGAAGAAGCCCGATGTGGACAGCTGCAGGCCCCCGGCCGCGTGGCGCCAGGCACCCACAAGCGACGGCAGGCAGGCCACCGCGCGCACCGCCTGGCCGCCGCCGTGCGAACGCTGCATGCCATAGTTCAGGCGGATCGCCACCGGCTGGCGCTCGCGCACCGCGAGTTGCCCGTAGAGGCCGGCCAGCCATTCGATGTCGTCCACGCTGACGCCGCAAATCTCGGCCGCGCGCTGCGGCGTGTAAGCCTGGGCACGCTCGCGCAGCGCCTCGAAGCCCACCGTGTGGTTCGCGATGTACTCGAAGTCGAGCAGGCCGTCGCGCATCAGCACGTGCATCATCGCCAGCGCCAGCGCGCCGTCGGTGCCGGGCATCAAGGCGATGTGGCGATGGCATTTCTCGGCGGTCAGCGAGCGGTACGGGTCGATCGCCACCAGGGTGGCGCCGCGCCGCTTGGCTTGCTGCACCCGCGTCCAGAAATGCAGGTTGGAGGCGATGGGGTTGCCGCCCCAGATGATGATGAGCTTGGCATCGGGCACATGCTCGATATCCATGCCGATGCTGGCGCCGTAGGTGTAGCGCAGCGCGGTGGCACCGGCGCTGGCGCAGATCGTGCGGTCAAGCAGCGAGGCGCCCAGCTTGTGAAAGAAGCGCGCCGCCATGCTCTCGCCCTGCACCAGTCCCATGGTGCCGGCATAGCTGTACGGCAGGATGGCCTGCGGGTCGCGCGCGGCGATGGCGGACAAGCGGGTGGCCACGGTGTCCAGCGCCTCGTCCCAGGAAATCGGCTCGAACTTGCCTTCGCCCTTGCGGCCGACCCGCTTCATCGGCGTCAGCAGGCGGTCGGGGTGGTAAGTGCGGTCCGTGTAGCGCGAGACCTTGGTGCACAGCACGCCCTGGGTGCCAGGATGGTCGGGATCTCCCGCCACCTTGGTCGCGCGGCCGTCCTCGACGGTGACGAGCAAGGCACAGGTATCGGGACAATCGTGCGGGCAAGCGGCACGGACGATGCGGGAAGCCATGGATTCTCCTGGCAAGCAATTGGGAGCGGGCGGCGCGACTGCCATGGGGCAACATGCATTGGGGCGGCTGAGCGGCCACACGCGGCGGGACCTGGTCACCGTGCAGGAAAGGCCGTTGCCGGACTAGCCTGGCGGCGCCGCGTGTTGTATGCCGGCGTCGCCCCGACGGGCGCCGCCGGGGGAAATTGTTAGGCTCCGATTGTATTCGATTATGATAGCCCGACGCTGCGCCGGGGGATGGCGCCAGGGCAGCGCCGGCACAGACCGGCAAGGCATTCACGGGTAAAGAACACACCGTTTTTCACGGGGAAACCATGCAAGTGCATTCTGGGGTCAGGGGCTGGCGCATTGCCGGCCTGCTGGTGGCATGCGCCATCGGCTCATTCGTTGCCAATGCCAGCGCCGAGAACGGCGTCAGCGCGGACACCATCCTGCTGGGCCAGTCGGCTGCGCTCACCGGGCCTACCGCCATGCTAGGCAAGCAGCTCAATTCTGGCGCGCAGCTCTACTTCGACTACATCAACCAGCACGGCGGCATCTACGGCCGCAAGATCGAGCTCAAGGTGCTGGACGACTTCAACGAGCCGGAATCCGCCGCCAAGAACACCCGCGCGCTGATCGACGAGGACCACGCCTTCGCGCTGTTCGGCTACGTCGGCACGGAGACCGGCGAGGCCTCGCTGCCGCTGGCCACCCAGGCCAGGGTGCCGTTCTTCGCCCCCTACAGCGGCGCCCAGTCGCTGCGCGAGCCGTTCAACCGCTATGCCTTCCACGTGCGCGCCGGCTTCAACGAGGAAGCCGCGGCCATCCTGCGCCAGGTCCGTGTCACTGGCCTCAAGCGGGTCGCCGTGGTCTACAACGAGGACGCCTACGGCAAGGCCGGCCTGGAAGCGCTCGAACGCGCCCTCAAGGCCGCGCCCGACAGCGGCGTGCAGATCGTCGCCCGCGAGGGCGTGGTGCGCAATACGGTGGAGATCGGCGATGCCATGCAGGGCTCCATGAAGTCCAAGCCCGACGCGGTGGTGATGATCAACGCGTACCGAACCACTGGCGCCTTCGTGAAGGAAGCGCTGCGCCGCGGCTTCAATGGCCAGTTCTATAACGTCTCGTTCGTCGGCACCCAGGCACTCGCCAAGGAAGTCGGCGCCAAGGGCAGCGGCGTGATCATCTCGCAAGTCATGCCCCACCCTGGCAACGCCACCCTGCCGGTGGTGCGCGAATACCTGCGCCTGCTGCAGGCGGCCGGCAAGCCCAACGAGTTCGACTACGCCAGCATCGAAGGCTTCATCGCCGCCAAGGCCTTTGTCGAAGGCACGCGCCGCGCCGGCAAGGACCTCACCCGCGAAAAGCTGATCACCGCGCTGGAAAGCATGAGAAACGTCGACCTCGGCGGCTACATCATCAACTTCAGCCCGGACAGCCACGTTGGCTCGAAATTTGTCGAGATGACCATCATCAACTCGCGGGGGCAGGTCATCCGCTGATGGGCACATGGCCCGTCTCGCGCACGCATGAGACGGGCCAGATGCTGAGCGCACCTACGCCATGTCGTTCAGGTGGCAAGCCGAAAACCGCATCGGCGCGATTTCCTTCAACAGCGGCTGCTCCTCCCGGCAACGCGGCATCGCATGCGGGCAGCGCGGATGAAAATGGCAACCCGGTGGCGGGTTCAGCGGCGAGGGAATCTCGCCTTTGATCGCCACGAAGGTCTTCTTGCCCACCTCCAGCTTCGGGGCCTCGGCCAGCAGCGCCTGCGTGTAGGGATGGTTGGGGCTGGCGAAGACATCTTCCGCCGGCGCCGACTCCACCACCCGCCCCAGGTACATGATCACCACCCGGTCGCTGATGTGCTTGACCACGCCCAGGTCATGGCTGATGAACAGGTAGGTCAGGTTCAAGTCCTGTCGCAGGCGCATGAAGAGATTCAGCACCTGCGCCTGGATCGAGACATCCAGCGCCGCCACCGACTCATCGCACACAAGGAATTCCGGCTTGACCGCCAGCGCCCGCGCAATGCCGATGCGCGCGCGCTGCCCGCCCGAGAACTGGTGCGGAAAGCGGCGCAGCACGGTGGGATCCATCCCCACGCGCACCAGCATGTCTTCCACGTAGCGCTTCTGCTCGCTGGCCAGCACCATGCCGTGCACGACCGGCGCCTCGCCAACGATATCCATCACGCGCAGGCGCGGATTCAGCGATGCATAGGGATCCTGGAAGATCATCTGGATCGCCAGCTGCTTCTCGCGCTTCTTTTCCGGCGGCAGGCGGTCCAGGTCAACGCCCCGCCACAGGCGGGAGCCTTCGGTCAGCGAATGCAGGCCCACCGCCATGCGGCCCAGCGTGGACTTGCCACAGCCAGACTCGCCGACGAGGCCCACCACCTCGCCCGCGCGAATGGACAGGTCGACCCGGTCGACCGCATGCACCACCTCTTCCTTCGCCCCTGCGCCGAAGAGGTTGGCGATCCTGGCTGCGGCGTCGAGCGATTTGACGAAGCGCTTGGACACGCCTTGCAACTCGAGGATGGGCGCGTTGGGCGTGGGTTCGGCGCTGGGATCAGTCGTCATGGCGGCGAGGGCGGGATCAACAACGGCGGCGCTCATGCGGCCTCCTGCTGGGAGAGAACCGGATGAAAGCAGCGCAGGCGGCGCCCGTCTGCCGCGGTGTCGAGTGGCGGCGTGGTCTTGCACACATCGGTGGCGTAGGCGCAGCGCTCGCGGAAAGCGCAGCCGGCCGGCAGGTTCAGCAACGACGGCGTCATGCCGGGAATCTGCCGCAGCGGCGCGCCACGCGGGTTGCGCGACGGCGCGGAGCTGATCAGGCCGTGCGTATAGGGATGCTCGGGTCGCTCCAGCACCTGGCGCACATCGCCGGCTTCGACGATCTTGCCTGCGTACATCACGCACACGGTATCGGCCAGGCCGGCCACCACGGACAGGTCGTGGGTGATCCAGATCAGCGCGGTGCCGGACTCGCGGCACAGCTTCTGCATCTCGTACAGGATCTGGCCCTGGATGGTTACGTCCAGCGCGGTGGTGGGCTCGTCGGCGATGATCAGGTCGGGCTTGTTCAGCAGCGCGATGGCAATCGCCACGCGCTGGCGCATGCCGCCCGAGAACTGATGGGGATAGGCGCGCAGGCGCTCGTCCGGCGAAGGAATCCCGACGCGTGCCAGCGCATTGCGGGAGCGCTCGCGCGCCACCGCCTTGTCGACCTTCTCATGCGCCAGCACGGCCTCGATCATCTGCGTGTCGATGCGCAGGACCGGGTTCAGCGTCATCATCGGATCCTGGAAGATCATCGCGATGCGGTTGCCGCGCACATCGCGCATCTGCGCTGGCGTGAGGTTGCGCAGGTCGCGCGTGACGCCGTCGCGGCTGGTCAGCTCGATGCGGCCATCCACCACTTTGCCGGGCGGATCGATCAGGCCCATGATCGAGTAGCCGGTCATCGACTTGCCCGATCCGGACTCACCCACCAGGCCCATGATCTCGCCGCGGCCAACCGAGAACGAGACATCGTCGACTGCGCGCGCGACACCGCCGCGCGTGGAAAACTGGGTTTTGAGGCCTTCCACCACTAGGGTCGGTTTGCTCATATTCGCTCCTGTCGTGCTGCGTTACTGCGTTTGCAGGCGCGGATTGAGTACATCGCGAAGCTGGTCGGCGACCAGGTTCATGGCCACGATGGTGACCACCAGCGCAATGCCCGGAAAGAAGCTGATCCAGTACTTGCCGGACAACATGTATTGCTGTCCGTTGGCGATCAGCGAGCCCAGCGATGGCTCGGTAATGGGCACGCCCAGGCCGAGGAAGGACAACGTTGCCTCCAACGTGATGGCGGATGCCACCTGCAGCGCCGCGATCACGATCAGCGGCGGCAGGCAGTTGGGCAGCAGGTGGCGGAACATGATCCGCCCCGGCGGCAGGCCCAGGCAGGTGGCGGCCTCGATATATTCCTTGCGCCGCTCCACCAGCGCCGCGCTGCGGGTGGTGCGGGCGTAGTAAGCCCACTGCACCGCCACCAGCGCGATCACGATATTGCCGATGCCGGGCCGCAGGAATGCCAGCAGGATCAGCGCCAGCAGGATGGGCGGGAACGACAGCTGCAGGTCGGCCACGCGCATGATGATGGCCTCGACGCGGCCGCCGAGGAAACCGGCGATCAGGCCGAGCGTGGCGCCCAGCAGCAGCGCGATCACGGTGCTGACCACGCCCACGCCGATGCTGATGCGCAGGCCGTACATCACGGCCGACAGAATGTCGCGGCCCTGCTCGTCCGAGCCAAGCAGGAAGGTCATGCCACTGCCGGACTGCTCGCCCGGGGCCATGCGCGCATCGAGCACATCGAGCGTAGCGAGGTCATACGGGTTCTGCGGCGACAGCCAGGGCGCCAACAGCGCGATCAGCAGGATGATGATCAGCAAGGTCAGGCCGGTCACGGCGATCTTGCTCGAGAAAAACTGGCTGGCGAAGCGCCGCAGCGGGGTCTGCTCGGCTAGCGGCGGCGGGGCCGCGGTGGTTTCGGTTGCGGTTGTCATGAGCTCAGCCCTTGTTGTCGGCGATACGCACGCGCGGATCGAGCACGCTGTAGATGATGTCCACCAGCAGGTTGATCAGGATGAACAGCGTCACGATCACCATCAGGTAGGCCACGATAACCGGCCGGTCGAGCAACTGGATGGAATCGATGATCAGCTTGCCCATGCCGGGCCAGGCGAAGATCGATTCGGTCACGATGGCGAAGGCGATGATCGAGCCGAACTGCAGCGCGATCACCGTGACGATCGGAATCATGATGTTCTTGAGCACGTGCACGCCGACGATGCGGGTATTGGACAGGCCCTTGGCCCGCGCGAACTTGACGTAGTCCATCAGCATCGCTTCCTGCGTGCCCGCCCGCGTGAGACGGATCACCATGGCGATATTGAGCAGCGACAGCGTCACCGCCGGCAGCAGCAGGTGGCGCAGGCCATCCGCCGTCATGAAGCTGACGGGGATGCCGAGCAACGAGGTGGTTTCACCGCGCCCGTTGGACGGCAGCCAGCCCAGTTGCACCGCGAACACCATGATCAGCATCAGCCCGACCCAGAAGGTGGGCAGCGAGAAGCCGAGGATGGAAACGCCCATGATGGTCTTGCCGGCCACGCCGCCGGGACGCAGGCCCGCCCATAGCCCGAGCGGGATGCCGAGCAGCACGGCCAGCAGGATGGCGCACACGGCCAGCTCCATGGTGGCCGGCATGCGCTCGAAGATCAGCTTGAGCGCGGGCGTGCCGTGCGCGAACGAGGTGCCGAGGTCCCCGTGCAGCGCGTTGCGCAGGAAGATCCAGTATTGTTCCCAGAGGGGCTTGTCGAGCCCGAGCGCCGCGATGGTGCGCTTGATGTCCTCCTGGTCGGCCTGAGGATTGATCAGGATATCGACCGGGTTGCCGATGGCAAAGACGCCCAGGAAAACCAATAGCGACATGACGAAGAGCACGACTACGCTCTGCATCAGGCGCCGAATAATGAAAACCAGCATGTTCGGAAGCTTTCCTTCGCCGATGACAGGCCACGGCGCCTGTGGGCGCCGCCTGGCTGCACCGGCAGTCGGCTCGTGGCTAGGCCCGGCTACCGTCCGGGGATGATTCGCCGGGAAGCGGCCACCCAGACCGCGGACGCTTCCCGCTTTTACCTGCAGATGATCTAGTGCCCGGGGGGCGCGGCGTTGTGGTCGCGCTCCCCGGCCTCACCTCTAACCTCTACTGCTTAGACTGCTTAGGCCTTCGCTTCACTGCGGCTTGAAATTGTGCGCGTACGTCCGTTCGTCGGTACGCGGCACATATGTGATGCCCTTCTGGGTGGCCCAGGTGGTCACCTGCTGGTGGATCGGGATGATACCGCCATCGTTGATGGCAATCGCGGTAGCTTCCTGCAGCAGCTTGGAACGCTCGCCGTCATCCACGGTGGCCAGCGCCTTTTCCAGCACTACGTCCATCTTGGGATTGCAGTACTCGCCCCAATTGGTCGTGCCAAAGCCCTTCTTCGGATCCTCGCACGCCAGCAGCGCGCGCAGCGGCGAGCTCACTTCGCCGGTTTGCGCGCCCCAGCCCAGCAAGCCGAACGAGAATTCGTGCTTGATACCCTTGGAAGAATAGGTTGCCATCGGCATCCCCTCTACCTTGGTCGCAATGCCGATGCGGGTCAGGTTCTGCGCGATGGTCTGGGCGATCTTCTCGTCGTTGACGTAGCGGTTGTTCGGCGTGTGCAGCGTAATGCCGAAACCGTTCGGATAGCCCGCCTCGGCCAGCAGCTTCTTGGCGCCTTCCGGGTCGTACTTGACCGTCTTCAGGTTCGGGTTGTAGCCGAACAGCGTGGGCGGCACCAGGTTGTTGGTCGGCTCGGCGAGGCCTTCCATCAGGCGGTCCTCGATGCCCTGGCGGTTGATGGCCATGCTGATGGCATTGCGCACGCGCGCATCCTTCAGCGGATTCTTGTCCATCGGCGCGCCTTCCTTGGTGGTGACAAAAGGCGACTTGTCTTTCTTGTCATCGGTGTACAGGTAGATCACGCGGTGCGAGATCTTGGAGAAGAAGGACAGCTTCGGATCCTTGCGCACCTGCGGCAGGTCCGGCGTCGGCACGTTCTCGATGGCCTGCACGTCCCCGGACAGCAACGCCGCCATGCGGGTGGCCGGGTTCGGGATGAAGCGCAGCGTCACCTTGTCCCAGGCGGGCTTGGGGCCCCAGTAGTCGGGGTTCTTCATCAGTTCGACCCGGTCGTCGCGCGCGTAGCTGACGAACTTGAAGGGGCCGGTGCCGATCATGCCCTTGCCTTGCGCGAAGTCGTCCGAGGTCAGGCCCTGCGTGGCCTTCTTCTGCACGATGAAGATCGACGTCAGGTCGTTCAGCATCAGCGGGTACGGCGTGTTGGTGGTGAGCTGGATGGTGTACTTGTCGATCACCTTCTTGTTGATGATCGCCTTGGTGTAGACGTCGAACTTGCCCGGGCTGTTCTGGATGGTGGACGGACGCTCAAGTGACCAGACGATATCGTCGGTGGTGAGCTCCGAGCCGTCGTGGAACTTCACGCCCTTGCGGATCTTGAACTCCCAGGTCAGGTTGTTCACCAGCTTCCAGGACTCGGCAAGGCCAGGAATGATCTTGCTGTCCGCATCCATCTTCACCAGGCACTCGAACATGTGCTCGGAGACGTTGATGTTGGAGAACAGGTTGTAAAAGTGCGGATCCATCGAGGTCGGAGGCGAGCTCATGGCCAGCTTGAAATCAACCGCGTGGGCCTGGCTGGCAAAACCGAAGCTCATGGCCGCGGTTACCACCATGGCACCGAATGCCTTCTTGCATGTGCGAAGGGACATCGCGCAATTCTCCAGGGAAGAAATGTAGCAAATGACTACTAAGGGCAGCGCAGGCAAACGGGCCAAGCGCCGCATTTTGGTGCGGCTACGTACGCAACAAGCGACAACGTTGCCAGGCAAGCACATCAAGCATGAACTGTTCCAGCACTGCACCATGCGGGGCAATGCGGGGAAACCCCCGCGCTGGTTGGCGGTGATGCGCGCGGGAGCGCTGGTGAAAGTGGCGGAAGTGTCGTGCCGGGCGCCTGTTTTGGCGCTTTGGACCAAGGCGTCGTATGATCGGGGTATCCATCGCCCTCAACTGGCATCATGACACTCATCCCCGAAATTCTTCAGGCGCAGCCTGAAATCCGCAGCATCCGACGCGACATCCATGCCCATCCGGAGCTTTGCTTCAAGGAGGAACGAACTTCCGACGTGGTGGCGCAGAACCTCGCTGCCTGGGGCATCGAGGTCCATCGCGGCCTTGGCACCACTGGCCTGGTCGGCGTGATTCGCAATGGCAGCGGCAAGCGCAGCATCGGCCTTCGCGCCGACATGGATGCCCTGCCGCTGCAGGAGGCCAACACCTTCGGCCACCGCTCTCAGCATGACGGGCGCATGCATGCCTGCGGCCATGACGGCCACACCGCGATGCTGCTGGGTGCGGCACGCTATCTGGCCGAGCACCGGAATTTCGATGGCACCATCAACCTGATCTTCCAGCCGGCCGAGGAAGGCGGAGGCGGCGCGCGCGAGATGATCAAGGATGGCCTGTTCGAGCGCTTCCCGTGCGATGCCGTGTTTGGCATGCACAACTGGCCCGGCATGCCGGCCGGCAGCTTCGGCACCACCGCCGGCCCGCTGATGGCGTCGAGCAATGAATTCCGCATTGTCGTGCGCGGCAAGGGCGCGCATGCTGCGTTGCCGCACAACGGCAACGACCCGGTTTTCACAGGGGCGCAGATCGTGTCCGCGCTGCAGGGCATCATTACCCGCAACAAGCGCCCGATCGATGCTGCCGTGATCTCGGTCACGCAGTTCCATGGTGGCGATGCCACCAATATCGTGCCGGACCAGGTCTGGATCGGTGGCACCGTGCGCACCTTCACGCTGCCGGTGCTGGACCTGATCGAGCGCCGCATGGAAGAAGTCTCCAAGGCGGTTGCGAGCGCCTTCGATTGCACCGTGGAATTCGAGTTTCACCGCAACTATCCGCCCACCGTCAACAGCGCAGCAGAAACCGCGTTCGCCGTCGAAGTGGCGAGCGAGCTGGTGGGCGCGGGCAATGTCGACGGCAAGATCGAGCCGACCATGGGCGCCGAGGACTTCTCCTTCATGTTGCTGGAAAAGCCCGGTTGCTACCTGTTCATCGGCAATGGCGAAGGGGTGCACCGCGAAGCCGGCCACGGCCTTGGTCCCTGCATGCTGCACAACCCCAGCTACGACTTCAACGACGAAATCCTACCGGTCGGCTCGACCTTCTTCGTGAAGCTGGCGGAGAAGTGGCTCGCGCCGGCTTGAGTGCGCGTCAGTCCAGCGCGATGTCGCCGTACCAGCTTTCGGCGCGGCTCCTGGTGTTGTCGGTATCGGTCATGAGGCCGATCGCCACCACCTTGCCGGGATCGGCCCCGAAGGCCTTGCGATAGTCGGCGCGCAGGTCGCGCCGGTGGCAACGCCATTCGCCGGTATGCCGGGTACCGGAGTCGACCACGATCATCCGCACACGTTCGGTGTGCGGATTCGACACCACGGATCCTTCAGGCTTGCGCCCGCCCCAGATGTACATCAGCGTGGCATAGGGCATGTCGCGCCCGGTTGTCAGCCGCGCCATTTCGTACATCAACTGATCCTTTAGGGAGAGGCTGCCTTTGTCGCCATCGAAGGCGACGAAGATGCGCAGCGGCGAGTCTTCGCGCGGGGCCAGTGAGTTGTCAGCGCTACGGATAACGTCGCGCGTCTTCCATGTCCAGTTCAGCATGCCCGGCTCGCGCCCGACCAGTGGTACGTACAGGCCGGATGCCGAACTGTCAGCTTCGGCATGCAACACCATGCGTTGCTCGACTTCTGTCAGGGTATATCGCGTGGGAATTTTGTTGCGATTGACGGTCCAGGGCTGCCAGCCTGCCGGCTTGCTAAGCCCGCTTGGCGTCGCGGAGAACAAGGGCAGGTGCTTCAGCGTGGGGTGCTCTTCCGGCTCGCTGGGCCCACTGGCATGATCGGCTTCCGCTGAATCCTGGCTCGTTGCGATCAGGCCCGCTGTCACGCTCTCGGTGGACACCGGCATCTGCGCCGGTTCGGCTAACCTGAACTGCTCAATGTGCGCGGCAAAGCTGCTGCAGTCGTTCGACGAGAGCGCAGCCATGGCGCCCGGCCCCGACAGCGGGGGCGTGGACGCCGTTCCGAGTGTGCTGCAACCCGTCAAAACAAGCGCACCTACCACGCTGGTCAGCGCCAACAGGCAAAATCTGGCCGCCATTCATCCCCCAAACCTGGATGCCACCACCTGGTCGCGCCTGCTGGCACGCACCGGCCCGGACTTTTTTTCAATCTTTCGAACTGCGTCAATGCATCGAATTGCGTCACGCCGGGCCAAGCCGGGGCTTGAGGCAAACGGTAACAGAAGGATATGGGGGAAGGAAGGCTCCGGTACCCTGACGCGGGGATGCCGGGTGTGGCGGCAGCGCAAAACCGCAGCCACAAACCGCAGCCACAAAAGCAAAACCCCCCAGTACTTTCGTACTGGGGGGTTTCAAGGGAGAGCCTGGCGATTACCTACTTTCACACGGGTATCCGCACTATCATCGGCGTGGAGTCGTTTCACGGTCCTGTTCGGGATGGGAA
>NZ_JBFRDD010000012.1:0-154071 GCF_052113425.1 Cupriavidus sp. YAF13
GCCTGCCGCAACCCGCTCCGGTGTCATCGAGCGCAACCACGGCCCCCGCCGGCGAGCCATTCGCCGACCTACGAACTACTATATAAGCCGTGGCGCGCGACCCCTGGGCATAGCAGGAGACAAAGCAAAGTGATTCACCCTCAGCAGCAGCAATCCAGCGGCCTGAAGCACGGGCTGAAACAGCGCCACATGACCATGATCGCGCTGGGCGGCGTCATTGGCGCGGGCCTTTTCGTCGGCAGTGGCGTCGTCATCAAGTCTGCCGGCCCCGCGGCTGTCATTTCCTTTCTCATCACCGGCTTGCTGGTGGTGCTCGTCATGCGCATGCTGGGCGAAATGGCGTGCGCGCTGCCCACCGTGGGCTCCTTCTACGAATACGCCCGCGAAGCCTGGAGCGACCGCCCGGCCATGGGCGAGCTGGCGGGGTTCCTGACCGGCTGGATGTACTGGTATTTCTGGGTGATCGTGGTCGCGCTGGAGGCCGTGGCCGGGGCCAGCCTGGTGCAGTTCTGGCTCCCGGACGTTCCCGCGTGGAGCATCAGCCTGGTGCTGCTGGTGATGCTCACGCTCACCAACCTGATCTCGGTGAAGTCCTTTGGCGAATTCGAGTTCTGGTTCGCCTCGATCAAGGTGGCGGCCATTGTGGTGTTCCTGTTCCTGGCCGGGCTGTTCGTGCTCGGCATGTGGCCGGGCGCTACCGCCAGCGTGGCGCACCTCACCGTGCATGGTGGCTTTGCGCCTAACGGGATCATGCCGGTGCTGACCGGCGCGGTAGCGGCGACAGGGTTCTACTTCGGCGCCGAGATCGTGACCATCGCCGCGGCGGAAACCGCCGAGCCGCAAAAGGCGGTGGCCAAGGCCACCAGCTCGGTCATCACCCGCGTGCTGGTGTTCTATGTGGGCTCGGTGCTGCTGGTGGTGTGCCTGGTGCCTTGGAACTCCGCCGGCATCGCCACGCCGTATGTCAGCGCGCTCAATGCCATGCGCATCCCGGCGGCGGCGCAGATCATGAACGCCGTCGTGCTCACCGCCGTGCTGTCGGCGCTGAACTCCGGGCTGTACGCCTCGTCGCGCATGCTGTTCGCGCTGACCAAGCGCGGGGACGCGCCGCAGGCGCTGGCCAGGCTGAGCCGCAACGGCGTGCCGGTCAGGGCCATCCTGTTCGCCACGCTGTTCGGCTACGGCGCGGTGGTGATGTCCTATGTGTCGCCGGACAAGGTCTTTGCCTTCCTGGTCAACTCCTATGGCACCGTCGCCATCTTTGTCTACATCCTGATCGCCATCTCGCAGCTGCGCCTGCGCGCCCGCCTGGAGCGCGAGGCGCCGCACCGGCTCAAGGTGCGGATGTGGGCTTTCCCCTACCTGACCTGGGTCGCCATCGCGGGCATGGTCGGGATCGTGGTCGCCATGGCCTTTATCCCCGACCAGCGAACCCCGCTGCTGCTCGGCGTGGCCAGCCTTGGCATCCTGGTGCTGGCGTACGCGATGCGCCATCAGCTCCGAAAGCACGCCGCCGCCGCGCCGCTGGGCGAGGTGCGGCGGGCTGACTGACACGCCCAGCGCCTGAACCGGCTTGCCGCGATGCGTGCCATCGCGGCCTTGCCTCCCACCCAACGCTTCGCAGGCCGCCGCGGCCATCTTCCGCGCCGGCCTGCCCGCGCCTGCCCGCGCTTGCCCGCGCTTGCCCGCGCTTGCCCGGCAGGTGTACCTGATGCGCAGCATTTCGGGAGCGCACTGGCCCAAGCGATTCATGGGATCTGGCCCTACAGCATTGCGCGTCACCTCTCTATGCTGCAGTCATAAGCCGCACAGGTCCGGCGCCCGGATCACCAACACCATCAAGAACATCAAGGAGACGCAAATGGCAAACCCCTCGGTAACCGCAGCCACCCTGCAAGCTTTCAGCGACGCGTGGAACCGCCACGACATCGAAGCGCTGATGGGCTTCATGGCCGAGGACTGCGTGTTCCACGCCGTGGCCGGCAGCGAGCTGTTCGGCCGCAGCTTCGAAGGCCGCGCCGCGGTGCGCGAGGGCTTCCAGCTGGCCTGGCAGGCGTTCCCCGACGCAGCGTGGCTGGATGGCGAGCATTTCGTCGCCGGCGAGCGCGGCGTCAGCGAATCCACCTTCCGCGGCACCAAGGCGGACGGCACGCGCATCGAGGCGCGCATGGTGGATGTGTTCACCTTCCGCGACGGCAAGATCGCGGTGAAGAACGCGTACCGCAAGGATCGCCCGCCCGTTGCCGCCGCCGGCTCCGGCGCCCCCAACTGATTCCAGCCCCGCCAGAGGGCATTTGAGGATGACAAACATGGACGCCACCGCCGCAAGACTGATCCTGCCCGAAGGCCACGCCACCGCGCCGTCGAAGCCGTACGACCCGGCCTACGACCCGCTGGTCGCGCCCACGCCCGGCCAGGGCCGCGAGTACGCTCCCACCTACTGGATCGGCACGGCCGGCGAGCCGCCGCCCGACGATGGCCCGATCACGCACGATATCGACGTGGACGTGGCTATCATCGGCTCCGGCTTCACCGGGCTGACCTGCGCGATCTTCCTCGCGCAGGAGCACGGCATCAAGGCGACCGTGCTGGAGGCCAACCGCGTGAGCTGGGGCTGCAGCACGCGCAACGGCGGCCAGGCGCAATGCGCCTCGGGCCGGCTCAAGCGCTCGCAGTGGATCCAGCGCTACGGCCTCGATACCGCGCTGCGGCTGCACGAGGAGGTGTGCGACGGCATGGAGACCTTCAAGGGGCTGATCAAGGACATCGACTGCGAACCGCAGCCCGGTGGCCACCTCTACATCGCTCACCGCGCCAAGGTCATGCCCGCGCTGGAAAAGGAAGCCAAGGTGCTGCGCGACGTGTTCAAGTACGACGCGCGCATCCTGGATGCCGACACCGTCAAGCGCGAGTATGTCGACGACAAGGAAGCCGCCGGCGCCATGCACGAGCCCGAAGGCATCGGCATCCATGCCGGCAAGCTGGCCTTCGGCTACCTGCGCCGCGCGCGCGCGCTGGGCGCCAAGGTGCATCCCTCCAGCCCGGTGCTGAGCTGGGAGACGCGCGGCGGCGTGCATTACCTCAAGACGCCTGGCGGCATCGTGCGCGCCCGCGCGGTGGGCGTGGCCACCGGCGGCTATACCTCGCCGAGCCTGCACGCGCAGCTCAAGAACCGGCTATTCCCGATCCTGTCGAACTCCATCGTCACGCGAGTGTTGACGCCCACGGAGCGCGAGGCGTGCAATTTCCGCACGACGCAGGTCATCACCGATACCCGCATCCTGCGGCACTACTACCGCCTGATGCCGGACGGCCGCCTGCAGATCGGCAGCCGCAGCGCCATCACCGGCAACGATGCGCCGCAGCATAAGTACAAGGACAAGCTCATTGCCGACCTGCACCGCAAGTTCCCTGCGCTCGAAGGCATCCAGATCGACTATTCTTGGTGGGGCTGGGTCGATGTGAGCCACGACATGATGCCGCGCATCTTCCAGCCGGACCCGGCCCAGACCATCTACTACGCGATGGGTTACGGCGGCAACGGCGTGATGTATTCCGCGCAGGCGGGCAAGCGCATGGCGGCGTTGATCGCGGGCAAGAGCGCGGGGCCGGAACTGCCGATCTTCCGCTCGGCGCTGCCGTTCCCGAATGTGCGCGAGATGGTGGAAGCGCAGGCGTTCGCGCCGTTCCGCCGCTTCGGGCAATGGTTCCTGTATCGCTGGTATCACATGAAGGATGAGGTGATCTGAACCTGGAAGGTTGAAGGTTGAAGGTTGAAGGTTGAAGATAAAAGGTTGAAGGTTGATAAAAGCGGAGTCCCCCAAGAACCGCTATCCCCACTAAAGACGAGGAGCCAGGCATGGGCCGAGGCCATCAATCCGTACCCCCGCAGCCAGGCCGCCGCGGCGTGCTGCGCTCGCTCGGCGCACTCGGCGCCGGCGCCGCGCTGACCCACCCGGCGCTGCAAGCGCTGGCGGCCACCGCCGCCAATGCGCGCATCGAGATGCCGTTCGAGAACGGCGAGCGCGAACTGGTGGCCTTCCCCCAGAAGCGCCCGCTGATCCTGCTGACCAGCCGGCCGCCACAGCTGGAGACCCCGTTTGGCGTGTTCAACGAGGGCCCGATCACGCCCAACGATGCCTTCTTCGTGCGTTACCACTGGAGCGGCATCCCCACCAGCATCGATCCGCAAACCTACCGGCTGCGCGTGGGCGGCAAGGTCAACGCCCCGCTGGAACTCTCTCTGGACGAGATCAAGCGCCTGGCCACCCCGGTGGACCTGGTGGCGGTCAACCAGTGCTCGGGCAACAGCCGGGGCTTTTTCTCGCCGCGCGCCAACGGCGGGCAACTCGGCAACGGCGCCATGGGCAATGCGCGCTGGACCGGCGTGCCCCTGAAAGCCCTGCTGGATAAGGCCGGCGTGCAGGCCGGCGCCATGCAGGTGAGCTTTGACGGCATGGACCGCCCGCCGCTGGAAGGCGGCCCGGACTTCGTCAAGGCACTGGCCATCGACCACGCGCTCGACGGCGAGGTCATGCTCGCCTGGGCCATGAACGGCGCGGACCTGCCCATGCTCAACGGCTATCCGCTGCGCCTGATCGTGCCAGGCTACTACGGCACCTACTGGGTCAAGCACCTGGCCGATATCCAGGTGCTGGACAAGCCGTTCGACGGCTTCTGGATGAACGCGGCTTATCGCATCCCCGACAATCCCTGCGCCTGCGTGGCGCCCGGCACGGCGCCCGCGCGCACGGTGCCGATCAACCGCTTCAACGTGCGCTCTTTCATCACCAGCGTGGCCGATGGCGCCAGGGTGCAGGCCGGCCGCCAGACCGTGCTGCGCGGCATCGCCTTCGACGGCGGCCATGGCATTGACGAGGTGGCCCTGTCGACGGACGGCGGGCGCACCTGGCGCGCCGCGCAACTGGGCAAGGACCTGGGCCGCTACTCCTTCCGCGAATGGACGGCGGCGTTTACGCCGCCAAGGAAGGGCGAGTACGAACTGAAGGTGCGCGCCAGCAACCGCATCGGCCAGAGCCAGCCGCTCACCGCGCTATGGAACCCCGCCGGCTATATGCGCAACGTGGTGGAAACCACGCGCGTGGTGGCAGCATGAAGGAGGCCGCCATGCAACTCGCCAAGCCCTTGCGCCGCCATGGCGCGATACTCGCCCTTGCCCTGTGCGCCGCCGGCATGGCGAGCGCCGCGCTGGCACTGGAAATCACGCTGCCGCCGGAGACCGCGCGCTACACGCCGAGCGACCTGCCCGGCTATCGCCTGGTGCAGCAAAACTGCATGGCCTGCCACTCCGCGCAGTACGTGCTGACGCAACCGCCATCGTCGCCGCGCAGCTACTGGGAGGCGACGGTCAGGAAGATGAAGAAGCCCTTCGGCGCGCCGTTCGCGGATGAAGACATCCCCGCCATGGTCGACTACCTGACCAAGACCTATGGCGCGGAGCGCACGGCCTACGCTGGCGCGCCCGCCGCGCAAGGCAGCGCACCGGTGCCGGCCGCCCCTGCCACGATCGCCGGCAACCATGATCCCCAAGCCTTGCTCACGTCCAATGGCTGCACCGCCTGCCACGCTGTCGACAAGAAGGTGGTGGGACCCGCGTTCAAGGAGGTCGCGGCAAAGTACGCGAACCAGCCGGGCGCCGCGGCGCTGGTGGCGCAGAACATCCGCGCGGGCGGCGCGGGCAAGTGGGGGCAAGTGCCAATGCCGGCCTATGCCGCGCTCTCCAAGGAAGACCTGCAAAGCCTGGCGGGGTGGATCCTCGGCCGCTGAGAAGCCGTGGCGCCGGACTGCGGGCAACCCGCATTTCCCCGGCGCGCGGCTTCGCCCATAATCTGCCGCACACGACAACGGCCCGGCATACGCTCACCAAGGCGTCCACGGCATTGGCCACAGCAACGGGAGCGGCATGGCAAGCGTAGGCAAGGCAAACACTTTCTGGAACCGGCTGCTGCAGCTTTCCTCCGATTCCGGCGTCAGCCTGCAGGCGCAGTTGCGCCAGCAGCTGGTGTCGGCCATTCTCGCCCGGCAGCTGCCGGAAGGCAGCGCCCTGCCCTCCAGCCGCGAACTGGCGGTCACGCTGGGCATCGCCCGCAACACGGTGATCCTGGCTTTCCAGCAACTGGTCGAGGAACGCTTCCTGGAGACCAAGCCGCGGCGCGGCTACTTCGTGGTGGAACAGTTGCCCAGCGCCGCCAGGCCTGGCTCGGCGCAGGCCCGGGCCATCGGCGCGGCCATCCCCGAGGACACAGGCGAAGGCCGCCCGGACTGGGACGCGCGGCTGCCGGACATGACCGGCAAACGTGCAATCGTCAAGCCCAACGAGTGGCAAAACTATCCCTACCCCTTCATCTACGGCCAGTTCGACCCCGCGCTGTTTCCCACCGCCGACTGGCGCGAATGCTCGCGCATGGCGCTGGCCGTGCTGGAGATCCGCGGCTGGGCGTCGGACCTGATCGACCGCGACGATCCGCTGCTGATCGAGCAGTTGCAAAAGCACATCCTGCCGCGCCGGGGCGTGTGGGCCAACCCTGACGAGATCATGGTCACCATGGGCGCGCAAAACGCGCTCTACCTGCTGGCCGACCTGCTGATGCAAGGCGCGCGGGTCGGGCTGGAAGAGCCGGGCTATAACGATGCGCGCCACATCTTCGGCATGCGCGCGGGCGAGGTGGTGCCGCTGGCGGTGGACGAGTCCGGCTTGTGCCCCGACGACGCGCTGGCCCAGTGCGACTACGCCTTCATCACGCCCAGCTACCAGTGCCCCACCACGGTCACCATGCCGCTGGAGCGGCGCGAGACGCTGCTGCGCGAAGCCCGCCGCCACGACGTGGTGCTGATCGAGGACGACTACGACACCGAGAACCCCGCACTGACCCAGCCCATCCCCGCGCTGAAAAGCCTGGACCGCGATGGCCGCGTGATCTACGTGGGCAGCCTGTCCAAATCCTTCGTACCCGGCATCCGGCTCGGCTACATCGTCGCCCCCGCCGCCGTGATCCGCCAGGCGCGCGCGCTGCGCCGCTTCATGCTGCGCCACCCCCCCGCCAACAACCAGCGCGCCACGGCGCTGTTCATCTCGCTGGGCCACCACGACGCGCTGCTGCGGCGCGTGGCGCCCATCTTCCAGCGCCGCGCCGAGATCCTGCGCGACATGCTGGCGCGCCACCTGCCGCAGGCGCGCGCGCGCAACTCGCCCGGCGCGTCCTCGTTCTGGGTGGAAGGCCCGCCCGGGCTCGACGCCCGCAAGCTGGCCGCGATCGCGCTCACGCACGGCGTCATCATCGAGCCGGGGGATGTGTTCTTTTCTACCGATGCGCCGTCGCCGCACTTCCGCATGGGCTATACGGCCATTGCAGAAGAGCGGATCGAGGAAGGGGTGAAGCTGCTGGGACAGTTGATCGGGCAGGCGATGGTGCGGTGACCGCGCGCATCGCGGCGGCGCACACGATGCGTTGGCTTGCTCCGCCTTACTCGAACACCGGCCGGAAGAAACTACGCTCGTAGCTGACGATGCATTGCGTTTCCTGCGCGTAGCGGAACGCCGCCTGGCACTCCGGATCGTCGAAGGACTGGTTGCGATACGCCTCGTACAGCGCAAGGCTGGGGAAGGAGAACAAGGCCAGCGCCACGTTGTTGGCGCCTTCCGACGGCAGGAAGTAGCCATGATGCTGGCCGCCGAATTTCTCGACCAGCGGAATCCACAGCTTGCCGTAGTGCTCGAATTCCTTGAGCTTGTTGGGGTCGACGATATAGCGCAGGTAGCAGGTAATCATGGTGGCGTGGTTGTCCTGGGTTGGTTTTGCCTTGACGATGCGGCCTTCTCTTTCTTTTTCTCTTTCTCTGTCTCTGTCTCTTGCCTTAGCCGCCCGCCGCGCCGCCGCCAAACCCGATGACTTCCGACGCCAGTGCCCGGATCGGCCGGCCGAAGCTGGTGATGGCCGGCAGTGTGGCGTTGTGGTGGCGCCGGATCAGCTCGGCGCTGGCGTGCGGCTTGTCGTGCGTGGTATGCGCGTCGGCGGCGAGCGTGATCGAATAGCCAAGCCCGGCGGCGCGGCGCACGGTGGTGTCCACGCAGAACTCGGTGGCATACCCGCAGATGACCAGGTGCTTCGCCCGCAGGCGGTCCAGCAGCGCGGCGAGCTCGGTATGCAGGAAGGAGTCGGGCGTGGTCTTGCGCACGCGGTGGTCGTCGGCCGCGACGACCAGCGTGCGCTCCAGCTCCCAGCCTGGTGAGCCGAACGACAGCGCGCCGCCAGCCTGCTCGTGCTGCACGAACACCACCGGCACGCCGGCTGCGCGCGCCCGTGCCGTGAGGCCGTTGATGTGGCCGAGCACGGCATCGGCATCGCCCGGGCGCGGCGCGTCATCGAACAGGCCACGTTGTACGTCAATCACGATCAGAGCGGTTTGCATCGAATGAATGGCCGGCGGCCCGTGGCTGGATAGCCGCCAGCATAAGCGAGCGCCCGCGCAACCGCAACGCAATGCGCCGGCCTACCGCAACAAGTTCAGGTCGATGGCTTGCGCCATGGCCCGGTAGCCATGATCCCCCGGGTGCAGATGGTCGCCCGAATCATAGGCCGGCAGCATGCGCGTGGGACGCGCGGGATCGCGCAGCAGCGCGTCGAAATCCACCACCGCGTCGAAGGCGCCGCCGGTGCGTATCCAGGCATTGACCTGCTGGCGCAGCGCCTCCTTGTCATCGTTGTAGTAGTTGCCCAGTGGCGTGCCTTGCAGCGCGCCCTCGAACGGCGTCAAGGTTGCGCCGACGATGCGCACGCCGCGGCTGTGGGCGCGCGCGACCAGCTGGCGGTACCCGGCGATCAGCGCCTGTGCGTGCAGGGCAGGTTCGTCCGGCGCAAACAGCGTGCCGGGCCAGCCGATGTCGTTGATGCCCATCAGCAGGATCACTGTCTTCACGCCCGGCTGGGCCAGCACGTCGCGCTCGAAGCGGGCCAGCGCGTTGACGCCCATGCTGTCGCGCAGCACGCGCGCACCGGAAATGCCGGCGTTGAGCAGCGCCACGTTGGCGGGGGCGAGGCGCTCGGCCAGGAAGTCGGGCCAGCGGCGGTCGGTTTCCGGCGTCGCGCCGGCGCCGTCGGTAATCGAATCGCCCAGCGCCACCACGGCGCTTGATGGTGCCATCGCGTCGACCAGGATACTGCTCAGCACGATGCGCGCCGGCGTGGTCAGCGGCGCTGCCAGACGCGTGGACGCCGTGGCGTTGCCGTCGGCGATATAGGCGGTGCGGCGCCCTTCCCAATGAAACGTGTCTAGCCGCGACGGGCCGGGCAGGTACAGGCTGACGGCAAGGCTGGCCAGCGGCACCACGGACAGGTCGACCGCATCGCTGAGCACCGCCGCGCCCGGCGGAAGCGTCACCTCCGGCTGGCCGCCGAAGCGCAGCAGCCGGTCGCTGCCGGGCACGGTTTGCGCATCCGTTGACGCCAGCGCGACACGCGCTTCGCCGATGCGCAGAGGCTCGGTGCCGTACGCGTTCGACAACTCCACCCGCACCCTGCCGCCGCCAAGGCTGAGGCGAGCGACCTGGCGAATGGTCTGCCGCGCGATGCGCTCCGGGATATTGGTGGGGAAGATGAAATCCGCTCCCCAGACCGGCTGCGGGCTGGCGCTCCAGCTGGCCACCCAATGACCGCCCCATTCACCGCCCCATTCACCAGCCAGATTGCCGGATGTGACGGCACGATGTTCTGGCATGGGCTCGCCAGGCGAAGCGCCGGCGGCGGGCGCGGCTGCGGTCAGGGACAGCGTGGTCAGTGCCACGCAGGGCAGCAAGCGTTGCAAGTGTTGACTCGGGGACATGGTTGGCTCTCGATAATCTCGATAAAACAGCTTGTGCGGATCGAAGAATCAATGCACTGGTTGGGACGGCTGCCTGGCCCCGCCGAACGCCTGCGTGCCGCCCGTACCCCGATCGAGCCGAATGGCCAGCAGCGCCACGGCCACTGCGGCGACCGGGACCAGCGCGGCAACCCAGGTCACGGCGCCAAGCCCCGGCCCGCGGGTGATGACCACCCCGCCCAGCCACGCCCCAATGGCATTGCCCAGGTTGAAGGCGGCGATATTGAAGCTCGACGCCAGGCTCTGCCCTGCACCGCTGGCACGCTCCAGCACCCACATCTGCAGCGGCGCCACGGTTGCGAAGGCAGCCACGCCCAGCAGGCCGATGAAGATCACGGACAGCACCTTGCTGTGCAGGACAAAACTCATCAGCCCGAGCACCACAGCCAGCGCCAGCATGCTGCCAAGCACGGTGGCCTGCAGATGGCGGTCCGCCAGCTTGCCGCCAAGCAGGTTGCCGGCCACCAGGCCCACGCCGAAGACCAGCAGGATGGGCGAGACGGCGCTATCGGCAAAGCCGGTGATCTGCGTCAGGATCGGCGCGATATACGTGAACACCGCGAACACGCCGGCATAGCCCAGCACCGTGGTCAGCAGCCCCAGCAGTACCGGCCGGCGCATCAGCGCACGCAGGTCGCGGCGCAGGTCGGGGGCTTGCGGTGCTGCGCGCTCGGCCGGCACCGCCAGGGCAATCACCAGCACCGCCACCAAGCCAACGGCGGCCACCGCCCAGAAGCTGGCGCGCCAGCCGTAGGCCTGGCCGAGCCAGGTGCCGAACGGCACCCCGAGCACACTCGCCACCGTCAGCCCGGTGAACATCACGGCAATGGCCGAGGCGCGCTTGTGCGGCGCCACCAGCCCGGTGGCAACCACCGAGCCCACGCCAAAGAACGTGCCATGCGCCAGCGCGGTGAGCACCCGCGCGGCCATCAACAACGCGTAGCTTGGCGCCAGCGCGCAGGCCGCATTGCCGATGGTGAAGATCACCATCAGGCCCAGCAGCGCCGTCTTGCGCGGCCAGCGGGCGGTCAGCGCGGTCATGACCGGTGCGCCGGCCACCACGCCGAGCGCATAGCCGGAAATCAGCAGGCCCGCCGCCGCGATGGAGACACCGAGGTCGGCCCCAACCTCCAGCAGCAGGCCCATGATGATGAATTCTGTGACGCCGATGCCGAAGGCGCCGGCGGTCAAGGCATAGAGAGCGAGTGGCATAGAAAGTATGTGAAGCGGTATGCGATATGCGAGATGCGATACGGGTTACATGCGATCCAGGAAGCCGGAGCAGCATGCTGCGAAGTATGGGGATGGGAAGATTGGTGCGGTAGACTGCCCGCACGAACAACATTTATGAATTGAATTCACAATGTCGAGGCTCGAAGTCAACCGCTCCGGCGAGATGGAAGTGTTCGTGCGGGTGGTGGAACAGGGCGGTTTCTCCGCCGCCGCGCGCGCGCTGCGCATGACGCCGTCGGCCGTGAGCAAGCTGGTGGCGCGGCTGGAGGCCCGGCTCGGCGCGCGGCTGGTCAACCGCTCCACGCGCCGCATCGAGCTCACGGCGGAGGGCAGTGCCTTCTATGAACGCGCTGTGCGCGTGCTGGCGGACCTGGACGATGCCGAGCGCGGTGCCGCCGCCAGCGCCGCGCCCCACGGCCGCGTGCGCATCAATGCCAACGTGCCCTTTGGCGACCACTTCCTGCTGCCGCTGGTGCCGGAGTTCCTGGCGCTGTATCCGGACATCCAGCTCGATATCGTGCTGACCGACCAGGTCATCGACCTGATGGAGGAACGCACCGACGTGGCGATCCGCGCCGGGACGCTGAAAAGCTCGCAGCTGGTGGCCCGCAAGCTGGGCGAGACCCGCATGGTGGTGGTGGGCGCGCCATCCTACCTGGCGCGTTGCGGCACGCCCCGCGTGCCCGCCGACCTGGCCGGGCACAACTGCCTGAAGCTAGGCTACGCGCGCGCGATCGAAGGCTGGCCGATGCTGGAAGGCGGGCAAGCCACCATGGTGGCGCCGCTTGGCAATGCCATGACCAGCAATGGCGATGCGCTGCGGCGGATCGTGGTCGGCGGGCTGGGGCTGGCCAGGATGGCTGTGTTCCAGGTCCGCGAGGACATCGCCGCCGGGCGGCTGGTGCCGCTGCTGGAGGCGTTCAATCCCGGCGACCTGGAGGCGGTACATGCGGTGTACCTGGGCCAGGGCCGCCACTTGCCGGCGCGGGTGCGGGCGCTGCTGGATTTCCTGGCGGAACGGGTGGAGATGGGGACTTAGGGACGCGGATCCGGCGAGACGCCTGGCTTGCTACAAGAGCCGATCGCGCGTCTAATCATTTAGGGGCTGTTTCGAAATGAGGCGGTCAGGAGGCTGTCAGGAGGCGGTATGCGCTGCACGAATTGCGGCTACGCGAACCTCGCAGGCGCCAACTTCTGCGAGGCGTGCGGGGCGCGGCTTGCGCGCATGTGCCCGCGGTGCGGCGCGGAGGCCACCCTCATTGCCAAGTTCTGCCGCGCCTGTGGCGTTGCGCTCATGGATTCCCCGTCAGGATCGCCTCTGCCTTCCGGGCCAGCAGTCCCGGCCCCTGTCCACTACACGCCACCCCATCTGGCCGAGCGCATCCTGGCTGAGCAAGCGGCCATGGAGGCCCGGGGCGAGACGGCCGGCGAGCGCAAGACCATCACGGCCCTGTTCGCCGATATGGCGGGCTCGACGGCCTTGACCCAGGACCTGGACCCGGAGGAAACGCGCCGCCTCATCGACCCCGTCGTGACGCTGATGATGGAGGCCGTGCACCACTACGAAGGCTACGTGGCCAAGTTCCTGGGTGACGGCATCCTGGCGCTGTTCGGCGCCCCCATTGCCCACGAGGACCATGCCCTGCGGGCCCTGTACGCAGCCCTGCGCATGCAGGAAGCGATGCGCCGGCACAGCGACCGGGTCCGTCTGGAGCAAGGCATACCGCTTCAGATCCGGATCGGCATCCACACGGGCGAGGTCGTGGTGCGCTCGATCCGCAAGGATGACTTGCACACGGACTACGATCCGGTCGGGCACACGATCCACATCGCCTCGCGCATGGAAGGTATCGCTACGCCTGCGTCCATCCTCGTCAGCGAATCCACCCATAAGCTGACGGAGGGATATTTCGAGTTCAAGGCCCTGGGCACCACACATGTCAAAGGCGTCCGGGATGCGCTGGCGGTCTATGAGGTGATGGGCCTCGGGGCAATGCGCACACGCCTGCAAGTCGCGGCGCACCGTGGCCTGGCCAGGTTTGTGGGCCGCCAGGCCGAATTGGAACAGTTGCACAACGCGCTGGCGCTGGCCAAGGCGGGCCGAGGGCAGGTCGTCGCGGTGGTTGGCGAGGCCGGGGTCGGAAAATCCCGGCTGTTCCACGAGTTCAAAGCGAGATCGCAGGCAGACTGCCTGGCACTGGAGACCTTCTCGGTTTCGCACGGCAAGGCCTTCGCCTATCTACCGTTGATCGAGCTCTTGAAAAACTACTTTCAGATCACTGTGCAGGACRGCGACCGRARCTGCCGCGAGAAGGTRACCGGCAGGCTGCTCACGCTGGAGCGTTCCCTGGAAAGCCATCTGCCCTACTTGCTCTATCTGCTCGGGAGCATCGAACCCGGCTCGGCACTGCCGACCATGGACGCTTCGATCCGACGTCAGCGCACCTTCGAAGCGATTGCTTGCCTGCTGGTCCGCGAAAGCCTGAATCAGCCCCTGGAGGTCATTTTCGAGGATCTGCAATGGCTGGACAGTGAAACCGAGGCCTTCCTCAACCTGCTGATCGACCATGTGCCGGGGGCAAGGATCATCCTGCTGGTCAATTACCGCCCGGAGTATTCCCATGACTGGGGCCCCAACGGCAACTACACCCAGCTGAGCCTGCAGCCATTGGGCCCGGCCGAAGCCCAGGGACTGCTCACCGCGCTGCTCGGTGATGATCGCAGCCTGGCGCCCCTGAAGCAACGCATCCTGGACAAGACCGAAGGCAATCCGTTTTTCATGGAGGAAGTGGTCCAGACGCTGGTCGAGGAGGCCGCCTTGCTCGGCCAGCCCGGCTGCTACCGCATCGAGAAGGCGCCCGCCTTGCTGCACATCCCCACCACCGTCCAAGGCGTGCTCGCGGCCCGTATCGACCGGCTCCCGCTCGCTCAGAAGGAACTGCTGCAGACCCTGGCCGTGATCGGCAAGGAGTTCCCGTTGAGTCTCATCCTGCACGTCACCAGCCTGACCGAAGGCAAGCTGCGCCCGCTTCTGGCCGACCTGCAGGCGGCGGATTTCATTTACGAGCGGCCCGCGTTCCCGGAAGTCGAGTACGCCTTCAAGCACGCCCTGACGCAGGAGGTTGCCGGCAATTCGCTGCTTACCGAGCGGCGCAGCGCGCTGCACGAGAGTACGGCCCAGGCCATCGAGGCCCTCTTCCATGGCCGGCTCAAAGACTACTGCAGCGAGCTCGCGCACCACTACAGCCATAGCGGCAATATCCCGAAGGCTGTCGCCTACCTCCACTGTGCCGGCCAGCAGGCCCTCCAGCGTTCAGCCCAGACTGAAGCGATCCGGCACCTGAGTACCGCCATCGAACTGCTCAAGCGGATGCCGGACAACCCCGAACGCACGCGCCAGGAACTCACGCTGCTGCTCACCCTCGGCCCGGCCCTGATGGCCGCTCGCGGCCAGGCCTCCCCCGAGGTGGAAGCAAACTACAAGCGCGCGCTGGCCTTGTGCGAGCAGGAGAGGCAAACACCCTACGCCTTCTCGGCTCAGCTCGGACTGTGGGCGTTTTATCAGCTGCGTGCGCAGTACGAGATTGCGCACCCCCTTGGGGAACGGCTGCTTGGCCTGGCCCTGGAAACGCAAAAGCCTAAGCAGCTTGCCGAGGCGCATCGCGCGATCGGCGCCACGGTGTTCCGCCTTGGCAAGCTGGACATGGCCCGCAACCATATAGAACAGGTGCTGGCATTGCAGCGCCCGGACCCGCCGGTGTATGACTTTCTGATGGGATACGGGCGGGATCCGGCCGTCCATGCCACGAGCACATTGGGCTGGATCCTGTGGTACCTCGGCATGCCGGACCAGGCCCGCACGCGCAGCCAGGAGGCCCTGGCGATGGCCAGGACACGCCCGGACGCCTTTAACCTCGCACTTTGCCTTGTCTTTGCCGCTGAAGTGCACCTGTGCCGCAGGGAAGTGCAACTGACCCGCGAGTACGCCGAGGCCGCCATCGCGGTCTCGTGCGAGCAGGGATTCCCGATCTACCTGGCGTGGGGAACCGTCCTGCTAGGCTGGGTGCTGGCCGAACAGGGGAATCACGAGGAGGGGATAGCCCAGATACAGCGGGGCCTGGCCGCCTATCAGGAGACCGGCGCGGCGCTAGGACAGCCAAATCTCCTGGCCCTGCTCGCGGATGCCTACGGAAAGGCGGGGCAAATCCATGCCGGACTCGATGCGCTGGCCGAGGCGCAAGCTTTCGCGGAAGAGACGGGAGAGCGGCTTGACGAAGCGACGCYGTATCGCCTCAAGGGAGAACTGATACTCCGGCAGTCAAGCCAGGCGCCCTTCCCGCCCACCGGCTGCGATGAAGCCGAAGCGTGCTTTGAGAAGGCGATCGCGGTCGCCCGCAGCCAGGGCGCCCGGTCACTGGAACTGCAAGCCGTGCTGAGCCTGGCCGGCCTATGGCGCCAGCAAGGAAAGCTGAACGCGGCGCGCCATGCGCTGGCGGCGATCCATGGCAGCTTCAGCGAGGGCGCCGATACCGCCGACTGGCAACAGGCCAAGGCCCTGCTGGATGATCTGACGCGGCAGGATGGCACGTCCCCGGTGCCTTCTCCCGAATGACCCGGATGCAAACCCGCTTCCTGGCACTGTGGTCGCGTTCAGGCGGCACGCAGGCTACGGAGGCCTATGCGGATCTTGCGCGCTGCTACGCCGAGCCGGCACGGCACTATCACACGCTCCACCATGTTCGCCGCTGCCTGCGCGATCTGGACTGGGCGCGCAGCGCGATTCCCGATACTGACGCCGTCGAGCTGGCGCTCTGGTGCCACGACGTCATCTATGTTCCCGGGGCGCAAGACAATGAGCAGCGCAGCGTTGAGTGGCTCCGCTACTGGGCCCGAGGCCGGATTGCCGCAACCGAACGCATCGCCGGGATGATCCTGTGCACCTCACATGCCGGCATGGCCAAGAATCTGGCAGGCCAGTTTACCGCCGATATCGACCTTGCCGTGCTGGGTTGTGCCCGCGCGCGCTTTCGCCAGAACGGCGCGAACTTGCGGGCCGAGCGTCCCGACCTGGATGAGGCTGCCTATGATTGCGCCGAGCGGGCTTTCCTGCGCGCCCTGCTTGATCGCCCTCGCATCTATCACACCGATCTGTTCCATGCTCGCTATGAAGCTCGCGCACGCCGCAACCTGGCGTGGCGGCTTGCGCAGCCGGCGGTATCGGGGGCCTCGTCCTGCGTCAAAGAAATTCCCCTCTGATATCAATGGTCGAACGCTGGCCGATGTGTTCGTAGTGCGCCTCCAGCCACGTCCCGGCCTCAGTCCTTCCCTTGTCACGCAGCGAACAAAGAAAGGCCCAGTCGGCGTTGTACTTGCTCGACACGCCCAGCGCGGCCATCGTCTCATCGGACCGGATCGAGTGGATCATCATCTCCTTCATTTCACTCCGGTCGATCTTGCCTTGCTGGATAAGCGAAGTCACGAATGCGATGGCGCGCATCTCTCGGATAAGAGATGAGTTGAAGCTGACTTCGCTGACGCGATTGAGGATGTCCGCGGCCGTGGTCGGCACACCGCGGCGCACGATCGGGTTGATGTGAACAATCACGACATCGTGGGTATTGCAGTGATAAATCAGCGGGAAAATTGCCGGGTTGCCAACATAGCCGCCGTCCCAATAGTGCTGGCCATCGATAGCCACCGCCTGGAACAGCGTTGGCACGCAGGCTGATGCCAGTACCGCGTCGATGCACAGGTCCTCGCCTGAAAAGATGCGTATCCTTCCGGTCTCGATATTGGTCGCGCACAGGTAAAGATGAATGGGGCAGCGCTGGCGCAACGCTTCGAAATCGACCTGCTTCGCCAACACATCCCGCAGCGGGTTCATGTTGTTGGGATTGAACTGGTATGGCGACAGGAGACGGAGAACGATGTCGGCCATCGCATACAGCGGAGAATGGTCCAGGCCCAGGGTATGGGTCCCCTTGATCCACGGCACCCAGCGCAATGGACTGTACTTTGCAGCCGATTGGGCGATAGCGAGCCAGAAGTCGTGCAGCGCCTGGCGCGCGCCGTCGCGCCCGCCCTGCAACAGCCCATAAGCCAGCACGGCGGCATTCATGGCGCCCGCACTCGTCGCGCTGACGCCCTCGATGCCGAGCCGCCCGTCCTCGAGCAGCCGGTCGAGGACCCCCCATGTAAACGCGCCATGCATGCCACCGCCCTGCAATGCAAGGGCCACAGCTTTCTGTTCCCCATTGTCAGGACTCATGCCGATGCCCCCTCCTTCCATCCCTGACACAAAAGATATTTGAAGTTAACACCCTGATGCGCAATTTGTTAGGGCTTCTTCGTCTTTAAGAGGAGGGAGGGGACTGCCGCGCCGGATACGCTGGCTTCGCGCCGCTTTCAGGCCCGGAACGGACAAGCTGCGCCAATGCGCGAGGCAATCTCGGCGCGCAACGCCGTCAATTCCGCCAGACGGACATCCACCAGTTCGAGTTTCTCCTGCAGCAAGGCGGAAAGCGCGTGCGCCGGGTCGGGCGCATTGCGTAGTTCGGTGCCGTGCCGTGCCACCTGCGCCAGCGAAAAACCAACCTGCTTGGCTCCGTCGTGGTGGTCTGGTCGCTGGTGCGCATCCTGGGCGCGCGCGTGTCGCACGGCTTGTTCGACGCCGCAGCGCGAGTGCTGTTCGCCTGCTGGCAGGCCTATGTGCTGGCGCACGGCGCGAGCCTGGTCATCCTGCCTTTCCTGGCTTTCGAGGTCTTCTGGGGCGTGGCGCAGTTGGCGCCCTGGGCCGGCAAAGTCCCGGTGCGAACGGCCGCGGCGAACTAGCCCGGCGCTTTACCGGTCACCGTCAGCGGTCACTGGCCGCCTGCAGCCCGTTCTCCACCATGTCCAGCAAGCGTTGCCCGATCTCGTACGCATGCCCCGGCGAGGTTGCCACCATGCGCAGCGGCCCGTCGATGACCAGCATGGACAAGCCATGCACGGCGGACCACGCGAGGTATTCGGCGCCGGGACGGCGCGCGGCGGGCAGCACGCCCGCCGCCACCATCCGGTCCAGCGCAGCGCCTAGCAACTGGTAGGGGTTCAGGCCGCTGTCGCCGGCCTTGTCCGGGGCCGGCACGCCTTCGCGCTCGTCCGGCACCGAAAAGGCCGTGCGAAACAGGCCGGGCTCGGCGAGCGCGAACTGCATGTAGCCGGTGCCGACCGCGCGCAGGCTGGCGCGGGCGAAGTCCGCGGGCGCCGCGCTGGCGTCCAGCGCGGCGAGTTCGGCCTCGATGGCCTGCGCCAGCGACGCCAGCGCGGCGGCGCGTACCGCCTGCAGCAGGTCCTGGCGGCCGGCGAAGTGACGGTAGGCGGCATTGGGCACGACCCCGGCGCGCCGGGTGGCCTCGCGCAACACGACCGCATCCGGGCCTCCATCGCGCGCCAGTTCCATGCCAGCGTCGAGCAACGCGCGGCGCAGGTCGCCGTGCCGGTAGGTGCTGCGTAGCGCTGGGGGGGTGGCTACCGCCGCATCCGCGGGAACGGCGGGAACGGCAGTGCTGCCGCCGCCGGCCGAATCTGTTGAGCTCGCGGTGCGCGTGGTACGCGAGATGCTTGAAGAGCGCTTTGCGCCGGTCATTTCCTCACCATGTGGACAGCGTCTATTTTCTTTACTATTGTAGTGGACAGTGTACACAATGATTGACCGGATCGCCGCCATGACACCGCGGCCCCCGTCGCTCAAGGAGCAAGGATGGCAAATGCCACATCGCCCACATTGTTCTCCTCGGCCTCGTCACATCTTGCCAGCGAAGCCGAAGTGCGTGCCCTGGTCGACACCTGGGTTAAGCCCGTGCTTAACATCGTGCTTAACGCCGTACTTAACGCCGTACTTAACGCCGTGCGTGCGAAAGACGCCGTTGTCATGATGCGCAACTATGCTGAAGACGCGGTCGTCTTCGATGTGGCGCCGCCCGTGTACTTGCGGAGCCTGGATGCGCGCCACCGTTTGTTTTTGCAAGATCGCTGGCCGATGGCTGGTGGTGCATGAGCACGCATCGATGCCGGTGAGTTTCACCCCCTGACGCGTTTCAACCCTGGAAGTGGAAAGGAGACAAGATGCTAGTCCAACCCTATCTGTTCTTTGAAGGCCGTTGCGAGGAAGCGGCTGAGTTCTACAAGCGCGCTGTCGGCGCCGAGGTGGTCATGATGATGCGCTTCAAGGAGGCGCCCCCGCCGGAATCTCCCCCGCCCGAGGGCGCTTGCGCGCCAGCGGCAGGCACCGAAGAAAAGATCATGCACATGTCCATGCGCATCGGCGAGACCACGGTGATGATGTCCGATGGCCGGTGCACGGGCAAGGCCGATTTCCAGGGCTTCTCGCTGTCCGTGACCGTGCCCGATGTGGCCAGCGCCGACCGCGTGTTCAACGCCCTGGCCGAGGGCGGCCAGGTGATGATGCCGCTGGGCAAGACGTTCTACTCGCCACGCTTTGGCATGACGACCGACCGCTTCGGCTTGCTGTGGATGGTCATCGTCCTGGAGGCCTGAGCCGCGCTGCATCAGACTGATGCCAAGCCACGCCGGTCACTCCGGCGTGGCTTTTTCATTGCTCGTTATGTTGCATATTGTGTTTTTTATTGGCAAACTGTGGCAAAACAATCCCGACGCCTTCCAGCGCGCTTTCCACACAGGTGCCTCCATGTCTGCCTCTCCCCGCCGCCCCGCTCCCGAGCACGCCCGCGTCGTCATCATCGGCGGCGGCATCATTGGCTGCAGCGTGGCCTATCACCTCGCCAAGCTGGGCTGGAACGACGTCGTCCTGCTCGAGCAAGGCCAGCTCTCGTGCGGCACCACCTGGCACGCGGCCGGGCTGGTGGGGCAGCTGCGCGCGCAGGAGAGCATGACCAAGCTGATCCGCTACTCCACGCGCCTGTACAACGAGCTGGAAGCCGAAACCGGGCTGGGCACCGGCTGGAAGCAGTGCGGCTCGCTGTCGGTAGCGCGCACCGCCGAGCGCATGACGCAGCTCAAGCGCACCGCGGCCGTGGCGCGCGCCTACGGCGTGGACTGCCAGGTCATCTCGGCGCGCGAGGCTGGCGAGCTATGGCCGGTGATGCGCACCGCCGACCTGCAAGGCGCGGTGTGGCTGCCGGGCGATGGCAAGGCCAATCCCACCGACCTCACCCAGTCGCTGGCGCGCGGCGCGCGCACCCGGGGCGCGCTGATCGTGCAAGACACCAAGGTCACCGCCATTCATACCCGGGACGGCTGCGCCACCGGTGTCAGCTGGCAAGACAAGGACGGCGCCCGCGGCACCATCGGTGCCGCGATCGTGGTCAATTGCGCGGGCCAGTGGGCCAGGCAGGTGGGCCAGCTATGCGGCGTGACGGTGCCGCTGCATTCGGCCGAGCACTACTACATCGTCACCGAGCGCATCGCCGGCGTGCATCCCGACCTGCCGGTGATGCGCGACCCGGATGGTTTTATCTACTTCAAAGAGGAAGTGGGCGGGCTGGTGATGGGTGGCTTCGAGCCCAACGCCAAGCCCTGGGGCATGCAAGGCATTCCGGAGCCGTTCGAGTTCCAGTTGCTGCCCGACGACTGGGACCAGTTCGAGATCCTGATGCACAACGCGCTGCAGCGCGTGCCGGCGCTGGAAACGGCGCAGGTCAAGCAGTTCTACAACGGCCCGGAATCCTTCACGCCCGACAACAACTTCATCCTGGGCGAGGCGCCCGAGCTGCGCAACTTCTACGTGGGCGCGGGCTTCAACTCCATGGGCATCGCCTCGGCCGGCGGCGCGGGCATGGCGCTGGCCGAATGGATCGTGGCGGGCGAGCCCACCATGGATCTGTGGCCGGTCGATATCCGCCGCTTTGCTGGCTTCAACGGCAACCAAAGCTGGCTGCACGACCGCGTCAAGGAAACCCTGGGCCTGCACTACGCCATGCCTTGGCCCAACCGCGAGCTGGATACCGCGCGGCCCTTCCGCCGCTCCCCGCTGTACGCGCACCTGCACGACGCCCGCGCCAACTTCGGCAGCAAGATGGGCTGGGAGCGGCCGAACTTCTTTGCGCCCGCTGGCGAGGCGCCGGAGATCGCTTATGCCTTCGGGCAGCAGAACTGGCTGCCGTGGAGCGGCGCCGAGCATCGCGCCTGCCGCGAGGGCGTGGCGCTGTTCGACATGAGTTCTTTCTCCAAGTACATCGTCAAGGGCGCCGATGCCGAGGCCGTGCTGCAGCAACTGATGAGCAACGACGTGGCCGTGCCCGCCGGCCAGACTGTGTACACCGCGATGCTCAACGAGCGCGGCACCTACGAGTCGGACCTGACCGTGACCCGGCTGGCGCGCGACCAGTACCTGCTGGTGACCGGCTCGGCGCAGACCACGCGCGACTTCAACTACATCGAGCGGTTGATCCCGGCCGACCAGCGCTGCGCCATCGTCGATGTCACCGGCCAGTACAGCGTGCTGGCGGTGATGGGCCCGCGCTCGCGCGAGTTGCTGCAGAGCGTGTCGCGCGCGGATTTCTCGAACGAAGCCTTTCCGTTCGGCAGTTCGCGCGAGATCGACCTGGGCTACGCCACGGTGCGTGCCACGCGGCTGACCTATGTGGGCGAGCTTGGCTGGGAGCTGTATGTGCCGGTGGAATTTGCGGTGGGCGTCTACGAGACACTGCAGGCCGCGGGCAAACCCCTTGGCCTGGCCAACGCTGGCTACTACGCCATCGAATCCCTGCGCATCGAAAAAGGCTACCGCGCCTGGAGCCGCGAGCTGACCACCGATATCAACCCCTTCGAGGCGGGGCTGTCCTTTGCCTGCAAGCTCGACAAGCCAATCCCGTTCCGTGGCCGCGAGGCACTGCTGAAACTGCGCGCGGCCGGCGGCGCGGCGCAGGTGAAGCGCCGCGTGGCCGTGGTGACGCTCGACGGCGCCAGCCAGGCCATGCTGTGGGGCGGCGAAGCCGTGCTGCGCACTGGCCCGGATGGCGAGGTGCGCCCGGCGGGCTTTGTCACCTCGGCGGCTTTCGGGCATACCCTGGGTTGCCCGGTGGGCATGGCGCTGCTGCAACGCGAAGATGGCGCGGCCAGTGCCGGGTGGATTGCCGAAGGGACGTATCACGTCGACCTGGCCGGCGAGCTGCTGCCCGCCACCGTGCACCTGCGCACGCCCTACGACCCCACCAGCGCCAAGGCCAAAGCGTGATGCGCAGCACAGCCGATAACCCATCCGACAGCGCCAGCTACATCCTGACCCTGTCGTGCCCGGACCGGCCGGGCATCGTCCACGCCGTGGCCAGCCTGCTGTGCGAGGCGGGCGCGAACATCCTCGACTCGGCCCAGTTCGGCGACCGGGCCAGCACGCGATTCTTCATGCGCGTGCACTTCCGGCGCGACTTGCCGGCGGGCTGCGATGCGCACGACGCACTGGAGAGCCTGCGCGCGGCCTTTGCCGGGTTGGGAACGGACCATGCCATGGATGCGGACCAGCTGGCCGCCATCGGGCGCGACGTGGAATGCGTGGCGCTGGCACGCGCGGTGAAATGGCACGCGGAGCACCGCGTGCTGCGCAACGGGGGCCGGACGATGGTGTTCCTATGAACGCCACGCCGAGCCGGCCCACGGGGGAGCGATAACCAGCGATAACGGTAAGCGGTAAGGCTCAGCCTTGCTTGCCGTCGGCGCTGGACGTGGCCGTTGCCTGGTTGGACTTCAGTGCGCAAGGCGTCTGCGCTTGCTGCTTTGCCTGCGCCTGTTTCTGGGCACGCGCGCGTTCGATAACGGTCCAGTCGGGACCGGCAAAGGCGGGCAGCGAGGCGGCGAGGGCGGTGACGCTCAGCAGCGCCAGCACGATGGTTTTCATGATTTGTCTTGAGACAGAAATGACAATGACAATGGCAATGGCGATGACATTGCGTGGAGGAGCTTGATATCTGCATACTTGCCGGTCCGGCCGTGGGTGGAGGGGTCCCAGGGCCGGACCGGCAGCGCCGGATCAGGCGCTGGCCTGGCGGTTGTCCGCCGCGCCATGCGCCGGCGGGGCCGACACACCGGTCAGGTCGCGCCCGGCGAGGTCCAGTGCCGCGGCTGCGCTGCCGTGCGTGCCGTCCGTAAACGGGTCGCGACGGTCGCCAACGCGGGCGCCATCGGTAAAGGGATCGCGGCGGTCACCAACGCGGGCACCGTCGGTGAAGGGGTCGCGCTTGCCGTTGTGGAGTGCGTAGCCGTACTTGTCGCCGGCGTTGGTGCTATCTTTCGGACCCGTTGCGCCGGCTTGCGTTGCAGCCAGGAGGCAGACGCCAAAGGCGGCTGCGGAAACAAGGGTCGTGAAGCGCTTCTTATTCATGATTGCTGCTTAATTCCAGATTGGGCGGCACTTTCCACTGGGTGTGGAGCGGGATAGGCGGATTCTTGCGTCCCGCATGTCGTCTGTTTCGCCTTTTGAGCTGCACCGCGTGTTCGATGCGTTCTATGCGTTGAGCAGCGCGGTACAAGCACACAGTGTAGTCACAGCGAATCATTCCTGTGATGAATTAAACGTCTCGCTTCCAGTCGAATTTTTCACAACACGAAACCGCTCGGGCCGCCCATGAACGGTTGATGGGTCGCTGCACGGCCGCCATCTGTCCATGCAAAACCCGACTGGCCCGCGCGACTTTAAATCATGCTGCCCGCGCGTATGGCATGGGTACACTCTGCACGCCCTTCCCCTGGGCCCAGACCGCCATCACAAAAAACAGAACGCTCCCGGCCGCCCCCTGAATGACAGACTCTCCTCGCCCTGCACCGCTCCAGCCTCCCTCCCCTGAAGACATCCGCAAGCGCATCTACGCCATCGTTGCCGCATCCTCCGGCAATCTGGTCGAGTGGTTCGACTTCTACGTCTACGCGTTCTGCGCCATCTACTTCGCGCCGTCGTTCTTCCCCAGGGCCGACCCCACGGCGCAACTGCTGAACACCGCCGGCGTTTTCGCCGCGGGCTTCCTGATGCGCCCGATCGGCGGCTGGCTGTTCGGGCGGATTGCGGACCGCCACGGACGCAAGAACTCGATGCTGATCTCGGTGCTGATGATGTGCTTCGGCTCGCTGTTGATCGCCTGCCTGCCTACCTACGGCGCCATCGGCAACTGGGCGCCCGCGCTGCTGTTGCTGGCGCGGCTGCTGCAAGGCTTGTCGGTCGGTGGGGAATATGGCACCACGGCCACGTACATGAGCGAGATTGCGCTCAAGGGGCGGCGCGGGTTCTTCTCGTCGTTCCAGTACGTCACGCTGATCGGTGGCCAGTTGCTGGCCGTGCTGGTGGTGGTGGTGCTTCAGCAACTGCTGGATGAGGCGCAGCTGCGGAGCTGGGGCTGGCGCGTTCCGTTTGTGATCGGCGCGCTCACCGCCGTGGTGGCACTGGCATTGCGCCGCACGCTGCGCGAAACGTCATCCGCTGCCACGCGCGGCAACAAGGAGGCAGGCAGCCTCGCCGCGCTGTTCCGGCATCACAAGGCGGCGTTCCTCACCGTCCTGGGCTATACCGCCGGCGGCTCGCTGATCTTCTACACGTTCACCACGTATATGCAGAAGTACCTGGTCAACTCCGCCGGCATGTCCATCAAGACGGCAAGCACGGTGATGACCGGCTGCCTCTTTGTCTATATGTGCATGCAGCCGTTGTTTGGCGCATTGTCTGACCGCATTGGCCGGCGCAGCAACATGCTTGCCTTTGGCGCGCTGGGGACCGCCGCCACCGTGCCGCTCCTGAGCGCCCTGCAGATCGTCTCCAGCCCGCTCGCGGCCTTCGTGCTGATCTCAATTGCGCTGGCAATCGTGAGTCTCTATACATCGATCAGCGGCATCGTGAAGGCGGAGATGTTTCCCCCGGAAGTACGCGCGTTGGGCGTGGGGCTTGCGTACGCAATCTCCAATGCGATCTTTGGCGGCTCGGCCGAGTACGTGGCGCTGGCGCTGAAGTCCGCCGGCCACCAGTCAGCGTTCTACTGGTATGTGACGGCGATGATGGCGCTGGCGTTCGGGGTCAGCCTGCGCCTGCCGCGCCAGGCCAGGCACCTGCGCCACGAGTATTGAAGCGCCGAGGCCGGACACCGGGCTACTGTCAGGCGGCGCGATCCCAGGCCTGCAGCTGTTCGGCTGTGGCACCGGCGCCGCCGCAGACGATGACCAGCACGTCGCTCGCCGCCGTCACCGCGGCGGGATTGCGCTCCAGCGCGGCCAGCGCCGCACCGCACGCCGGCTCCACCACGATCCGGTGCTCGGCCAGAAAGCGCAGGCACGCGCCGACCGCCTCCTTGTCCGTGACCACCTCGCTGACGATCGGATGCAGCTTTGACCACTCGAGCGCCTTGGCGCAAGGGCTCTTGGCACCCAGCGAGGTCGCGATGCTGGTGATGGCGGGCAGCTCGACCTGCGCGCCGGCCGCCAGCGAGGCGGCGTAGGAATCCGCGCCAGCGGTCTCGGCCGCGATGACGGGCACATCGTGCCAGCCATTGCGTTCCAGCCCGGCCAGCACGCCGCACAGCAAGCCGCCACCGCCTACCGATAGCAGCACCGCGCCCGGCTTGACGCCGGCGGCAGCCACCTCGTCGATCATCGTCGCATGGCCTTCCCACAGCAGGGGATCGTCAAAGGGGTGGATAAACGCATACTCCGGGCGCATCAGCGAGAGCGCGTGATCGTTGGCCTCGCTCCATGCAAGTCCGTGCACCACCAGTTCGGCGCCTTCCGCCGCGATACGCTCTCGCGCCGCGGCCGAGGTGGTCTCGGGCACGACGACGGTCACCGGCACGCCAAGCAGCCGCCCACTGTAGGCGACGGCAATGCCGGCATTACCGCCCGAGGAGCACACGAAGCGTTTTGCGCCCCACTCCTTGTAGGTCTGGCATGCATGGCCGATGCCGCGCGCCTTGAACGAGCCCGGGGGCTGCAGCGCCTCCATCTTGAACCACACCGAACGCCCCAGCCGTGCCGAGTAGGACGTGGATCGCAGCAGCGGGGTGACGATGTGCAGGCTCACGGGCGGGGCGTTGTCAGCATGGGGCATGGTGGCGCTTCTTGGTTCTGGCATGAAGAACCTGGAATGGTAGAAGCCTGCCGCCTATGCGGTCAAATGCCTATCAATCCCGAAAGCTATACTTACAAGGCATAGCAACATTCAGAGGGCAACCGGCAGAGCATGCGAAACATCGAAACGCGGCACTTGCGCTACTTCATCGCTGTCGCGGAAGAAGGCAGCATCATTGCGGCATCGCGGGCGCTGAACATCACGCAGCCGGCCTTGTCGCGGCAGATCCAGGATCTGGAGGGGGTGATCGGCGCCCCGTTGTTCGAGCGGCATGCCAAGGGCGTGCAACTCACCGATGCCGGCACCAGCTTCCTGCACGATGCGAAGCAGTCGCTACTGCAGCTGGAACAGGCACGCGACCGGGCCCATCGCATAGCACAAGGCCAGACCGGCTCCTTTGCGCTCGGCATCATGCCCAGCTACCTGGCCTCGCCGGTGACGCTGGCGATTCTTGCGCACTTCCGCGAGCACAATCCGGCGATCCTGCTCTCCATCGAGCCGCTGTTGTCATTGCAGCAGGCACAGGCGATCCGCGGCGAAGAACTGGACGGCGGCATCATGGCCTGGCGCACGCCGGACGATGCCAGCCTGAGCGGCATCGCCCTGTACCGCGAGCGCTTTGTGCTGGCGGTGCCGGCGCAGCATGTCGCACCGGCGAAGCGCGCGCGGCGGTTGGCCGACATCGCCGGCGAGCGCTTTGTGTGGTTCAACCGCGAGAAGTCGAGCGCGCAGCACAGCCTGCTGATTGCGGCGTGCGCCAAGGCCGGGTTCACGCCGCATATCGTCCAGATCGGCACCGACACGCCAACCATCCTGGGGCTGGTCGCCGCCGGCATGGGCTGCGCGCTGGTGCCCGCCAGCTCACAGCTGCACGCGCCACCCACCATCGCGTTCATCGCGCTGGCCGACTTGACCGATGGAGTCAATATCGAGTTTGTATATTCGGCGACGCACCGCTCGCCGCGCGTGCAGCGCTTTATCGAATCGGTCCGGCACGTCACCGGCACCAAGGCAAAGCAGGCACGCGGCAAGCCATAGGGCCGCGGCCACTCAGTGTGCCTCGCTGATCCTGCGCTCTGCCTGCCCCGGAGGAATACAGATCGTCAAAACCATCAGCTTTTGGCGTCGTTGCGCGAGAAAATCCTGAAATCATGGGCCTTTCGGCATGCGAGACGGTTTGTCAGCCATCACGGTAGTGGTCGCTACTACGCGTTCTCTTCGAACTCGCACATCTTCGCCGACGCGACATCCAGGTGTCCGGCACCACCTGCAGCGCGTCGCACATGGCCTGCAAGATTTGCGCGCCCCCAAGGAAGAATCAGAAATCAGAATTGTCAGGGCTTCTTGGCGCAAGTGGCTTGGCTCACCGCACAATCTGTTTCAGTCCTGTAACAGCTTGGTGCGGTAACTGACGAAGTAGGCACGCCGCAAACGCTGCCGCCCCTTCAAGTGGCAGCGGCCTGCTGGTTTGACCTGTCTCCGGCGGGGCGGCTGCTGCAAAAAAATCCCCCGAGGCTGTTCCTCGGGGGAGGTGCTTGGTTTGTGGCTGTGGACGCTGAGCGCCGACCACGTATTCAATTGCCGACCATTCTGTCGTTCCTTACAGGCTGCCCTCAACCAGTCCATCGCGGTTGGTGATTCTCGCACCATCGGTGAACGTGTCTCGTCTATCTGTAACTCTCGCTCCATCCGAATAGACGTCAAACTTTGTGCTCCTTCCCCCATCTGAATATGGGTCGCGCGGCCCCATCGCGCTAGCGCCGTCGGTGTATACATCTCGCGCCCCGTTACCGGCATAGGCTACTCCGGCGCCAAGCGCCGCACCCGCCGCAGCGAGCAGTAAGATTGTCTTTACCATTTTCTTCAACTCCTTTTCAGGTGGTTGCAAAAACACCGAAACGAATACTCTTCGCTTCAGCGCCGCAGTTTTGTACGCCTCCAATGTATGTCCTGCCGGTATGCTTATGAATAAGGTCCTTTTCCGAAAAGAGGCTAGGGGATTGCCCTATTGGATGGCAGGGATTGGGCACGGCTGCCAAGGTTGGCGATGTCACGCAAGCGCGTGCATTGCGGCACGGCGAGGAGAGCGACCTGTTCGCCCACGCGCAACTGCATACGCTATCTGGCCTGAGCAATCTGCGGATGATGCGTCATCGGCCGCAGCCAGGTGCCAAGGACCGACTGCGTCCGGATTCTGGCCGAAGACTCGAAACCCGGCCCGACAAGGTCGCATTCGACGGAACCTGGCGTTCAACCCGGGCGGTATAGCTCATCGAATCCGTCGGCCACCCTTACCGCACAGAGGAGTTCTGACGTAGATTCATAGTAATCCCGCGGCACCATGGATTCGCAGCACTCGCCTGGCACCGGCTCGGTGCAAGCTCGTGATTTGCCACAGGTGCATCGGATACCAACGTCCGCAAGCGTACTGTCATTGCGGCTAACGAGAGGATGACTGGATGTGGCAGGGGCTGTCCCCAGAATTTGAAGCGAACCATGTTCATCATTCAGCGCAACTCGAAGCTTAGCCTCTTCGTTCACACCGGATCTGTCGCATTGGCGTACTACGCAGGTGCAAAGCTGGGACTTACCTATGCGGTGGTGGGCGGTGCAGTGTCTCTGGTATGGCCTTCCAGCGGCATCGCCCTCGTTGCGCTGCTCGTTATGGGCTTCGCAGTTGCCCCTGGAATTGCCATTGGCTCCGTCTTGGCCAACATGTCGGTGGGCGTGCCCCTACCAGTGGCCGCGGTGATTGGCCTCGGCGCGACAGCTGCAGCCTTGACGGCGACATTATTGTTAAAGCGGGTAGCCCAATTCCAGATCACCCTGGGCCGCATCAAGGACGTGTTAGCTTTCGTCATCCTGGCTGCGACGGCCAGCACGGCAGTGAGTGCGCTGATCGGTGCGACTGCCCTCTTCGGAGGGGGCTTGGTGTCAGTCGCCGATTACGGCGCTGCCTTTCTGAAATGGTGGCTCGGTGACATGCTGGGGGTGCTCGTGGTAGCCCCGCCGCTGCTCAGCTTGCTCACGTATCCAAGCCCGATCCGCTCCGCAAAGCAGACCGTGGAAGCGTGCGGACTGACCGTTGCGATCTTCTGGGTGAGTTACGTCATCTTCGGCGCCACCGAACTTGCAGGGCACAGCTACTATCCGGCAGCCTTGGCGGTCTTTCCGTTCATTATCTGGGCGGCTCTGCGCTTCGATCACTTGGGTACCAGCCTCTCAACCTTGCTGGTCTCAATCGTGGCCATCTGGGGCACCACGAACGGCACCGGTCCCTTTGCCGCCGAATCTCCGGTGGATAGCCTCGTGAGATGGTGCGCCTTCGCGAATGTCGTGGCAGTAACCGGACTGCTGCTGGTGGCGGCGCATGCTCAGGAAAAGCGCATCCATAGCCTCCTGCTGGCATCCCATGCCGAGTTGGAACGGCGCGTGCAAGAGCGAACCAAAGACTCGGAGCTAGCGAACCATGAACTGAAGCAGGAGATGGCGCGACGTCGTCTGCTGGAAGCAGAACTGATCCGGATCGGCGATCAGCAGCAGAGACTCATCGGCCGAGAACTGCATGACGGCCTCGGGCAGCACCTCACTAGCTTGGGCTTTTACTGTGCCACCTTGAATCAAGAACTACAGACGCATAGCCACCCAGCCGCCGCGAAGGCGGCTACCATCGTCGAATTGGTGAAGCAGGCGTCCTTGATGACTCGCAAGATTGCCCATGGCCTGGACCCGGTCGCCATGGAGGCTGGTGGCCTCATGGTCGCCTTGCAAGGGCTGGCACAGACGACCCGCGCGCTCAATGGCATAGGTTGCACGCTCCGCATCGAGTCAAATGTGGACTTACTGGATCCGCCGATGCAGATCAACCTTTACCGTGCGGCACAGGAAGCCGTCAATAACGCGCTGAAATACAGCCAGGGCCGCCACATTTGGATCGACCTGGAGCGCGAAGGCGGCATGCAGAGGCTTTCCATCAGTGACGACGGGATGGGGGTTGACCTGGAACAAATGGAGCGTGCTTCGGGCCTGGGACTTCACAACCTGCGCCACCGCGCGAGCCTCCTGGGCGGCTCTTGCATGGTCACCCGCAATGCGTTGGGTGGCACCACGGTTGCCATCAGTTATCCAATACCAGAGAGTCCGGGACATGAAGCCATCTAGCCTGGGCGGCGTGACTCAGATCCTGATTGTGGATGACCACCCCATCATCCGGGAGGGGTTAACACACTTGCTGAATCTGCATGAGGATCTGCACGTCTGCTGTGCGGCCGGCAGTGCCGAAGACGCCTTGGCGGTGATGGCCTGCCAGCCTGATATGGCCATCGTGGACCTCAGTCTGCACTCGAACTCCGGCCTGGATCTTGTCAAGACGCTCCGGCAACACTATCCAAAGCTGGCCATCCTCATCCTCAGCATGCATGACGAAACCCAGTTTGCCGAACGCGCGCTGCGGGCGGGAGCAAACGGGTACCTGATGAAACTCGAGGCCACGGAGCATATTATGAACGCCATCCGCGAGGTGCTGGCGGGCAATATCTACCTGAGCGCCGCAATGCATGAAAAGTTGGCGCGGACTCTGACGGTTCCCCAGAAAATTCCGGCGGGCTCAATCGCGAGCCTTTCAGAACGGGAGTTCGAGGTCCTGCACCTGATCGGACTCGGTTTCAGCACCCGCGAGATCGCCGAGAAACTGAGTCGGAGCGTCAAGACCATCGAGGCACATCAGGCCAACATTAAGGAAAAGCTGAATATTCCTAGCGGCAAGGAGCTGATGCGCTTCGCCATTCAGTGGATCGAGAGCCATTAGGGTGGAGCCCTGAAAATCGTATGGAAACGCGCTGACTGAGCTTTGTTCGGGTAAATGTTCCAGTAAATGAAGGATTCCGCTAAGTATCCCGAGCACTCGACCGATCGGATTCTGCGGAGAGTTCGCATTTCCGTGCCGCAAAAGGGCTGGCTGCCGGAAGACGAACTGGATTGGCTCATCCCGCGTCTCGGCGCACTGCTTCTGCGGGCCCGAGCGCGCAGCCAGGAACGGGGATCTGCGAAACCCTATTCTATCCGGGCACGCTCCGCCACCTTCGGGCTGTTCTGCCAGCCGCCGCCCAGCGCCAGGAACAGGTTGATCTGGTTGAGGGCCACCTGGCTGTCCGACGCCGCCAGTGCCGCCTCGGCCCCGGCCAGCGTGCGGTCGGCATCCAGGCTGGACAAATATGGCACGCGGCCGGACTGGTACAGCAGCCGGTGCTGGCGGGCGACCTCGTTGGCGTCGTCGCGCGCCACGCGCAAGGACTGGTTGCGCTCCAGCTCGCGCGTGTAGGCGCTGAGCGCACTCTGGGTCTCCTCCAGCGCCTTGAGCACCACGCCGTCGAAGCGGGCGAGTGCCGCGTCCGCGCCGGCTTCCATGCCGTGGATGCGCGGGCGCACGCCATTGGTGGGCAGGTTCCAGGTGATCAGCGGGCCCATGCCCCAATGCGCGGTCGGGCCGGTGCCGAGATCGCTCAGGATGCCGCTCAGGCCGGCCGACGCCCCGATGCGGACCGAGGGGTAGAGATCGGCGGTGGCCACGCCGATCTTCGCCGTGGCCGCTGCCAGCTCGCGTTCCGCCTGGCGGATATCGGGGCGGCGCTTGAGTAGTGCGGCACCGTCGCCGACAGGCATCGCCTGGCGCAGCGTCGGCTCCTCATGACATTCGGATGCGGCTTGCGGCAGCGCTGCCGGCGGCTGGCCCAGCATGACGGCGAGCCGGTAAGCAGCGCCCTCCTTCTCCGCCTTGAAGCGCGGCAACGCCGCGCGCAGGGTCTCGGCCTGCGCGCGGGCGCGCAGCATGTCGGCAGGCTGGCCACGGCCGGCGGCCACCATCTTGCCGGCAATCTCCACGCCGCGCGTCTGCAGCGCGAGCTGCTGCTCCGCCACCGCCAGCTCGTGCGTGGCGGCGCAACCCTGCACATAGGCCCGCACGGTTTGCGCGACCACGCTCACGCGCGCCATGTCCAGCGCGGCCTGGCTTGCCTGCGCGCTGGCCAGCGCGGCCTCGTCGGCGCGGGCCAGCTTGCCGAAGAAGTCAACCAGGTACGACACCGAGAACCCGACGTCGCCCAGGTTGAAGACCGGCACCTTCTCCTTGAGCAGGAAGCTCTCGCCCGCGATCTGCGCGCGTTCGGCCTTGGCGGAGAAGGCCGCCTGCGGCAGGTTCTCCGCTTCCACCTCGTGGTAGATCGCCACGGCCCGGCGCAGGTTGGCGGCGGCCACGCGCAGGCTGGTATTGGCGCTGAGCGCCTGCTGCACCAGGGCGTCGAGCTTGGGGTCGTCGTACAGGCGCCACCAATCGTCCGGGACCGGCGCCACCGAGACGGCCGGGCCGTCCGTGCCGAGCAAGGGGCCGTTGGCCTCGGGCGCACGCACGGCCGCCTGCTCCGGCACGTGGTAGTCAGGGCCCACGGTGGTACAGGCGAACAGCAACGGGCCCAGGGCTGGCAGCAGGGCAAGGCAGAGCTTGCTCATTGTGTGCTCTCCTCCACGGCCTCGTCGCGCAGCACGGCAATGGTCTTGCGCGGCTGCGCCACGGAGACCGTCGCCGTGCGGCCCGACACCAGCCGCACATCCGCCGGCACGTCGTCCAGCACGATGCGCACCGGCACACGCTGCGCCAGCCGCACCCAGTTGAACGTGGGGTTCACATTGGGCAACAGGTTGGCGCCATTGCTGCGGTCGCGGTCCTCGATGCCGGCGGCGATGCTCTGCACGTGGCCATGCAGGATCGTGCGCTCGCCCATGATGCGCACGGAGACCGGGTTGCCAATGCGGATGCCCCCCAGCTTGGTTTCCTCGAAATAGCCTTCGACGTGGAAGGAGTTCAGGTCAACCATCGACAGCACCGGCCGGCCCAAAGTCACATAGTCGCCCAGGCGCGGCAGGCGGTCGTTGAGAACGCCATCGACGGGGCTGGCCACCCGGGTGCGGGCAAGGTTGAGCTTGGCCAGCGCGACCGCCGCCTCCGCCTGCGCCAGCGCCGCCTCGCCCTGCTGCACCCGCGCCTGCCCTTCTTCCACCACCTCGGTGGCGACCACGTCGGACAAGGCGTGGCTGCGGGCGGCCTCCCGGCGCGCCTGCGCCAGCGTGGCGCGCTGCGCGGCGGCACTCGCCATGGCCTGCTGCAACGCCAGCTGGTAGCGGTCCTGGTCGATCACGAACAGCACCTGCCCGCGCCGCACGCGCTGGTTGTCCTTGACGAGTATCTGCGTCACCAGCCCCGAGACATCCGGTGCGACCTGCACCACGTCGGCCCGCACGTGGCCGTCGCGCGTCCATGGCGCCACGGTGTAGTAATCCCACAGATGCTTGCCGACAGAGAGCGCGGCCACGGTGGCCAGCAGGGTCAGCATCACGGGGACCAGCAAACGGAATTTGAATTTCATGATTGCAGCCAGCGGGCCATGGCGGCCACGCCACCCAGCACGATGACGTAAAGAGCCAGATTGAAAAGCGACCGGTGCCAGACCAGCCGGTAAAAGCCTGCGCGCGCAAGGGCTGCGCGCAGGCAGGCGGTGATGGCGAAGGTGAGGAGCATCAACGCCAGCAAGCCGGGCACGAAGACGCCGTAGAGATCGATCTCCGCGCTTAGCATCGGGGCTCCGCGCGTAACGGGAGGGGCACGGCCCGCAACGGCTGCACCTGCGGCGCCGCGGCTTGCGGCAGCGTGTGTGCCGGGTATAGCGTGACCCGCAATGCAATCAGCGCACCCAGTGCACTGCACGCATGCTCGCCGGGACTTTGCGATGCGCCGCTTTGCATGGCCACCTCGCGCAGCGCCTTGTCGATCCGCTCGGATAGCGCATCCGGCGGCGCCATTGCGTGGCCGGCCTTCAGGCGCGCGCGGAAATGCAAGGCAACCGCGTTGAGCACCCTGGCCACGGCGCGGCGCGCGGCCGGGCGCAGCCCGGGCAGGCTGCGCTGCAGCGCCAGCGCGCCAAACCCGACCTGCAGCTCGGCAAAGCCATCCGAGGCCATCTGGTCGTCGCTGGCCGCAAGCCTTGGCACCAGCTGGCTGAGCCGGTCCAGCATGCGGCCCCCGAGCCTGGCGTGCTCGCCCGGCTCGCGCCGCGTGGCGGCTTGCGCGAGATCCTTCCAGCTCGCGCGGATCAGCCGGTGCGCCGCCACGCGCGCGCCGAACGGCCGCGTCGCCATGGCCCATAAAGGCGCGAACAGCATGCCGCCGATGCTGGCCAGGCTGCCGTTGAAGGTGGTCAGGAAATTCGTGTCGTAGACGCTCTGCACATTGGCGAACGACGCCGTATTGACCGACAGCAGCATGGCGATCAGGTTGAAGCCGGGCCGCGATATCAGCATGCCGATGCCCATGTAGGGCAACGCCAGCATGCCTACCAGGGTTTCGAAGTTGTGCGCGTTCGGCACCACCAGGAACAGGTAGAACGACGATACGGCAAAACAGAATCCGCTCCAGCGCAAGAACGAATGCGCGACCGGCCGGGGCTCCTCGATGGTGGCAAAGAAGCAGCAGGCGATGGACGCCACCGCAACCGATCCCGCGCCGTCCTCCCATCCCGAGGCGATCCACAGCATGCCCGCGCAAAACACCGCCAGGCTGGTGGAGCAGGCATAGAACAGCAGCATCGCGTGATCGTGGTGATGCGCCCGGCCCGCGCGCTCGGCGCCGCGCCCAAGCGCGCGCACGGAGGGCGCGGCGGCGCTGGCCGCCTGATCGCCAATGCCATGCTGCAGGGCGTGGCAGTCTTCGCACAGCGCGGCCAGCGTGCGCAACTGATCGTTGGCGGTGGCGACCAGCCCGCCATGCCAGCCCGGCGCGCGCGCATAGTCCGCCCACGGGCCCGCTTCCGGCTCCGGCGCAGGCGCCGGGCCGTCGAAGCCCGCGCGAATCCACGCGGACATGGCGGCCATATGGCGCGCCAGGCTATCCGGTATGCCCTCGGCGTGGCGCCGCAATGCCTGCAGCACGCCGGCCAGCGACGACAGCACGGGCAGCAGCATCGTCATGCGCTCGCGCAAGGCGCGGGCGTGGCGCAGCGTATGCGCGCTTTCCGTGTCGTAGGAGAGCTGGGTGATGAGCTGGTCCAGCGCGAGGATGTCGGCGGCCAGCCGGTGGCGGCTGCCGTGGCGCGTGGCATTGGCGTCAGGCTCTGCGGACAGCATGTCGGTGGCCCACAGTGCCGCGTCGGCCAGCCAGGTGGCGGAGCGGGCGCGCAGCGCGGGCGCTACCTTGGCCGGAAAGACGATGGCGCCCACCATGCCGGCGCACAAGATGCCGATGACAATCTCCTCGATGCGCGCCACGGCAATGTCGAAGACTTGTGCCGGCTCGCTGACAGACGGCAGCGCCACGATCGGCAGCGTATAGGCGGCCAGCAGGAAGACATAGCTGCGCGGCGTGCGCTGCAACAGCGAGAAGTAGAGCAAGCCCCCCGTCCACAGGGCGATCGCGGCCATCAGCAACACCGGCGCGTTGACCAGCAACGGCACCGTGACCACCGCTGCCGTCGCGCCCAGCACCGTGCCCGCCACGCGATAAGCGGCCTTGGAGCGGGTGGCGCCAGTCAGCGGGTGAGAAACAAAATAGACGGTTGCCATGGCCCAGTAAGGGCGGGGCAAACCTAGCGCGAGCGCGATATAAAGTGCCAGCATCGAGGCGGCAAACGCCTTCAGTGAAAAGAGCCACTGTCGTGCGCTGGGCCAGCTAGCCATGACGCGAATATCCATTGGAAAGAGCGTAGGCCCGAAGTGTAGCCAACTGGCGGACATTCCTGGCATGATTTAAAATTACAAATCACATTCGCTTTTTTCATGGCAAAGGAAGTGGCCAATGCCCATCGATATCCGCGCGCTGCGCTACTTCGTTGAAACCGTTCGCCTGAAGAGCTTCACCCAGGCGGCGACGTCCCTGTTCGTCACGCAATCCACCATCAGCAAGATGGTGCGGCAACTGGAAGACGAGATCGGCCAGCCACTGCTGATCCGCGAAGGCAAGCAGGTGCGGCTGACCGACGTGGGGCGCGTGGTCTACGAGCGCGGGCAGGAAGCGCTTGGCGTGGTGCACCGGCTTACGCTGGAAGTGGCCGATCTCTCGTCGCTAGGCCGTGGCCAGCTGACCGTGGGAATCCCGCCCATGGCCAACCTGTTCTTCTCGCCGGCCGTCAGCGCCTTCCGCCAGCGCTATCCGAACCTGGAGCTCAGCCTGGCCGAACACGGCGGCCATATGGTGGAGCAGCAAGTGGCCAATGGCGAACTCGAAGTCGGCGCTACCGTACTGCCCCGGGACAGCGGCCTGGAACTGGCCACACGTGAGTTCGCCAAATACCCGATCTGGGTCGCGGGCCCCCGCAAGGCCAGCTGGGCCAAGGGCAAGACCGTTACCTTGGCCGCGCTGCGCGACGAGCCCCTGCTGATGCTGACTGAAGACTTCTCCCTGACCCGCAAGCTGCGGCAGGCCTTTCTCGACGCCCGGCTTGAGCCCCGCATCGTGGCGCAAAGCGGGCACTGGGACTTCCTCGCCTCGATGGCCGCGGCCGGGCTGGGCACCACCTTCCTGCCGCAACCACTGCTGGACAAGCTCGATATCCGCGACAAGCTCGCCGTGGCACGGCTCACGGAGCCAGCCATGGACTGGGCGCTCGCCCATATCTGGTCGCCCGGCCGCTACCTATCGCATGCGGCGCGGGCGTGGTTTTCGGTCTGCGAGGAAGTGCTGGGGGCGTGACAAACGTACGTATCCACGCCACTACCTCGAAAACGCCTCAAACACCAACTGCCGCAACCATTGGTTGGCCGGCTCCCGATTGTTCTTGGCATGCCAGAGCACGTTGATCACGATATCGGGAATCTTCACCGGGCACGGCGCCGTCTCCAGCCCGAAGGGCTTTAACGTGCGCTCGGCATAGGCCTGCGGCACCACCGCGATCAGGTCGGTCGTCTGCAGGATATGGCCCACAGCCACGAAGTGCGGGACGTGCAGGCGGACCTGGCGCGGCACGCCGGCGCGCTGGATCACTTCGTCCACCATGCTGTGCCCGGTGCCTGCCGCGACGATCGCTACGTGCTCGGCACTGCCAAACGACTTGAGGGTCATGCCCTCGCGGGCCAGGGGATGGCCCTGGCGGAACAGGCAGACGTAGCGCTGGCGGAACAGCCGCCGCTGGAAGAAGCCGGCCTTGAGGTCCGGCATGAAGCCGATCGCCAGGTCCACGCGGCCGCTTTCCATTTCCTCGCGCAAGTTCACCGTATGGTTGCGCACCGTGCTGATGGTCACGCCGGGCGCCACCTCGGACAGCCGCTTCATCAGGTCGGGCAGGAAATAGATCTCGCCGATATCCGTCATGGCGATGGTGAAGCCGCGCGCGCTGGTGGCCGGCTCGAACACGGACTGCGCATTGAGCGTGTTGTGGATGGCGCCGAGCGCATAACCGATCGGCTCCGCCAGGTTCTCCGCGAACGGCGTGGGCACCATGCCCTTGGCGGTGCGCAGGAATAGCTCGTCGCCCAGCAGCTTGCGCAGGCGATTGAGCGCGTTGCTGATGGCCGGCTGCGAAGTGCCCAGCGCTTCGGCCACGGCGGACACCCGCCTCAGGCGCAGCAGTTCATTGAACACGACCAGCAGGTTCAGGTCGATCTCCCGCAGCTCCATCTCAGACCCCTTTATCACTTAGAGTGATATGACGTATCACCTTCCTTCTATTTATTAATTCTACCTGCGGCGCCAACATACGCCCATCGGCAAACGGCAAACGGCAAACGGATGCCAGGTAGAACTAGTTGGAGACGCCCCCCCATGGAAGTATCCATCCACCCGCTGGACAGAACGCTGCACGCGCAAGCCGGCGACAACCTGCTGGACGTGCTGCGGGCCAACCAGGTACCCATCTCGTATAGCTGCATGGCGGGACGCTGTGGCACCTGCCGCTGCAAGGTCCTGGCCGGCCGCACCCAGGCGAGCGGCCCCGAGGATTCGCGCGCGCCCATGGCCGCCGGCCAGTCGGTGCTGGCGTGCCAGACCRCGCTGGTAGAGAGCTGCGCGATCGAGATCCCGGAACTCGACGAGGTCGTGGTGCATCCCGCCAGGATCCTCAAGGGCACCGTGACCGCTCTGGACGACCTGACCCATGACATCAAGCGGGTCCGCGTGGCGATTCCCAAGCCGCTCGACTTCTCGCCGGGACAGTACGCCACGCTGCAGTTCACGCCGCGCCATATCCGGCCTTACTCGATGGCGGTGGCGCACGGCGCGGGCGAGCTCGAATTCCATATCCGGCTGGTGCCCGGCGGGCGCGTGACGTCCTATGTGGCGTCGGAACTCAAGGTTGGCGATGCCATCCGCGTCAGCGGCCCGCTGGGCACGGCGTACCTGCGGCGCAAGTTCGACGGGCCCGTGGTGTGCATCGCGGGCGGCACCGGGCTGGCCCCGATCCTGTCGATCCTGCGCGGCATGCTCGACGGCGGCATGCGCAACGAGGTGCACGTTTATTTTGGCGTTCGCACGCATGCCGACCTCTATGGCCTGGAATGGCTGCGCGAGCTGCAGGCGCGCCATGCCGCAATGCATGTGCACGTGGTGGTGGCATCGGCCGGCGACGGCAACGGCTACCGGGGCGGCGTGGTGACCAAGGCGGTGGCCGACGACTGGGCCCACATGCAGGGCTGGCGCGCCTACCTGGCGGGCGCCCCGGTCATGGTCGACGCCGCCTCCATCCTGCTCCGCCAAAGAGGCATGGACCCCGACCACATCCATGCCGACGCCTTCCACGCCAGCGGCGTCTGACCCGTTGCGTCCCCACATCACGAACATCGCGGAGACAAACCATGCGCGAGCAAGCTGTTGTATTCAAGAAGAAGGAATGGAAGGACGAAGGCTCCAGCCGGATCCCCTTCTGGGCCTATACCGATGACGACGTCTACCGGCAGGAGCTGGAGCGCTTCTTCTACGCTGGCCACTGGTGCTATATCGGGCTCGAAGCGGAAATCCCGAACGCCGGCGACTTCAAGCGCACCGCCATCGGCGAGCGCTCGGTCATTGCCAGCCGCACGGCGGATGGCGAGATCTACGTGGTGGAGAACGTCTGCGCGCATCGCGGCGTGCAGTTCTGCCGCGAGCGCTCCGGCAACCGCAAGGACTTCACCTGCCCCTATCACCAGTGGAACTACGACCTCAAGGGCAACCTCGTTGGCGTGCCGTTCCGGCGCGGCGTCAAGCTCGACGGCAAGGTCAATGGCGGCATGCCCGCCGACTTCGACCCGAAGGCGCACGGCCTGACCAAGCTCAAGGTGGCGCGCCGCAACGGCGTGATCTTCGCCTCGTTCGACCATGAGGTGCCGGCGCTGGAGGACTATCTCGGCCCGACCATCCTGGCCTACTTCGACCGTGTCTTCGACGGCCGCAAGCTGACCATCCTCGGCTATAGCCGCCAGCAGATTCCCGGCAACTGGAAGCTGATGCAGGAGAACATCAAAGACCCATATCACCCGGGGTTGCTGCACACGTGGTTCGTGACCTTCGGGCTCTGGCGCGCCGACAACAAGTCGGCGCTCAAGATGGACGAGCACTTCCGCCACGCGGCGATGATCTCCACGCGCGGCCAGGGCGGCAAGGGCGATGTCACCAGCGGCGTGTCCAGCTTCAAGGAGCAGATGAGCCTGCACGACGACCGCTTCCTCGATGTGGTGCAGGAACCCTGGTGGGGAGAGCCCACGGCGGTGATGATGACGCTGTTCCCCAGCGTCATCATCCAGCAGCAGGTCAACTCCGTGTCGACGCGGCATATCCAGCCCACCGGCCACGGCTCGTTCAACTTCGTGTGGACGCACTTCGGCTTCGAGGGCGACGATGCCGACATGACCCGGCGCCGCCTGCGCCAGGCCAACCTGTTCGGCCCGGCCGGCTTTGTCTCGGCCGACGACGGCGAAGTGATCGAGTTCTCCCAGCAAGGCTTCGAGCAAAAGCCGTTCCACCGGACGGTGGCGGAACTCGGCGGGCGCGAGATCGGCGATACGGACCACATGGTGACCGAGACACTGATCCGCGGGATGTACAACTACTGGCGCCGCGTGATGGAGGCCTGAGACATGCTCGACTTCGAAACCTACACGCAGGTGCTGGCGCTGTACGCGGACTACGCTGCCGCGCTGGACAACAACGAATGGGACAAATGGCCCGGCTTCTTCACCGAGGCCTGCGTCTACAAGCTCCAGCCGCGCGAGAACCACGAAGCCGGTCTCCCGCTTGCCACGCTCTCCTTCGAGAGCCGCGGCATGCTCAAGGACCGCATCTATGGCGCGACCGAGACCATCTTCCACGATCCGTACTACCAGCGCCATGTGGTCGGCATACCGCGCATCCTGAAGACCGACGCGGAGCGGATCGACGCCGAGGCCAGCTACGCGGTCTTTCGCACCAAGCCGGATGGGCAATCCACCGTGTACAACGTGGGCCGCTATATCGATGTGATCCGGCGCACGGAGCACGGGCTGAAGTTCGAGTCCCGGCTATGCGTGTTCGACAGCGAGATGATCGCCAACTCGATCATCTACCCGATTTGAATATTGAGATTTGAGGCAAACCATGTCGAAGCAATGGACCCAAGTGATCCCGCTGGTGGCAATCCCCAAGGACGATGTCGTGGCGGTCAACGCACTCGGCAAGGAAATCGCGCTGTACAGCGTGGGCGACGAAATCTATGCCACGGACAACGCTTGCAGCCATGGCAACGCGCGTCTGTGCGACGGCTTCCTGGACGGGCACGAGATCGAGTGCCCGCTGCACCAAGGCAAGTTCGACGTGCGCACCGGACGGGCGATGTGCGAGCCGCTGACCAGCGATATCCAGGCGTATAGCGTGAAGGTGGAGAACGGCGCGGTGTTCGTGGCGCTGTAGGCACGACGACGCCGGCGAGCCACGCCAGGCACGCCGGCGCAAAAGAACCAACGCCAGCATCAGGACCTTGCCGGCGTCTCCAGCGCCGAGCGCACCACAAACGTCATGATCACCGCGAACACCAGCATGGCGGCCAGGAAGTAGAGTCCCGAGGCCAGCTTGCCCGTCGCATCCTTGATCAGGCCGATCCCGTAGGGGCCAAGGTAGCCGCCCAGGTTGGCCAGCGAGTTGATCGTCGCGATGCCCACGGCGGCGCTGGCGCCGGTCAGGAACTGGCCCGGCAGCGCCCACACCACCGCCTGGATCGAATAGATCGAGAACGCAGTCAGGCAGATGAAGAGGAACTGCAGCGCGGGCGTCTGGACCCAGGCGCTGGCCGCCATCGTGATCGCGCCCATGGCCGACACCACGATGATGTGCCAGTAGCGCTCGCCCTTGCGATCTGAATGCCGTGGCACCAGGTACAGCCCGACCACCGCGAACAGGTACGGTACCGCCGACAGCAGGCCCGTGGTGGCATCCGTCACGCCGAACTGCTTGATGATGGTGGGCAGCCACAGCGACAAGCCGTAGATGCTGAGCGGGAACGGCAGGAACAGCAGGGCCAGCAGCAGCACGCGCTTGTCCTTGAGCGCGCCAAGCGGGTTACCGTGCGCCTTGAGCGCGAACGTGGACTGGTCCGCCGCCAACTCGCGCTCGATCCAGGCGCGGTCCGCCGGCGCCAGCCAGCGTGCCTGCGATGGAGACTCGGGCAGGATGCGCAGTGTGGGCAAGCACAGGAGCACCGCGGGCAGCCCGCTGAGCACGAACAGGGTCTGCCAGTTGGTCAAGCCAAACAGCCCGCTGGTGGACAGCACCCAGCCGGCGATCGGCCCGGTGACGATCAGGGCGATGGGCTGCGCGAGCACCAGCAGGCCGATGATGCGGGCGCGATGGCGCATCGGGAACCACTTGGTCAGGAAGTACAGGATGCCGGGATAGAGGCCCGCCTCGGCTGCGCCCAGCAGGAAGCGCAGCACGTAGAAGGTGCTGGCGCTGTTGATCAGGGCCATCGCCATGGTGATGACGCCCCATGTGAACAAGATGCGCGCGAACCAGCGGCGCGCGCCGAAGCGCTCCAGCGCCAGGTTGCTGGGCACCTCGCACAGGAAGTAGCCGATGAAGAACAAACCCGCGCCCAGCCCGTAGGACGCGTCGCTGATGCCCACCGCCGCATTCATGTGGAGCTTGGCAAAGCCAACCACCGAGCGGTCGATATAGGCCACCACGTAGATCAGCGCCAGGAAAGGAATCAGCTTGCGGGTCAGCATGCTGATAATGCGGTTCTCCTCGCTGGCGGCGCTGACCGGCGCATCGCCAGGCAGACCCGGAGCGCCAGGAAGCGGGACTGGCCGGTCCAGGCCGGCCGTGGGGGTAGTGTTCATCTATGTCTCCTCGAATGTTCCTGCATGTTCTTGTCAGTGGCCGCTGCAGGCATCGCCGGCATTGCCGGCAGCGGCGCAATCAGTGCGAGTGGCGAGGCACCGCGGCGCCGCGGCAGCCCACCAGGAAGTCCAGGTCGCAGCCCTCGTCCGCCTGCAGCACGTGGTCCACATACAGCCGCCGGTAGCCGCCCTCCCCCGCGGCGCGTGTGTCGACGCGCTCGGCCATGCGCCGTGCCAGTTCCTTGTCATCGATGTCCAGGTGCAGCGTGCCGGCCTCGCAATCCAGCTCGATCCAGTCGCCGTCTCGCACGGCGGCCAGCGGGCCGCCGGCCGCGGCCTCGGGCGCCACGTGCAGCACCACGGTGCCGTACGCCGTGCCGCTCATCCGCGCATCCGAGATGCGCACCATGTCCTTGACGCCCTGGCGCAGCAGCTTGGGCGGCAAACCCATGTTGCCGACCTCCGCCATGCCCGGATATCCCTTCGGGCCGCAGTTCTTCAGCACCATCACGGACGATGCATCGACGTCCAGCGTTTCATCGACGATCCGCTCCTTGTAGTGCTCAAGGTTTTCGAACACCACGGCGCGGCCGCGGTGCTTGAGCAACCCGGGCGTGGCGGCGGAGGGCTTGAGCACCGCACCGCGCGGTGCCAGGTTGCCGCGCAGCACGCGGATACCGCCATCCGCTATCAACGGATTGTCCAGCGCGCGGATGACCTCGTCGTTGGTATTGGGCGCGTCCTTCACGTTCTGCCACAGCGTGCGGCCGTTGACGGTCAGCGCGTCCGGGTGCGGCAGCAGGTTTGCCTCGCCCAGCCGACGCAGCACTGCGGGCAGCCCGCCGGCGTAGTAGAACTCCTCCATCAGGAAGCGGCCCGAGGGCATCAGGTCGACGATGGTGGGCGTGTCGCGGCCAATGCGTGTCCAGTCCTCGAGCTCCAGCGGCACGCCGATGCGCCCCGCGATGGCCTTCAAATGGATGACCGCGTTGGTGGAGCCACCAATCGCCGCATTGGCGCGAATCGCATTCTCGAACGCCGCGCGCGTCAGGATCTTCGACAGCGTCAGCCCTTCCTTGGCCATCTCGACAATGCGGATGCCGGACATATGCGCCAGCACGTAGCGGCGCGAATCCACGGCGGGAATGGCGGCGTTATGCGGCAGCGAAGTGCCCAGCGCTTCCGCCATGCAAGCCATGGTGGAAGCCGTGCCCATCGTGTTGCAGGTGCCGGCCGAGCGCGACATGCCGGCTTCGGCCGAGAGGAACTGATGCACATTGATCTCGCCGGCCTTGAGCGATTCATGCAGTTGCCAGACGGCCGTGCCAGAGCCAATGTCCTTGCCGTCCAGCTTGCCGTTGAGCATCGGCCCGCCCGTCACCACGATGGCCGGCACGTCGCAGCTCGCCGCGCCCATCAGCAGCGCGGGCGTGGTCTTGTCGCAGCCGGTGAGCAGCACCACGGCATCGATCGGATTGCCACGGATGGCCTCCTCGACGTCCATCGCCGCCAGGTTGCGCGTGAGCATGGCGGTGGGCCGCAGGTTGGACTCGCCATTGGAGAACACCGGGAATTCCACCGGGAAGCCGCCGGCCTCGTAGACACCGTGCTTGACATGCTCGGCCAGCTTGCGGAAATGCGCGTTGCAGGGCGTGAGCTCCGACCACGTGTTGCAGATGCCGATGATGGGACGGCCATCGAACTCATGATCGGGGATGCCCTGGTTCTTCATCCAGCTTCGGTACATGAAGCCATTCTTGTCGGCGGAGCCGAACCATTGGGCGGAGCGCAGCTTGGATTTGGATTCCGGCATTGGGGGGACTTCCTGAATACGGGGACGATGGGACTGGACTGGGACGCGATGACAGCGGCGGCCCATGAAGGGCGCCTTGGCTACCGTGGGACCGGCGCCAAAGCGGGACGCGTCTGGAGGAGGCTGTCTCTCATCTTGCTTGAATTTGTTTTTGAATATGGCCGGAGTGTACGGCCCGGTTTGATATCCTTCCAATGAAGATTGAGGCCGTATCCATATCACTTCAGGTATCAACGTAAACCCTATGTCAATGCCCAGCCCGTGGTATATCCGCGCCCGGCTCAAGACCCGCCAGCTCCTGCTGCTGGTCGCCCTTGCCGACGAAGGCAACATCCACCGCGCCGCCGCCGTTCTCAACATGACGCAACCGGCCGCATCCAAGCTGCTGCGCGAGCTGGAGGAGATGCTGGAAGTCCCGCTGTTCGAGCGGCTGCCGCGCGGCATGCGCCCGACCTGGTATGGGGAAGCGATGATCCGGCACGCGCGCGCGGTGCTGGGCAGCCTGGACCAGGCGCAGGAGGAAGTGATGGCGCTCAAGGCCGGGCGGCTGGGCCATGTGGCCGTGGGCGCGATCACCTCGCCCGGCGTGAAACTGCTGCCGCCGGCCGTTGCGCAGGTCAAGCGGGAGCAGCCCGGACTGCGCGTGTCGCTGGAGATCGAGAACAGCAACGTGCTGCTGGAACGCCTGGCCCAGGACAAGCTGGACCTGGTGGTCGCACGCCTGTTTGCCGAGCACGACAAGCTACGCCTGCGCTACGAGCCGCTGGCGGGCGAGCCAGTGTGCGCGGTGGCGCGCCTGGGCCATCCACTGCTGGCGCAGTCCGCGCTGACACTGCGGGATGTGGAGGATGCGGCGTGGATCGTGCCGCCGGCCGGCAGCGTGCTGCGTCACCGCTTCGACCTGATGTTCCAACGCGCCAGCCTGATGCCGCCGACCAACGTCGTGGAAACCGCCGCGCTGCTGTTCCTGACACGCATGCTGGAACAGAGCGACATGCTGGCCGTACTCACCGACGACGTCGCGCAGTACTACGCGCAGCATGGCCTGCTCGCGATCGTGCCGCTGCCGCTGCCCTGTCATATGGACGACTTTGGCATCATCACCCGCACGGATCGATTGCTCTCACCCGCGGCCATGCTGATGACGCAAGCGCTACGCACAGCGAGCCACGCGGTGTACGGCGCCGCGCTGGCGCTGGATGCCGGTGCGCCGGCTTAGCACGCTGGCGACCTGAAGCCTGCAATGGCCATGACCGGCGTGAGCGAATGGAAACTGGCGTCGTGGCCCGAGCCGTCCCGCCAGCGCGCCTCACTCCGCCACGATCGACGCGCTCTTGATCAGCGCCTGGCTCCGGCCCAGTTCGTCGCGGATGAGGCGGGCCGTCTCCTCGCCATTGCCGTTCTTCACGACAAAGCCCTGCGCGGCGAACAGCTCCCGCGCCTTGGGCGCGGCCAGCGCCTTGACCAGCGCCTGCTGTAGCCGCGCGCAGATGTCCTTGGGCAACCCGGCGGGACCGACCAGCGCGATCCAGGCATCGTAGGCATAGTCCTTGACGCCCGATTCCGCCAGGGTCGGCACCGCCGGCAGGCTATCGAGCCGCGCCGGCGTGCTGACCGCCAGCGCCCGCAGCTTGCCGGCCTTGATCTGCGGCAGGGCGGACGGCGTGGCCAGGAAAGCAGCGTTGATCTGTCCGCCGAGCACATCGGTCATCAACGTGTTCACGCCCTTGTAGGGGACGTGCAGCATATCGATGCCGGACTTCGATTTAAGCAACTCGCCCGCCAGATGCAGCACGCTGCCTTTGCTTGACGAGCCGTAGCTCAGGCTGCCCGGATGCGCCCGCGCCGCCGCGACCAGTTCCTGCACGGTCTTGTACGGCGAGCCCGCACCCACCACCAGCACCAGCGGCGTGGTGCCGATCAGCCCCACGGCAGTGATGTCCTTCACGCTGTCATAGGGAATATGGCGGTACAGGCCCGGGTTGATGGCGTGGTTGGACGACACCACCGCAAGCGTGTAGCCGTCCGCAGCGGCGGATACGAGTTGCCGCGTGCCGGGAATGCCCGCCGCACCGGGAAGGTTCTCCACGTAGAACGGCTGCCCGAGGTCCTTGCCCATGCCCTCGGCCACCACGCGCGCCACGACGTCGGCGGTGGAGCCCGGGGAATTCGGCACGATCAGGCGCACGGTCTTGGCGGGATATTTGTCCGCAGCGTGCGCGGCGTGTGCGCCGGGCGAGCCGATGACCGGGAATGCGATGGCGGCGACGGCAAGCAGCCGCCCCGCCGCGCGCAGGACGCGCGAGGTATTGGGGAACATCTTTGTCTCCTGTGGATGGCGGCCGGGATCTGTCGCCCGGCTATGGATGCCGCCGCGTCCGCGCTTGCGCGCGGACGCCGGGGTGCGCTGCTAGGGCACGGGCGCGGCGTGGCTTGCCTGCAATTGCCCGAATGTGCGGATCTGCCCCGCCAGCGCGCTCGCGGCCACCGTGTAGGGACTGGCCAGCCAGACCTTCCCCGGCCCAGAGCGGCCGGGGAAGTTGCGATTGATGGCGCTGATGGTGACCTGCTCGCTGGTGGTGGAAGCGCCCGGCCCGCAGTTGGCGCATGAGCCGCAGCCCGGCATGACCAGCGTGGCGCCGGCGGCGGCGAAGGTATCCATGTAGCCGCGCGCTTCGCAGTAGGCCTTCACGCCGAGGGTGCCGAACTGCAGGAACAGCCGGGTGCGCGGCGACACCTTGAGCCCATGCTCCAGGCCCCAGCGCAACACCTCGTGGTAGTAGTCGAAATCCTCCCGCTTGCCTGCGGTGCAGGACCCGCCGTAGGCGATGTCCACCGGCACCGGCTCGTCCAGCGTGTCCGCCGCGATGCCATTGCCAGGATCGCCGGGGCGCGCAACCATGGGCGCGATGACGCCTGCGTCGATGCGGATCACGTCGCGGTAAGTGGCGCCTGCATCGCTGCGCATCCAGTCCTCGATCGCAAAATCGACGCCGCGCCGCGCCTTCAGGAAGGCCACGGTCTTGTCGTCGGGCTCGACGATGCCGGTGAAGCCGCCCAGCTCCGCCACCATATTGGTCAGCGTGGCGCGCTCGTCGATGGACAAGGCCCGCACCGTGCTGCCGGCATATTCGAACACCACGCCGATGGCGCCGCCGGAGCGGATTGCGTCCATCTGCAGCAGGTAGAGCACGATGTCCTTGGCCGTCACGCCCTCGGCCAGCTCGCCCTCGACCTCCACGCGCAGCGTTTCCGGCACCTTGCAGCGCACGTAGCCGGTGACCCAGCTATTGGCGATATCGGTGGCGCCGGCGCCAAACGCCAGGCAGCCGAGCGCGCCGGAATGCGGCGTGTGCGAATCGGTACCCACCACCACCTGCCCCGGCAACGCGTATTGCTCGGCCATCAGCGCATGGCAGATGCCTTCCGAGCCCGGTGTTTCATCCGCAAGCGCGTGATGCGAGCGGACCGGGTAGTCGTGCGCAAAACTGCGATGGCCCTGCATCAGGTTGGCCACCCCTGGCAACAAGCCGTCGCGCACATGTGGGAAGCTCTGGGCCGCCAGCACCAGGTGATCCTGGAACGCGATGATGTGATCCGGCTCATGCAGCTTTGCCGGCTTGCCGAAAGCGCGATGCATCAGGTGCGCGCACATGCCGGTGAAGTAATCGTGCGAGAAGCGCCAGTCCGCCGCCACGAACACGCCCTGGCCGCGCTCAGCGCTCGGCGTGCCAGGGAGCAGATGGCGGGCGATGATCTTTTCCACCAAGGTGCGCGGTGCGGCGTTGCCGGTTGCCTCAGCTGCCTGCGTGCCCTGTGTGCTCCCGCCGGCCGCCGGCCAGTTCGCCGCGCGGCTATAGGCCAGCAGGCCACCGGCGCGGATCACCTGCCGGGTCAGCGCGTCGCGCCCGGTCAGGAACGCCTCGATGGGGATCGCCTCGCCTGCCAGCACCCTGTCGAGCACGGTGAAATCGGTCGTGGTGAGGATGCCGATGTTGTCGCAGTTCTGCTGGTAGATGCGCTCGAAGCTCTCGGCGACGATCAGGCGGATGCCGGCCGAAAGTTCGGCCAGCGGGCTGGACTCGCGCGAGGACCCCTTGCCGTAGCGCTTGCCCGCCACGGTGACCGCGAAGCCGCCGTTGCGGACCGCATCGCGGCCGATCGGCAGCTCAGAGCCGGCCTGAAAGCCCACGTACGGGAACTGCCCCAGGCGCTCGTCATAGGTGAGCATGACCGTGACGGGCGTGATTTCATCGGTGGAGATGTTGTCGCGCAGCGGGCCGGCCTCGGCCAGGGTCATCGGCCTGCCCTCCAGTTGGGCGCGCACGCAGGCGGGGTCTTGCGACAGGTACAGGACGCGGCCGCTGAAGCGGATGGTGTCTTCCATGGTGGGGGTTCTCGTTCTGATGGCCCCACTATATGTTTTGGCGCCGGGCGGGCAAAGTGCGGAGTCGGCATGGCAGGCTTCTCGGTTCGAGACGGCTGGTGCTTGCCGCTATTTGCCACGACTGTCACGCCACTGCGGTCAAGATTGCCGGCAAAGAAATCCCACCAAAGCGGCGGCGCTAGCCGAAAGCTGCTCACGCGACTGGAACACCACCACCAGTTGCCGCGTGGCCCACGCATCCGCCAGGGGCCGCGCGGCCACGTCGAGCGTGTTCAGGTAAAGCTCACCCACCTGACGCGGCACGATGGCGATGCCCAGCCCGACATGCACCATGCGGCACAGTGCGTCCAGGCTGGCCACCCGGATCTTGATCCTGAGCGCTGCCCCCAGGCGCGCGGCCTGATCCGACAACAGCCGGCTCAGCGCGCTTTCATCCCGCAGCGCAACAAACGTCTCGCCCAGCAAGTCCGCGAAGCGCACCGCCGGCGCCGCGGCCAGCGGATGGCCACCCGGCACCAGTACGCAAAGCTGGTCCTCCCGGTAAGGCAACGAGACGAACTGCTCGACGCCCTGGATGGCGTTGCAGATGCCGAAGTCCGCGCTGCGCTCGCCCACCATGCGCAGCACCTCGGGACTGTGCTGCTCCTCCAGCTCGATGCCGACATCGGGATACACACGCCCAAAGGCGGCCAGGTCTTCCGGCAGGAACTGCACGATGGCGCCAAGGTTGCACACCATCCGCACATTGCCGCGTGCGCCGGAGGTGAAGCGCGACAGCTCCGCCCCGAGCGCCTCGATATTGCCGATGATGGCCAGTGCATGGCGCAGCACCGCCTCGCCCACCGGCGTCATCGTGATGCCGCGCGGATGCCGCTCGATCACCGGCAAGCCGATCAGCGCCTCGATCTCGGCAATGCGGCGGCTGACCGCCGACGGCGCAATGAATTCGCGCTCGGCAGCGCGGGCAATGTTCTGTTCCTGGCAAACGGCGACGAACAGCCGCAGCGAGGTCAGGTCGAGTTTTCTGAGCAGGTTGTCCATGGCAGCGATGCTACAACGATCATGCATCGCAGGCGATGCCGGACGACGATCGCGGGCGCGGCGTGGATTTGTGCTCCGCAGCACTACCTCAATGTCACCCCAAACGGAATGACAAGGCCGTGATAAGCATTATTCAGCCCGCCCTGTTGCTACCGCACCCCCGACGGCGCAGAATCCGCGCCCCGGCGTGCACTTCCACGCCTAGAATAAAACCTTGCATTGCCCCACAGATCACCAGCCCAGTCTTGCGTCGTAATCCGCGCCGGTGCCGTACTTCGTGCCCGCGCCCTCATGCACGGAGACCTCGATTGCCGCTGCCCCCGCCMCTCGGTTCCTCCCGTCTCGTTCGCCCGGCTGCCCAGGCCGGACGCGTCAGGTCGCGTCAAGCCGCGTATCTCGCCCGGATGCCGCTGCAGCGGCATCCGCGCATGCTCAAGGAATATCCATGGCTAACTTCAGCCCAACGCGCCGCACTTTCCTGAAAGCCAGCGTCGTGGCCGGGGTGTCGGTGTATATCGCACCGATCGGCGGCAAGGCCTTCGCAGCCCTGTTCGAAGAAAAGATCCTGACCCCGGTCCAGTGGGACCCCAAGACCGGCGCCCCCAGGTTCCGCATCGACGGCATGGCCAAGGTCACCGGCGACAAGGTCTTCGCCCGCGATATCCGCTCGCGCGACATGCCGCACTGGCCCAAGGAACAATCGCATGCCTTCATCCTGCGCACCACCAAAGCGGACCGCAGCTATGCGGGCTTCGACCTGGCGCTGCTGGGCGACGCGCTCAAGCCAGACCGCGTGGTCACCGCTGCCGACCTGGCGCGCGACGGCGTGGCCTTTCCCGCCTTCTACGGCGAGGACATGCTGCTGCCGGAAGGCAAGACGCCTGCCTATCTCGGCCATGCCGTGGCCATCCTGATCTATCACGACTTCGCGCGGTTCCGCTTTGCCAAGGACAAGCTCAAGTTCCACGACGAGATCATCCGCTACGGCGCCGAGACCGGCCCGCTGGAGCGCGATCCGTGGGGCACGTTCCGCTTTGTGCGGGTCGGCGGCGAAACGCCGTTCGACGACGACGTGTTCTCCAGCCTGAAGAACGCGCCGCTGTTCCCCAGCATGATGCGCAAGCACGAGCCGGTCTGGCCGGATGGCAAGGACCACGGCCAGCTTGGTGAGCAAGGCATGTTCCATGCCGGCCAGATCCGCCAGCAGCTGGACCAGCCGCCGGCCGACTGGCTGGTGCTGGAGCGTGAGTACAACACGCAGTCCATCGACACCGCCGCGCTGGAGCCGGACAACGCCAACTGCTGGTACGACGCCAGCACCCAGGCGCTGCACATGGTGGTGCCGACCCAGTCGCCCGTCGAAGTCGGCGACAGCACGGCGGAGATGATGGCCAAGGCCAAGGGCGCGTTCCCGGTCAGGCAGGTGTTCGTCCATCCCTGCTACACCGTGGGCTACGGCTCCAAGGATCACTACAACTTCCCCTTCTACGGCTTGGTGGCGGCGCTCTACGCCGACGGCAAGCCGGTGCGGCTGGCCAACGACCGCTATGAGCAGTTCCAGACCTCGATCAAGCGCCACGCCTTCAAGATGCGCTACCGCATCGCGGTGGACAAGAACACCGGGCTGTTCCAGTCGTTCCAGGGCGACTTCGAGGCCAACGGCGGCGGCCGCGCCAACTTCTCGCCGTCCGTGGCAATGGTGGGCGCCACCGCGGCGCAGTCGATCTATTACTTCCCGAAGAACGACCTGACCGCGGTGGCGATCGCCTCGCGCGCCATCGATGCCGGCTCGGCACGCGGCTACGGCACGCTGCAGAGCATGGCGGCGACCGAGATGATGGTCGACGAGTTCGCCGAGCAGTTGAAGCTCGACCCGATCGAGTTCCGCCTGAAAAACGCGCTGCGCTCTGGCATGAAGAACACGCAGGGCGCGATCCCTGCCGGCGCGATTCGCGTGGATGAGGTGCTGCAGGCGGCCAAGGCCCATCCGCTGTGGACCAACCGCGCGAAGCGGAAAGCGGATTTTGAAGCCAGCCATCCCGGCCGGCGCTACGGCGTGGGTTTTGCCTGCGTGCAGAAGGACTTCGGCACCGGCGCCGAGGCGTCGTTCGCCAAGGTGGAGATGCGCGCGGACGGCACCATCGCGCTGCATCACTGCGGTGCGGAGATCGGCACCGGCATGTCCACCTCGCAAGCGGTAGCCGTGACACGCTGGCTGGGCAAGCCCGCCACCGAGGTGCGCGTGGCGGTCACCGACTGGCCCGACCTGCCCGTCACCGCCACCGGCGATCCGTACATCATGAGCCAGGCCGACCAGGACAAGCTGTCGGCCAACCCGCGCTGGTCGCCGGCGTATGCGTCGCCATCGAGTGCGACCAACTCGGCCTACTACTTCACCCACAGCACCCGTGAAGCCGCCCGCGTGGTCTTCATGCACGGGCTGTGGCCGGCGGCCATGGCAATCTGGAGCCAAGGCTTTGGCGGCGGCCAGGCGGCCTCGCTGGTGGTGCGCGTGGAAGACGCGCGCTGGGTCCAAGGCAGGCTCACCGCCGGCGGCCTGCAAGCCCTGCCCTACGAGCAACTGGCCAGGAAGGCGCACGAGCTCGGCCTGGTCACGGGCGCCACGGTGCACGTGTTCAACCGCTGGCAATGGACCGAAGCCGACTTCGACGTCAACGGCACGGCCACCCGGCTGCCCATCGACGGGCTGTCGGTGCGCTACGGCGACGGCGCCGACGCCGCGCGCAAGGCGCGCATGACCACCAGCGGCGGCTACCAGGTGCTGGACCGCAAGAAGGTCTACATCGCGCCGACCCAGCGCAACAACGCCAGCGTGACCTACTACAGCGCGGTGGGCACGCTGGTTGAGCTGTCCGTGCATGCGGCCACCGGCAAGGTGGAAATCCTCAGCCATCACTCCATCATGGAATGCGGCTCGCAATTGTTGCCGGAGCTGGTGTCCGGGCAGTTGCAGGGCGGCATCGCCATGGGCATCGGCCATGCGCTGCACGAGTTCCTGCCGCTGTATGAGGACGGGCCCGGCAACGGCACCTGGAACTTCAACCGCTACCCGTTGCCGCGCGCCAGCGACGTGGCCGTGTGGACGCAAACCGCGACGGTCCTGCCGCCCGTATCCGAAACCGATCCGCCCAAGGGCATCGCCGAAGTGGTGATGATTCCGGTGGTAGGTGCCATCGTCAACGGCATCGCGCATGCCATCGGCCATCGCTTCACCGCCTTGCCCGTCAGCGCCGAAAAGATTCAGGAGATCCTGGCATGAGCCTCGCCACCCAACCGCTTTCCCTCAATATCAACGGCAAGGACGTTGGCCCCATCGATGTGCCGGAAGGCCTGATGATGATCGACTTCCTGCACGAGTACCTTGCGCTCACCGGGTCGCGCCTGGGCTGCGGCCAGGGTATCTGCCACGCCTGCGTGGTGATCCACGACAAGGCCGACGGCACCAGCGAGGAAGTGCGCGCCTGCATCACCGGCGCGCATTACTTCCAGGGCAAGAAAGTGCGCACGGTGGAGGGCCACGCCAAGCGCAACGACAAGGGCGAGGTGGTGGAACTGTCGCTCGTGCAGCAAAAGTTCCTGGAGCACTTCAGTTTCCAGTGCGGCTACTGTACGCCCGGCTTCGTCAACGGCGCGACCATCCTGGTGGAGCGCCTGAAGCGCCAGCCGGTGGCCAGAGGCAAGGTGGATGAGACCATCACCGCGGCGCTCAACGACCATATCTGCCGCTGCACCGGCTATGTGCGCTACTTCGAAGCCGTGAAGGACGTGGTGGTCAACACCCCGGGCCTGGTAAAGGAAGACAAGTGATGATGAGCCAGATGATGAGCCAGCCCAACTTCCTCCGACACGCGCGCACCACGCTGGCAACGCTGGCCACGCTGGGCGCGGCCCTGGTGGCTGGCTGCGGCGACCACGCCGCCCCGATCGACGCTGCCGCCGACCAGCAACCCGCCACCCGGCTTTCTGCCGCCGACCAGATCGCGCGCGGGCGCTACCTGGTGCGCGCCGCCGATTGCGCCGCCTGCCATACCAGCGCGCAGGGCGCGCCGTTTGCCGGCGGGGTGGAACTGGCCTCGCCGTTCGGCACCTTCTACGGCACCAACATCACACCGGACAAGGACCACGGCATCGGCAAATGGAGCGCCGACGATTTCTACAAAGCGCTGCATGATGGGGTCACGCCAGACAAGCACCTCTACCCGGCCATGCCGTATACGTCGTACCGCGGCCTGTCGCGTGGCGACACCGATGCGATGTACGCCTACCTGATGCAGGTGAAGCCAGCCGCCGTGGCCAACCGGCCGCACGACCTCAGCTTCCCGTACAACATGCGCGTGGCGCTGGTCGGCTGGAACCTGCTGTTCCTGAAAGACCAGCTGCCCGATGCCTCCACCGGCCAGACCCCGGCCTGGCAGCGCGGCCGCTACCTGTCCAACGCACTAGGCCACTGCGCCGAATGCCACACGCCGCGCGCCATGTTCGGCCGCCTGGACGCGGCCAGGCCATTAGCCGGCGCCGCGCTCGGCCGCGTGGCCGCGCCGGACATCACGCCGGCGGGCCTGGCCGCGCGCGGCTGGACGGGGGCCGACCTGCAGACCTTCTTCGCCACCGGCATGGCGCCACAGGGCTCGGCTTACGGCGAGATGTTCCCCGTGGTCCATCTCAGCAGCCAGTACCTGAACAAAGCCGACCTCGCCGCCATGTCCACCTACCTGCTGGGCGACCAGCCACCGCGGCCCCAGCCAGTGAAGCCGGCCAGCGCGGACGCAGCGCGGCTCAAGCCTGGCCGCCAGCAATACCTGGCCGTGTGCGCCGGCTGCCATGGCCGCGAGGGCGAAGGCAAGCCGCATGTGGCGGTGGCCATGCTGGGCAACTCCACCGTGCGCAACGCCGATCCGCACAACCTGATCGTGTCCATGCTCGACGGCATCGAAGCGCAGAAATTCCCCGGGCTGGAGAGCATGCAGGATATGCCGGGCTTTGCCTCGCGCCTGAGCGACGCGGAACTGGCCGACCTGGCCAACTACCTGCGGGCAAGCTATGGCGGACAGCCCGGCGACGTGAGCGCGGACAAGGTGAAGGCGCTGCGCGCGCAGGCGGGCAAGGGACACTGAGGCAGCGCGCCGTTCTGCATGCTCCTGCGCAAGCAAAGGGCTTGGCGACGCATCCAGATATTCCGTTCAACCGAGCGCGCGCGCGATGGGCGCGCGGCCCGCTCGACGCGGACCAGCGCGCAAGAATGCGGATAGGCGCTCAAGCGCCGTCGAGGAAAGGATTGCGCTGGCCAAGGCGCGTTCCGAGCGCATCGGGAGCCAGGCTCATGGTGGCGGGGTCCATTGCCGGATTGGGGCTGCGGGCCAGCGTCGGGTCGGCTGGTGCGCTCGCCATGCCAGCCTGCGCCGGCTGTCCGGCACCCTGCGCATAGGCATCGCGTGCGGCTGGCAGCGCCTCCTGGGCCGACGGCGCTGCCGCCGGCATGGCTTGCATTGGCTGGGCGGATGGCACCGACTGGATGGATTGCATCGGCTGGGCGGATTGCATTGGCTGGGCGGATTGCATCGGCTGGGTCGGCTGAATGGGCTGGGCCTGCTGCGCGAATAGCGGGTAGGACGCGATCATTGCGCTAGCCACCAACAGGGATTTCGCCAGATGTTGCTTCATTCGTGTACCTCCAAAAAACGCCTTCAGGCATGGGAAGGACCACTGTAGCGCCGAGGCACCTGACATTCTGTTCGATTTTGCAACAGTCATTTACCAGCCTTGCCATCGACGCCAAGGCCCGTTAAGTGCGCGCGCGCTCGATCGTTGTGCTGCCGCCAGAGGGCTGGGACGGCTGGACCGATACCGCCTGCGGTATAGTCTGCGCGTTCAATTTCGGCGGAGAGATAGCATGGCTGAGGCAAAGGTGCGGGTGTCGCACATTGCTGTTCCTGGCAACCTGAGTGTTTTGAAACTCAAATCGTATCTCCGGACTGCATTTGCCGATGCGGCAAAGACGAAAAGCGAGGAGGAGGTCCTGCTGGTCAAGGTGCTTGTCCCCCGCCCGCTCGGCTTGCGTGCGGGGGAAAAGTTCTTCGACAAGGTGCTGCAGGGCATGATTGACAAAGATCCGCGTGTTACCCGCGTCTCGGTTGAGTTCGTCGACGGTGAAGTCACGCCGCAGGCGATTGACGCTAGCATGGTGCGGATCCAGAAGGAGCTGGATGAGTTCGGGCATTTGCTGGATGAACCCTCAGCGGATGCAGGCCGGGATTGAGCCACGCTGCATGCGGCAGGCTCGGCTGTTGACGCTCATGGGGCCGTTTGATGGCCCGGTCTCGATGACTCGCCCCCTTCCGCTTCATCGCCATCCTCTGCCTCCCGCGGCTTGCGCACCATGGCTGCGCAAGCCAGACAAGCGGATATCGCGCCGGCGCTGGCTTAACGCGCCCAGGGCGCATCCGCCTCCGTCCTCACGCCATAGCGCTCCAGCCCCTTGGCATGCAGCGCCGGAGAAATCGACCGCAGCGCGGCAATCGCCACGTGGTAGCGGTCGATCTCGAAGAAGCGGCGCAGCGCGGCGCGCGTGTCGCTGCGCCCGAAGCCGTCCGTGCCAAGCGCGGTGAACGGCGCGCGCAGGTACGAGGCGATGAGTTGCGCATAGGCCCGCACGTAGTCGGTGGCGGCAATGACCGGGGTAGCGCCCGGCAGCGAGCGCTGCAAATGGCTTTGCGTTTCGCCGCCGCTGGCGAACAGGCTGGCGCGCTCGCATTCGCGGGCGTCCCTGGCCAGCTCGGAAAAGCTGGTTACGCTCCAGATCTCTGACTTGATATCCCAGTCGCTCGCGAGCAGGTCCGCGGCGGCGATGACTTCGCGCAGGATGGCGCCCGAGCCGAGCAGCCTCACGCTGGTGGCAGCGCCTGCGGGGCCGCGCGTGCCGAAAAGGTACATGCCCTTGATCACGTCGTCGTGCGCGTCCTCACGCAGCGGTGCCTGCACGTAGTTTTCGTTGTTGACGGTCAGGTAGTAGAACTCGTCGCGCTGTGCTTCCAGCATGCTGCGCGCGCCGTGGTGGATGATGACCGCGGCCTCGCTGGCGAACGCCGGATCGTAGGCGCGGCAGTTCGGCACCGTGGCGGCGATCAGCTGGCTGGTGCCATCCTGGTGCTGCAGGCCTTCGCCGGCAAGCGTGGTGCGCCCGGCGGTGGCGCCGATCAGGAAGCCGCGCGCGCGCTGGTCCGCCGCCGCCCAGATCAGGTCGCCGACGCGCTGGAAGCCGAACATCGAGTAGTAGATGTAGAACGGCAGCATGGCGACGCCGCTCACGCTGTACGACGTGGCCGCGGCCGTCCACGAGGCCAGTGCGCCGGCTTCGGTGATGCCTTCTTCCAGCAGTTGCCCTTGCTGGCTTTCCTTGTAGTACAGCATCGAGCCGGCGTCCTCCGGCTCGTAGAGCTGGCCCACCGGCGAGTAGATGCCGATCTGCCGGAACAGGTTGGCCATGCCGAAGGTGCGCGCCTCGTCGGCCACGATGGGCACCACGCGCGGGCCGATGGTCTTGTCCTTGATCAGGTTGGTAAACAGGCGCACCACGCCGGTGGTGGTGGAAACGGCGCGCTCGTCCGGATCCATGGCGAAGCGGCCGTACTGCATCAGCTCGGGCATGCGCAGCGCGGGCGCGGTGCGCGCGCGCGCCGGCAGGTAGCCGCCCAGCGCCTGGCGCCGGGCATGGAGGTAGGTCATCTCCGGGCTGTCGTCGGCCGGCTTGTAGAAGCGCAGATCGGCCACGGCATCGTCGTCCAGCGGCAGCGCAAAGCGGTCGCGGAAGGCGCGCAGCGCGTCGATATCGAGCTTCTTCTGCTGGTGCGCCGTCATGCGGGACTCGCCCGCTTCGCCCATGCCATAGCCCTTCTTGGTCTTGGCGAGGATCACGGTGGGCTTGCCCTTGTGCGCCTGCGCATCCAGGAATGCGGCGTACAGCTTGCGAAAGTCATGGCCGCCCCGGCGCAGCGCATCGATATCCGCGCTGCTCATGCTGGCGACCAGCGCCTTGAGCTCGGGGTCCGTGTTGAAGAAGTGGGCCAGGTTGTAGTCGCCATCCTTGGCGCCGAGGTTCTGGTACTCGCCGTCCACCATCGCAGCAAAGCGCCGCAGCAGCGCGTGATTGGTGTCGCGCGCAAACAGCGCATCCCACTCCGAGCCCCAGACCACCTTGACGACGTGCCAGCCTGCGCCGCCAAACAGCGCCTCCAGCTCGTGGATCACCTGGCCGTTGCCGCGCACCGGGCCATCGAGCCGCTGCAGGTTGCAGTTGATGACGAAGGTGAGGTTGTCGAGCTTCTCGCGCGCCGCCAGCGAGAGCGCGGCAAGCGACTCCGGCTCGTCCATCTCGCCATCCCCGAACACGCCCCACACGCGCCGCGCGGCGGTGTCGGCAATGCCGCGATGCCCGAGATAGCGCAGGAAGCGAGCCTGGTAGATGGCGCTGATCGGGCCGATGCCCATGGAGCCGGTCGGGAATTGCCAGAAATCCGGCATCAGCCAGGGATGCGGATAGGAGGAGAGGCCGCCGCCGCCGGTTTCCTGCCGGTAGCTCGCCAGCTGGGACTCGGACAGCCGTCCCTCCAGGAAGGCGCGGGCATAGACGCCCGGCGCGGAATGCGGCTGGAAGTAGACCAGGTCGCCCTTGTGCTCTCCATCGTCGGCGCGGAAGAAGTGATTGAAGCCCACCTCGAAGATCTCGGCGGCGGACGCATAGCTGGCAAGGTGGCCGCCAAGTTCGCCGTAGGCCTTGTTGGCGCGCACCACCATGGCCAGCGCGTTCCAGCGGATGATCGAGGTCAGCCGCTGTTCGATGGCAAGGTCGCCGGGATAGCGCGGCTGCTCGCCGACGCCGATGCTGTTCTGGTAGGCCGAGTACGGATGCGCCCGTTCGCCAAGGCCGAGATGGCTGGCATGCTCGGCGAGGCGCTCCAGCAAAAAGCGCGCACGCGGCGCGCCGCCGGTGCGAAAGACGCCGGACAGGGCGTCGAGCCATTCGCTGGTTTCCTCGGCGTCGGGGTCGTAGCCCTCGCCAGGGGCAATCTGGATGGCGGCTGTCTTTGGCAGGGCACGCATTGCGGTCTCCATTGGCTTTTTTCTTCGTTATTGGATTGTAGGGAGGAGGCCGCGGCAGAAGCTGCCGAATTGGCGGGCGAAGCCGGCCGCCAGCAGCGTAGCGTGCTGCGGCTGGGCGGCTGGCAGCGCAACGTGCTGTGGAGCCTGGCGCGCTGGCTGCAAGTGGTGGCAGATGGGCTTGGCGTATCGCCGGCGTGCCTATCGAGCCTATCGATTGCCCGGGCGCGGCAAAAACCCAGCGGGGACGATGATCATGCCGGGTGCTTCGGGCGTGGCTCAACGCAAAATGCGCCTGATGAGCCGGGTATTCAGTACCCTCAAACTGCAGTAAGCGGGACTGACCGGACCTGATGCATCCGGTGCAGTTGCCCGAAAATTACTTCGCCGTAGGCATGGCGAACTCGGCGCCCTTGCCGATGCTGTCGGGCCAGCGCTGCATGACCGACTTCTGCTTGGTGTAGAAGCGCACGCCTTCCTCGCCATACGCGTGGGTGTCGCCAAACAGGCTGCGCTTCCAGCCCCCAAAGCCGTGCCAGGCCATCGGCACCGGAATGGGCACGTTGATGCCGACCATGCCGACCTGGATGCGCCGCGCAAACTCACGCGCCACGCCGCCGTCGCTGGTGTAGCAGGCCACGCCGTTGCCGAACTCATGGTCGTTGACCAGTTGCACGGCCTCGGCAAAATCCTTCACGCGCACGCAGCCCAGCACCGGGCCGAAGATTTCTTCCTTGTAGATGCGCATGGCGGGGGTCACGTTGTCGAACAAGGTGCCGCCCGTGAAGAAGCCCGCTTCATGGCCGGGCACACGGCAATCGCGGCCGTCCACCACCAGCGTGGCGCCTTCCTCCACGCCGAGGCCGACGTAGCCTTCGATCCGCTCCAGGGCCTGGCGCGTGACGATGGGGCCCATCTCGGCTTGCGCATTCATGCCGTTGCCGATCACCAGCGCCTTCACGCGCTCGGCCAGCAGCGGGAGGATCTTGTCCGCGACATCGCCCACCAGCACGGCAACCGAGATCGCCATGCAACGCTCGCCGGCCGAGCCATAGCCGGCGCCGATCAAGGCGTCCACGGCTTGTTCGATATCCGCGTCGGGCATGACCACCAGGTGGTTCTTGGCGCCGCCGAGCGCCTGCACGCGCTTGCCGAAATGCGCCGAGCGCTCACTGATGTACTGGGCGATCGGGGTAGAGCCGACGAAGCTCACCGCCTTGACGTCAGGATGCTCGATCAGTGCGTCGACCACGAGCTTGTCGCCCTGCACCACGTTGAACACGCCGGCCGGCAAGCCCGCTTCGGTCAGCAGCTCCGCCATGAACAGGCTGGCGCTGGGATCGCGCTCGCTGGGCTTGAGCACGAAGGTGTTGCCGGCCGCCAGCGCGATCGGGAACATCCAGCAAGGGACCATGCAGGGGAAGTTGAACGGCGTGATGCCAACGACCACGCCCAGCGGCTGGCGCAGCGTCCAGTTGTCCATCCCGGTGCTGACCTGGTCCGTGTAGTCGCCCTTAAGCAGCTGGGGGATGCCGCAGGCGAATTCGATGATGTCGATGCCCCGGGAGACTTCGCCCTGCGCGTCGGAGAAGACCTTGCCGTGTTCCGCCGTGATCATCGCCGCGAGCGTGTCGCGATTCTGGTTCATCAGTTGCAGGAAGCGTTGCATGACCCGCGCGCGGCGGATCGGGGGCGTGTCCGCCCAGGCCGGAAAGGCCGCGGCGGCAGCGGCAACCGCGGCGCCTGCTTCGTCGGCCGAGCCCAGCGCCACGGTGCGCGCGGCGGCGCCGGTGGCGGGATTGAAGACGTCCTGCGCGCGGCCGCTGGCGCTGGCAACCCGGCTGCCGTTAATGTAGTGGCCGAGCTGGCCGCCTTCGGTGTATGCGATGGGAGTCTTCACGTTGCTGCCTTCCAGGAGAGGGGATGAGGGAGAGAGGGGGCGAGGGATTAGCCAATGCGACGAGTGTAGTCACGGCCCCTTCCCCCATCAATGCCGCGCGGCTTGACTCATTGTTTASCAAAGTAAACAATGCCGCGATGGAAGACGAAAATAAAGAGCCCAACTGGGCGCACCTTTACTCGCTGGTCGTGCTGGGTGAGCTTGGCAGCTACACGGCCGCGGCCGTGCGCCTGGGCCTGAGCAAGGGAGCCATGAGCCAGCGCATTGCGGAGCTGGAGCGCAGCGCCGGGGTGCCGCTGGTGCAGCGGACCACCCGCAGCGTCCGGCTGACCGAAGCGGGCCAGCAGCTCGCGGACACCACGCGCAACGCCTTCTCGGACATCGAGCGCAGTTTTGCAGGCGTGCGCGATCTTGCCGGCGAGCCACGCGGCTTGCTGCGGGTCACGGCGCCCGTGGCGCTGGGCCGGCAGCAGATCGTCCCGCGCATCCCGGCCTTCCTGAAGGCCTATCCGGAGGTGCGCATCGAGATGGAGTTTTCCGACAAGTTCACCGCGTTGGCGCAGGAAGGCTTCGACCTGGCCATCCGGCATGCCTCGGTGGCGCCGGATACGCATATCGCCTGGACGCTATGCCGCACGAACACGGTGCTGGTGGCAACGCGCAGCTACCTGAAGCGCCATGGCTCGCCCGAAACCCCGGCGGAACTGGCCGAGCATGCCTGCCTGCATTACTTCCGGCGGGGCGAATCGCCCACCTGGAGCTTCGAGCCGCTGCGCGGCACCGGCCCCCGGCGCAGCGTGGCCATCCACGGCAGCTTTGCCGCCAACAACAGCGAGGCCCTGCGCGAGGCGGCGCTGGGTGGACTGGGCATCGCCCTGCTGCCGGACTTCACCGCCCAGGCGGACGTGGCCGCTGGCAGGCTGGTCAAGGTCCTGCCCAACTGGCGCCCGGCGGGGGCCTTTGGCGACCACCTGTTCGCCATCCGCCCTTACAGCCCCTACCTGCCGCGCGCCGTGCGCGTGTTTGTGGACCACCTGCGCGAGACGCTGAAGGATGGCTTCACGATGGGCTGAAGCCCTGCCCTGCTGCTGCCCTACTGCAGGTTGCCCCAGCGCGGCACCGCCGGCTCCGCCGCCGCCCATTTCCAGCCAGCGGGCTGCCGGCAGGCGGTGGTCAGGAACCAGGCGCGCTGTTGCCTGGCGTCGTCGTCCACCGAGAACAGCGCCTCCCGGCATTCCGCCAGCGGCGTGCGGATGAGGCGCACCACCCGCACCCAGCCATGCTCGTTGGCATAGGGCAAGGGGTGGCGGATTTCCCAGCGCTGCTGCGCATCGACCGGCATGGCGCCGATGGTGGCGGCGATGCTGTCCTGCTCCGCCTGCTGCCAGTTGCGCAAGACGTATTTGGCGCCGGCATCCGTGGCAGCGCTGACGCCGATGGCCACGCCGGCGGCCAGGGCCGGATTGCCGGTGACCGCGCCGGTCGCCACGCCGGCCACCGCGCCGGTCAGGTCGCCGACCGACGAGCAGCCGGTGGCCAGGGCGGCCGCAAGCACGGGCACGATGACCCGCAACCGGTGCAGGCCGCTCATTGCAGCGCCCCCCAGCGCTCGGTGGCCGGCTCCGCCGATGCCCACTTCCATGTCTGGCCGTCCCGGCAGATCGCCGCGATATAGAACGCGCTGGCTTTCGCGTTGTCGTCCACCGAGAACACGATCTCCTTGCACTGCAGGGACTTGCCGCCGATCTCCCGGCTGACCGTGACCCGGCCATGCTCCGCAGGCTCGAGCGGCACGGCGTGGTCGGTCTTCCAGTCCGCCACCGCATCCACCGCCAGCGGGCCGGCGGCCATGGCGATGCGGTCTTGCGCGGCCGCGTGGATTTTGCGTTGGCTGTACTGCAAGGCCGCCCTGGCGCCCGCCTGCACACCCAGGCCGATTCCGGTCGCCACCGCCGCGTTGTCCGTCAGCGCACCGGCAATGCTGGCGCCGGCAATGCCCGCACCGGCCGCGGTGCCCTCGCTCAGCAAGGAACTGCAGCCCGTGGCGGACAAGCAAAGGGCAATCGCGGCGGCAAGCGCAGCCGGGCCACGCAGGCCGGTCCCGGGCGGTGCGCAGAGGGAATCAGGAGTGATCATGGGGGATGGGAAACCGGAGAAGGCTATGCCCGGCAGGGCCGGCGCATTCGCAAAAGCGGGCCAGCATACGCGCGCGCACTGGCGTCGCAAAGCGCAGAAATGTCAAAGATTGTAAGAACGACAGTGTGCGCCGGATGCATCCGGTGATGCGGCGCGCCCGCCCGGCGCGCCGCCAGCGCCGAATCGTCTGCCTTTATACTGCGGCATGGCCTACGATCTCACAGACAAACTCGTCATCGGCATCTCGTCCCGGGCGTTGTTCGACCTCGAGCACGAGAACGGCATCTATCAATCCGAGGGGGTGGCGTCCTACTCCGCCTACCAGCGCCAGCATGAGGACGAACCCCTGCTGCCGGGCACAGCCTTTCCGCTGGTGCAGGCGCTGCTCGGGCTCAATCACCTGATCCCGGACCGAAGGCTGGTCGAGGTCGTGGTGATCTCGCGCAATTCGCCGGACACCGGGCTGCGCGCGTTCAACGCCATCGAGACCCACCGCCTCGACATCACCCGCGCGGCGTTCACCGGCGGCGAATCGATCTCGCGCTACCTGCAAGCCTTCAAGGTGGACCTGTTCCTCTCGCGCGAGGCCAACGACGTACAAGCCGCCATCGACGGCGGCGTGGCCGCGGCCCAGTTGTACGCCGCGCCCGCCGACTATCACGCCCCCGCCGGCCAGATCCGCATTGCCTTCGACGGCGATGCCGTGCTGTTCTCGCCGGAGTCCGAGCAGATCTTCAAGCAAAAAGGGCTGGAAGCCTTCGTCCGGCATGAGCAGAAACACCGCCACAAGGCCATGGCCGAAGGGCCGTTTGCCAAGCTGCTGCTGCGGCTGGCGGAGATCCAGTCGCACTTCCCGCCCGGCAAGTGCCCGGTGCGCATCGCCATCGTGACGGCGCGCAACAGCCCGGCGCATACGCGGGTGGTGCATACCCTGCGCGCGTGGAACGTCAGCATTGATGAAGCCTTTTTCCTCGGCGGCTTGCCTAAGGATCAAGTGCTGCAGGCGTTCGGCGCGCATATGTTCTTCGACGACCAGGAAGGGCACGTGGAACTGGCGTCGGCGGTGGTGCCGTCGGGGCGGGTGCCCTACAAAGGTGGCGAGCTGGGAGGCGGCAAACGCCGGCCCGCGCGCAAGCGCGCCAGGAACGACGACACCGATGCCGCCAGCCAGGCCGGCAAAGCACCCGCCTCCGCATGAAGACCTTCGCCCTTTACCTCATCACGGCCTGCGCGGAGATCCTGGGCTGCTATTTCCCCTACCTGTGGCTGCGCCAGGGTGCCAGCGTGTGGCTGCTGGTGCCAGGCGCGCTGTCGCTGGCGCTGTTCGCCTGGCTGCTGTCGCTGCACCCGGATGCGTCCGGGCGGGTTTATGCGGCTTATGGCGGCATTTATATTGCGGTGGCGATTGTGTGGCTCTGGCTGGTGGATGGGGTCAAGCCTAGCCACTGGGATCTGGCGGGGGTGGCGGTGGCGATTGCGGGAATGGCGATCATTGTTTTTCAGCCACGTTGAAACGGCGCGGAGCATGATGGCGAGCTTGCGCCATGGCTAGCGCCCGCCCCCTCCTGATCCGCGCCCAACCAAGCATTGTGCCCGCGACCGCTCAGGCCGCGGCCCGCGCCGCCGCCCCGCGATACTGCGCCAGCAACGCCACCCGCCGCGCCGCCACCTTCTCCATGTTGGCTTCCTTGACATGCCCGAAGCCGCGGATGTCGTCGGGCAGGCTCGCCAGCGCTACAGCCGTATCCAGCCGGTCCGCATTCAGCGTCGCGCCGAACTCCTCCGCCATCGCGATGTAGTCCTCGATCAGCTTGCGTTCCGCGCGCCGCTCGGCGGTCTTGCCGAACACGTCGAAGGCGGTGCCGCGCAAGCCCTTGGCGCGTGCCAGCAGACGGAAGGCGGTCAGCATGGCCGGGCCAAAGCGGCGCTTGACCAGGTGGCCATGCGAGTCCCGCTTTGCCAGCAGCGGGGGGGCCAGGTGGAAGCTGAGCTGGTAGTCGCGGCCAGGTTCGCCTTCGAACTGCGCGCGCAGCTTGTCCAGGAAGGCGGGGTCGGCGTACAGGCGGGCGACTTCGTACTCATCCTTGTAGGCCATCAGCTTGGCGAGGTTGCGCGCCACGGCTTCGGCGAGCGGCAAGCGAGGGTTGGCGCCCACGCGCTTTTCGGCGGCACGCACGCTTTCGACCGCGGCGCGGTACCGGGCAGCGTACGCCGGGTTCTGGTAGGCCGTGAGCAGGGCTTCGCGCTGGCGGATGACGCTATCGAGCGTTTCCGGCATGGCGACCACCTGGGCACGCGGCGTGGTCTGCAATTGCGCGGCGAGCGCGGCCTCGCCGTGATGCGCCAGATAGCGGCCCCAGTCGAAGGCCAGCAGGTTCTTCTCCACGGATACGCCGTTGAGCTCGATGGCACGCACCAGGCTGTCGCGCCGCAACGGGACCCAGCCCTTTTGCCAGGCAAAGCCCAGCAGCAGCGGGTTGGAGTAGATCGAATCGGCCAGCAGCTTCACGGCCCACGCATTGGCGTCGATAAACGCGCAGGCGTCGCCGACGCTGGCGCGCAGGTCCTGCTCGGCCGAGGCGCCCGGGAATTTCCAGTTCGGGTTCTTGATGAAGTCTGCGGTAGGCGTATTGGCGCTATTGATGGCGGCTGCCGTCACGTCGATCCGGGTCTTGGACAAGACCTCGGGCGAGGCGGAGACGATCGCGTCGCAGCCGATCACCAGCCGTGCTTCGCCGGTGGCGATGCGGGTGGCGTGCAGCGCGGCCGGGGTCGGGGCGATCTGCACATGGCTGATCACCGCGCCGCCCTTCTGCGCCAGGCCCGCCATGTCGAGCACGGTCACGCCCTTTTGCTCCAGGTGGGCAGCCATGCCGAGCAGGCCGCCGATGGTGACCACGCCAGTGCCGCCAACGCCCGTAACCAGCACGCCGTAGGGCCGCTCCAGCACCGGCAGCACCGGCTGCGGCAGCGCGCTGAAATCGGCAAGCGCACCCTTGCCGCCCGCCGCGGCCGGCTTGCGCACCTGAGCGCCTTGCGCCGTGACAAAGCTCGGGCAAAAGCCGTTGACGCAGGAGAAGTCCTTGTTGCACGAGGACTGGTTGATCTTGCGCTTGGTGCCCAGCGGCGTTTCCAGCGGCTCCACCGACAGGCAATTGGACTTGACCGAGCAGTCGCCGCAGCCTTCGCAGACCGCGTCGTTGATAAACGCGCGCTTGGCGGGGTCTGCCATGGTGCCGCGCTTGCGGCGGCGGCGCTTTTCGGTGGCGCAGGTCTGGTCGTAGATCAGGATGGTGACGCCGGCGGTATCGCGCAGCTGGACCTGGATCTCATCGAGCTGATCGCGGTGGTGCACCGTGACGCCGCCGGGCAGCATGCTGCCATCGCCGTATTTCTCCGGCTCGTCGGTCACCACCACGATCTTGCTGGCGCCTTCGGCCAGCACCTGGTGCGCGATCTGCGGCACGGTCAGAATGCCATCCACGGGCTGGCCGCCGGTCATCGCCACCGCGTCGTTGAACAGGATCTTGTAGGTGATGCACGCCTTGGACGCGATGGCCGCGCGGATTGCCAGCAGTCCCGAGTGGAAATAGGTGCCGTCGCCGAGGTTGACGAACACATGCTTCTCGCCGGTGAAATGCATCTGCCCGGTCCACGCCACACCCTCGCCGCCCATCTGGCTGAAGGTGTCGGTATTGCGGTCCATCCACATCGCCATATAGTGGCAGCCGATGCCGGCCAGCGCGCGCGAGCCTTCGGGCACGCGGGTGGAGGTGTTATGCGGGCAGCCCGAGCAAAACCAGGGCTTGCGCTCCACCGAGATGCGCGGGCGCGCGGCCTCGCGCTCCTTGGCCTCGATCAGCGCCACGCGCGCGGCGATGCGCTCGCGCACGTCGGTGGGCAGGTCGCTTTTCTCCAGCCGGGTGGCGATGGCCTTGGCGATCAGCGCGGGCGATAGCTCGTAGTGCGCGGGCAGCAGCCAGTTGCCGCGCGGCAGCGACCATTCGCCCCCGTGGTTGCCGCGCTCGTCGAACTTGCCGTAGACCTTGGGGCGCACGTCGTCGCGCCAGTTGTAGAGTTCTTCCTTGAGCGCGTATTCGAGGATCTGGCGCTTTTCTTCCACCACCAGGATCTCTTCCAGGCCGGTGGCGAACTCGCGCGCGTCGTGCGCGTCCAGGGGCCACACGCAGCCCACCTTGAACACGCGGATGCCGATGCGGCGGCAGGTATCGTCGTCCAGGCCCAGGTCCGACAGTGCCTGGCGCACGTCGAGGTAGGCCTTGCCGGCGGTCATGATGCCGAAGCGCGCGTTGGGCGAATCCAGCACCACGCGGTTGAGCTTGTTGGCGCGGATATAGGCCAGCGCCGCATACCATTTGTGGTCGAGCAGGCGGGCTTCCTGCGCCAGCGGCGGATCTGGCCAGCGGATATTGAGGCCGCCCTCGGGCATGGCGAAATCCTCCGGCAGCACAATCTGCACGCGATCCGGGTCGACCTCCACCGAGGCGGTGGATTCCACCACGTCGGTCACGCATTTCATCGACACCCACAGGCCGGAGTAGCGGCTCATGGCCCAGCCATGCAGGCCGTAGTCGAGGTATTCCTGCACATTGGACGGGTACAGCACCGGGATGCCGGAGGCCAGCAGCACGTGCTCGGACTGGTGCGCCACCGAGGACGACTTGGCGGCGTGGTCGTCGCCCGCCAGCACCAGCACGCCGCCGTGCTTGGCGGAGCCGGCCGAGTTGGCGTGCTTGAGCACGTCGATGGAGCGGTCCACCCCCGGGCCCTTGCCGTACCACATCGAGAACACGCCATCGCGGGTCGCGTCGGGAAACAGGTTGACCTGCTGGGTGCCCCACACGGCGGTGGCGGCCAGGTCTTCGTTCACGCCGGGCTGGAATACCACGTCGCTGGCGGCCAGGTGCTTCTTGGCCTTCCACAGCGCCTGGTCCACGCCGCCCAGCGGGGAGCCGCGGTAGCCGGAGATAAAGCCCGCCGTATTCAGCCCGGCGGCAAGGTCGCGCGCCTTTTGCAGCATGGGCAGGCGCACCAGCGCCTGGGTGCCGCTGAGATACACGCGGCCTTTTTCCAGGGTGTATTTATCGTCAAGGGAAACCGACGCTAGCGCATCTTGCTGGGCTGAGGATAGGGGGGCATTCATCGATGCTGTCTCCGTGTGCTCTTGTGGGCTGTCGCTGAGTGTAGGAAGGCTGGCCGATATCGTAAAATCATGAATTCAGAGAGCAGGTATCTGAAAAACACATATCGGAGCGGCATATGGCGAAAGAGCGGCACGGGAAGGAAGACGGCGGGCAGCGCATCGCCAAGGAAATCACCTTGCGGCAGTTCCGCTATTTCGCCGCGGCGGCGGAGACTGGCCAGTTCTCCATGGCCGCCACCGCCGAGCATGTGTCGCAATCGGCCATTACCAATGCCGTGCTGATGCTGGAGCAGCAGCTTGGCGTGCGCCTCTTTGACCGCCTGCCGCACGGCGTGGCCCTGACGCCGGAGGGGCACCGGCTGCACCAGCGCGCCCGGCAGATCCTGGATGCCGTGCAGGACACCCTGCGCGAGCCGCGCTTCCAGGCGCACAACCTGAGCGGCACGGTGCGCCTGGCGGCGTCCTACACCGTGCTGGGCTACCTGTTGCCGGGCCTGCTGGCGCGGTTTCGCACCAACTACCCGGATATCGATTTCGACCTGCACGACATGGACCGCCCCGGCATCGAGCGCGCGGTACTGGCCGGGGAGATCGAGCTTGGCATCGGGCTGCTGTCCAATATCGAGAGGCTGCAACGCTTTGCCCACCACACGCTGATCCGCTCGCGGCGCCAGCTATGGGCGTCGCCGTCGCATCCCCTGCTGGCGTTGCCCAGGCTGACGCTGAAGGACATTGCGGCGCATCCCTACATCCTGCTGACTGTGGATGAAGGCGAGCGCTCCACGCTGCGCTACTGGCGCAGCAAGCGGCTCGCGCCTTCGATCGCGTTTCGCACCAGTTCGATGGAGGGGCTGCGCGGGCTGGTGGCGCACGGCTTTGGCGTGACCGTGCTGTCCGACATGGTGTACCGCCCGTGGTCGCTGGAAGGCAAGCAGATCGAGGCGCGGCCGATCGCCGAAGGCGTGCCGGACATGGAGCTGGGGCTGCTATGGCAACCGGGGCGCAAGCTGGACAAGCCAGCCGACGCGCTGCGGGAGTTCCTGATCCACGCCAGCGGCAGCTAGGCGGCAAGCCCCTGTGCCAAGGCGCCACACGCTGTTCCAGATTGGTACACCTTGGCGCACGGCGGCGCACTGGAAGCCGCCTGCATAGCCCCTCGCCTGCCAGCTTTTACGTGGTTTCACCGTTTTCGCAGCGCCGTGTCCGCCAGGCACAGCTTTTGCGGATGGATGCCTGTGCGCAAACAACGCGGCACGACAGACATCACGAGACGGAGAGAGACATGAACATGGCGGAAATCGCCCAGCTGGGCGTTGCGTATCCCTACAAGGAACAGTACGAAAACTATATCGGCGGCGCCTGGGTGGCCCCGGCCGATGGCCAGTACTTTGAAGCGATCTCGCCGGTCACCGGCAAGCCCTTCACGCGCGTGCCGCGCTCCAACCAGAAGGACGTGGACGCCGCGCTGGACGCCGCGCACCGCGCCAAGGGCGCCTGGGGCCGTACCTCCACCACCGAGCGCGCCAATATCCTGAACCGCATCGCTGAGCGCATCGAGGCCAACCTGGTCACGCTGGCGGTGGCCGAGACCATCGACAACGGCAAACCCATCCGCGAAACCACGGCGGCCGACCTGCCGCTGGCGGTAGACCACTTCCGCTACTTCGCCGGCTGCATCCGCGCGCAGGAAGGCGGTATCTCCGAGATCGACCACGACACCGTGGCCTATCACTTCCATGAGCCGCTGGGCGTGGTCGGCCAGATCATCCCGTGGAATTTCCCGCTCCTGATGGCCACGTGGAAGCTCGCGCCCGCGCTGGCCGCCGGCAACTGCGTGGTGCTCAAGCCCGCGGAGCAGACCCCGGCCTCGATCCTGGTGCTGATGGAAATCATCGGCGACCTGCTGCCGCCGGGCGTGCTCAATGTGATCAACGGCTTCGGGCTCGAGGCTGGCAAGCCGCTGGCCTCCAGCTCGCGCATCAGCAAGATCGCCTTTACCGGCGAGACCACCACCGGCCGGCTGATCATGCAGTACGCCTCGCAGAACCTGATCCCGGTTACGCTGGAACTGGGTGGCAAGTCGCCCAACATCTTCTTCGAAGACGTACTGTCCGCCGACGACGCGTACTTCGACAAGGCGCTGGAAGGCTTCGCCATGTTCGCGCTGAACCAGGGCGAGGTCTGCACCTGCCCGTCGCGCGCGCTGATCCAGGAATCGATCTACGAGCGCTTCATGGAGCGCGCGCTCAAGCGCGTGGCGGCGATCAAGCAGGGCCACCCGCTCGACAAGGCCACCATGATCGGCGCGCAGGCTTCGCAGGAGCAGCTCGAGAAGATCCTGTCGTATATCGACCTGGGCAAGCAGGAAGGCGCGCAATGCCTGATCGGCGGCGAGCGCAACGCGCTGGGTGGCGACCTTGCGAGYGGCTACTACGTCAAGCCCACGGTATTCTCCGGCCATAACAAGATGCRCATTTTCCAGGAAGAGATCTTTGGCCCGGTGGTGTCGGTGACCACGTTCAAGGACGAGGAAGAAGCGCTGGAAATCGCCAACGACACGCTCTACGGGCTAGGCGCCGGCGTATGGACGCGAGACGGCGCGCGCGCCTTCCGCATGGGCCGCGGCATCCAGGCTGGCCGCRTGTGGACCAACTGCTATCACGCCTACCCGGCGCATGCGGCATTTGGCGGCTACAAGCAATCCGGCATCGGGCGCGAGAACCATCGCATGATGCTGGACCACTACCAGCAGACCAAGAACCTGCTGGTGAGCTACAGCCCGAACGCACTCGGCTTCTTTTGATACAGAGCAAGAATGGGCGCTCCCGCCCATGACATGATCGACATGGCGCCCGCCCCTGCCGGCTTACCGCCGCGCGGCGCGGGCGTCCCTGCCAACAGAACCAGGAGTCGAGATGACAGCGATGATGAAAGCCGCCGTGGTGCGGGAGTTCGGCGCCCCGCTCACGATCGATGAAGTGCCCGTGCCGCAGCCCGGGCGCGGCCAGATCCAGGTCAAGATTGAAGCCTCCGGCGTATGCCACACCGACCTCCATGCCGCCGAAGGCGACTGGCCGGTCAAGCCAACCCTGCCCTTCATTCCCGGCCACGAAGGCGTGGGCTATGTCTCGGCGGTAGGCGCGGGCGTGAGCCGCGTGAAGGAAGGCGATCGCGTCGGCGTGCCCTGGCTGTATAGCGCCTGCGGCTACTGCGAGCACTGCCTGCAAGGCTGGGAAACCCTGTGCGAGAAGCAGGAAAACACCGGTTACTCGGTCAACGGCGGCTATGGCGAATACGTGGTAGCCGATCCTAACTACGTGGGCCTGCTGCCGGACAGCGTGGGCTTCGTGGAAATCGCGCCGATCCTTTGCGCGGGCGTGACCGTCTACAAGGGCTTGAAGGTCACCGATACGCGGCCTGGCCAGTGGGTCGTGATCTCCGGCATCGGCGGGCTTGGCCATGTGGCGGTGCAATATGCGCGCGCCATGGGGCTGCGCGTGGCGGCGGTGGATATCGACGACAAGAAGCTCGAACTCGCCCGCAAGCTCGGCGCCGAGGTCACGGTCAATGCGCGCACCACCGATCCCGTGGCGTTCCTGCAGAAGGAAATCGGCGGCGCGCACGGCGCGCTGGTCACGGCGGTCTCGCCCAAGGCATTCGGCCAGGCGATCGGCATGGTCCGGCGCGGCGGCACGGTGGCGCTCAACGGCCTGCCGCCCGGCGACTTCCCCACGCCGATCTTCGACGTGGTGCTCAAGGGCATTACCATCCGCGGCTCCATCGTCGGCACCCGCAGCGACCTGCAGGAGTCGCTAGACTTTGCCGCGCATGGGGCGGTCAAGGCGACCGTGTCCACCGCGCCGCTGGAGAAGATCAACGAGATCTTCACGCGCATGCGCGCCGGCGATATCGAAGGCCGGGTCGTCATGGACTTTGCTGCTTGACGTTTGCCATCTGAAGTTGCCGTCCGAAGTTGCCAACCGAAGGCAAGGAGCCGCCCGATGCCCGACACCCAGTCACCTGACGCCGTGCAGCGCGTCGTCGCCACGCCTGCCGCGCTGGCGCTGATCGAGCGCCTGCGCGCGCAGCACGGGGCGTTGATGTTCCACCAGTCGGGCGGCTGCTGCGACGGCAGCGCGCCAATGTGCTACCCGGACGGCGACCTGATCATTGGCGAGGCCGATGTCTGCCTCGGCGAGATCGGCGGCGCGAAGTTCTACATGACGCGTGCGCAGTTCGAGTACTGGCAGCACACGCGGCTGGTGATCGACGTGGTGCCGGGATCGGGCGGGATGTTTTCGCTGGAAGGGCCGACCGGGTTGCGGTTCTTGACGCGCTCCGAATTGTTCAGCGATGACGAGGCGGCGCGCCTGGAGCGGGAGCCGGCGCCGTGAAGCGGCGGCATGACGTGAAACCGGCGCCAGTCCGCCGTGCATTTGCTGCGCTTTAGCTGCGCTTTAGCCGCCGGTAAATCGTATTGCGCGACAAGCCAAGCTCGCGCGCGGCCAGGCTGACATTGCCGCCGTGGCGCGCCAGCGCCTGGTGGATCATGGCGGCTTCCCGATCGCGCAGGCGCTCGGGGGTACCGGCGGGCATCGAGGGCGCCGGGGACATGAAGGCTGGCGCGGCGTCCCTGTCCTGCGCGAACGTCGGCTCGCGCTCAAAATCCTCCGGCAAATGCTCCGCGCGGATCTCGCCTTCGCCTTCGGCCATGATGGCCGCGGTGCGCAGCACGTTGACCATCTGGCGCAGGTTGCCCGGCCAGGGATGGCGCTGAAAATGCGCCAGCACGTCCGCGGCAACGCGGGTTGGATGCGCATCACCGTGCTCGCCATGCTCCGCCTGCGCGAGTTGCTGCGTCAGGATGCGCTCCACCAGCACCGGCAAGTCCGTGCGGTCGCGCAGCGYCGGCAGCGTCACCGATAGCGCATTGATGCGGTAGTACAGATCCTCGCGGAAGGTGCCCGCCGCGATCATCGCGCGCAGGTCGCGGTGGGTGGCGCAAATGATGCGCAAATCCACGGGGATTGCGCGGGCGCCGCCCAGCGGGGTCACCGCGCGCTCCTGCAGCACGCGCATCAGCCGCACCTGCTGCGCCAGCGGCATGTCGCCAATCTCGTCAAGGAACAAGGTGCCGCCGTGCGCCTGCACCAGCTTGCCCGGGCTGCCGCGCCGCCGCGCGCCGGTGAAGGCCCCGTCCTCGTAACCGAACAGCTCCGCCTCGATCAGGGACTCCGGGATCGACGCGCAATTGACGGCGACGAAGGGCGCGGCGCTGCGGGGCGAATCGCGATGGATGGCGCGCGCCAGCCACTCCTTGCCGGTACCGGTGCGGCCCAGCACCAGGATGGGAATATCGCGTCCGCGCACCTTGTCGACCCGCTGCAGCACGGCGGCCATGCGGGCGTCCCCGGTATCGAGAGCGGCCAGCGCCGAGGCGTGCGCGAGGGAAGATGCCGGGGCCGATGGACGTGCGGCCGGCGCGGGCGCGCGACGCAGCGGCGCGAGCAGCGCCATCCGAGCAAACACCAGCACGCGGCTTGGCAGGGTCAGCGTCAGCAACTCGCCGCACGCCTGCGCCCCCTCTTTGAGCGCGGTGCCCAGCGGCATGCCGAACAAGGCGGCAAAACTCTGGTGGTTCAGCGTATCGGGCGACAAGCCGAGCTGGAACAGCCCGCTGCGGTTGGCCGCCAGGAAGGTGCCATCGGCCGAGAACGCCGCCATGCCTTCGAACAGCGTGCCGACGAACTCCGGCCGCGCATGAAAGCGCACCAGCGCGGCATCGGTGAAATGCGTGGCGAACAGATGGTTCTCGATCATCTGCGCCGACATGCGCACCAGCGCCATGGTGTGCTTGTGGAAGCCGCGATGATCGCCGCTGACATCGAGCGCCCCCAGCACCTGGCCAAACGGCCCGGAGATCGGCACGCAGGAACAGGTCAGCGTGCGGTTGGCACGCAGGAAATGCTCGTCGGCGTGAACCACCGCGGGCTGGGCCTCGGCCAGCGCCGTGCCGATGGCGTTGGTGCCCTTGCTCGACTCCGCCCACGAGACGCCCGGCGCCAAGGCCACACGCCTGGCCCGGTCGGCAAAATCGCCGTCGCCCAGGCTGTGCAGGATCACGCCGCCGCTGTCGGTCAGCAGCACCATGCTCTCGGTATTGGCGATCTGCGCGTGCAGGGTTTCCATGACCGGCAGCGCGTGCTTGTACAGCAACTGATTGGCGTCGACCAGTTCGTGCAGCGCGCGCTTGCCCAGCGATTGGTAGTCCGCCGCATGGGTGGCTTCGAGGCCGAAGCTGGTGGAACGCGCATGCGCGCGGRCAATCAGGATGCGGCGCTCCGGATCGGCGTCCGGCGTTGCGGCGTGGCTGGCAAGCGTGCTGCTCATGACGGCAGGTCTCCTGTTCTGGATCCCGGCTTGGCCGGGTCGGGCCGTCTTTCGTGCCGGCCTGTCTGGCGGCGTGGCGACCTTGCCGCCAAACCTTATCACATGCCGCTAGCGCAACGTGCACGCACCACCCGGAAGTCGGGTGTAAAGTACTTGTTTGCCGCACGCGCGCTGCGCGCCCGGCCTCTCCCGTTTCACTCCCTCGAAAGGCGCACGATGAGCATTGTGATAGATCGCTTCGACCATATCGTCCTGAATGTGAAGGACGTGGAGACCAGCGCRGCGTGGTACGAGAGCGTGCTGGGCATGCAGCGCGAGGACTTCGAATCGCGCACCGGCAAGCGGGTCTCGGTGCGCTTCGGCCAGCAGAAGATCAACCTGCGCCCGATCGATACGGACATCGTGGCGTGGTTCACCGGCGTCCACCCGACCACCGGCAGCGACGATCTCTGCTTTATCACCCACAACACGCTGGAGAGCGTGATCGCGCACTGGCTTGCGCACCATGTGCCGATCGAGGCAGGCCCGGCGGCGCGCACCGGCGCGCTCGGCCCGATGACCTCGGTCTATTGCCGGGACCCGGACGGCAACCTGATCGAAGTGGCGGCCTATCCAGGACACTGAGCGCCGGATGCGGCGTCCACTGGCACTGGAATCAGCGCTTGCCGTCGAGCAGGTCGTTCAGCACGTCGTCAAATGCCGCTTGCGCATCTTCCAGCGCCTGCAGCGATGCATCGAAGGTCTGCAGCGCCATTTTTGACGGCTTGCCGCTGCCCTGCGGCGCAAACTGCCCCTGCAGCGCGGTAAAGGCCACCTGCACCTGGCGGGTGGCGTTGACGACGCGCTCCATCGCCTGGGCTTCCTCCGCGCGGTTTTCTACGTCGTTTTGCTGGTCTTTCGGGTCTTTCTGGTCGTTTTGTTCTGTCATGCCTTTGGCTCCGTGCGCGGCCGCACCGGCCGCTGTTGATGTGAGGCGTATCGTACAAGAATCGTACAAGAACTTGCGCACGGGTTGCCCGGTCGAATGCCGTGCCCCCCGGAAAATGATCCGGGAGACGCCAGGAAACGCTCCCCGCATTGCGCTGTAAAGCCAGGCAGAACAAACCCTCCGAAACCATGCCCCCCCATTCACGCAAGGCCCTCGCCGCCGTCCTGCTGACCGCAGGCGGCTTCACCTGCTACTGGACCTACCTGACGCTGAACCAGGACAGGCTGTTGTTTGACGCCCGCCGCCGCCCGCCGCGGGACCTGCCCGAGGGCATTTCCGCCTACTCGCACGAAGTGCCGGGCGGTTTCCTGCGCGGCTACGTCTACGGCGACCAAGGCGTCCTGGACGCGGAAACCGGGGAAACCGTGCGAAATGCACAAACCGCGCGCGACCTGCTGTTCTACCTGCCCGGGCGCGGCGAGGATGTATTGGACACCATGCAATACCTGGCCTGGCTGCCGCCAGGCGTGGGCTTTGCCACCATGGACTACCGCGGCCTGGGCCACTCGGACGGCCACCCCTCCGAGCCAGCCGCCGTGGCGGACGCCAGCCAGTTCCTGCTGCACCTGCGCCGCATGTTCCCCGGCACGCGCGTGCATGTGGTCGGCCGCAGCCTCGGCACCGGCGTAGCCATCCAGCTGGCGGACCTGCAGGATTTCGAGAGCCTGCAGCTGATCACGCCTTACGACTCCTTGCTGGAGATCGTGCGCAAGCGCTTCCCGCTGGTGCCGCTGCGGCAACTGATGCGCCATCACTTCGACTCGATCTCCCACTGCAAGAAGGTGGTGCAAAGCACCAAGGTGCTGCTGGCCGAGGTCGACGAGGTGGTGCCCCACGAATGCTCGGAGCGCCTGATCGCAGCCTGGCCCGGCCAGGTAGCGCGGCAGATGATGCCGGGCACCAACCATTTCACCATCATCGAGCAGCCCGAGACCTGGCACGCGCTGGCGGAATTCGCGCAGCAGGTTAGCCGGCCCGGTGCCCGGCCGGTTGCACCGGAAGTGCCGCAGGCCAATGGCGTGGAACCGGCGGCGGTGCAAGCCCCGGATGGCATGCCCGGCTTCCCGGTCTTCGCCCCAAGGTAGAATGCGCGCATGAAAAGAGTCGTTGTAAAGGCGGCAAGCGTCACTCTGGCGCTGGCTGCAGCCTCCACCCTGCTAGTTGGGTTCGCCGCCGTGGTGAGCCTTCGTCAACTCCCCGCCGTCGATGCGCTGCGGGACTACCGCCCCGACCTGCCCCTGCGGATCTATACCAGCGACAACGTGCTGATTGGCGAGTTCGGCAACGAGCACCGCGAATTCGTCCCGCTGGAGCGCATGCCCAAGCAGATGTCCAACGCGCTGCTGGCGGCGGAAGATGATCAGTTCTACCAGCACGCCGGCGTGGATGTCCCCGGGATCTTCCGCGCCGCGCTCGCCAATATCGGCGAGGGCTACGCCCAGGGCGCCTCCACCATCACCATGCAGGTGGCGCGCAACTTCTACCTGTCTCGCGAGAAAACGCTCTCGCGCAAATGGTATGAAATCCTGCTGGCCTGGAAGATCGACCGCTCCCTGCCGAAAGACCGCATCCTCGAGCTGTACATGAACCAGGTCTACCTGGGCGAGCATGCCTATGGCTTTGGCAGTGCGGCGCAAGCGTACTTCGGCAAGCCGCTGGATGCGCTGTCGCTGGCGGAAACCGCGATGCTGGCCGGCCTGCCCAAGGCGCCGTCGACCATGAATCCCGTGGTCAATTTCCCGCGCGCCAAGCTGCGCCAGCAATATGTGCTGGGGCGCATGCAGACGCTCGGCATGATCTCGCACCAGCAGTACCAGGCGGCCCGCGCGGAAACGCTGAAGGTGGCCGGCTCGCATAACGGCCGCTTTGACGGGCACGCCGAGTACGTGGCGGAGCTGGCCCGCCAGCTTGCCTACGACCGCTTTGGCGAGGCCGCTTATACCCGCGGCCTCAATGTCTACACCACGGTATCGTCGGTGCGGCAAAGCCTGGCCTATGAGGCCGTGCACGCGGGCCTGGACCAGTATGGCAAGCGCCATGGCCAGCAGGCAGCGCCGCAGGCCGCGCTGGTCTCGCTGGATAGCAAATCGGGCGCCATCGAAGCCATGATCGGCGGCGCGGACTTTGCCACCAGCCGCTTCAACCATGCCACGCAGGCGCTGCGCCAGCCGGGCTCGACGTTCAAGCCGTTCATCTATTCCGCCGCGCTCGAGCGCGGCGTGTCGGCCACCACGCTGATCAACGATGCGCCGCTGGATGCCTCGTCGCGCTGGCAGCCGGGCAACGACGATGGCCGCTTCCTGGGCGCCGTGAGCGTGCGCCAGGCGCTGGCGCAGTCGCGCAACCTGCCTGCCATCCGGACCTTGCAGGCTATCGGCATTCCCTATGCGGTTGACTATGCCGGCAAGTTCGGCTTCTCCGAGCAGCGCCTGCCGCGCTACCTGCCGATGGCCCTGGGCACCGGCACCACCACGCCGCTGCGTCTGGCCGCCGCCTATGGCGTCTTCGCCAGCGAAGGCTACCGCACCGAGCCCTACCTGATCGAGCGCATCAGCGACGGCGCGGGCAACGTGCTGTTTACCGCCGACAGCGAACCCCAGCCGCACCGCGTGATTCCCGAGCGCAATGCCTATGTGATGAACAGCCTGCTGCGCAGCGTGGTGACCAGCGGCACCGGCGCAGGCCTGGAACGCTACCTGCGGCGCGCGGACGTGGCCGGCAAGACCGGCACCACCAACGATTCGGTCGATGGCTGGTTTGCCGGCTACGCGTCTGGCATCGTCACGGTGGCGTGGATGGGGTTCGACGATAACCGCAGCCTGGGCCGGCACGAGTTCGGCGCCACCACCGCCCTGCCGATCTGGGCCAGTTACATGGAAGGCCGCCTGGCGGGCCAGCCCGAGGCGGAATTCGTGGCGCCCAAGAACCTCGTGCGCAACGGCGACGACTGGGTCTACCCGGAGTACGCCGACGGCAGCCACGGCATTGCCGCGCTTGGCTTCCCATCCCCGCCGGCGGACGCCGATCCGGGGGCCGGGACGGCACTGACCGACACTAGCGACGCTACGGGCGCTACGGGTGTGACGGGCGTGACCAGTGCAACAAGCACCGCCGGCACCACCGGCACCACCGGCGCCGCCGAGCCCGTCAGAGCGCTGAGCCCTGCCCCGGCCGGCGTGCCGCCCCGCGCATCGCAGCCCACAACCTGAACCACCACCCGCCGCCCGCAAGGCTCCGATGCCATTCTCCCCGTACAGCAGCCCCTTGATCTGGTCGGTGGCAGCCACCGCCACCCTTGGCGTCATCACGCGGCCGTTCCGGCTGCCGGAAGCCTTCTGGGCGGTAGCCGGCGCGCTGCTGCTATGCGTGACCGGCCTGCTTGCCGTGCCCGATGCCATGGCCGCCGTGGCGCGCGGCAATGACGTCTACCTCTTTCTCGGCGGCATGATGCTGGTGTCGGAACTGGCGCGCAAGACCGGGCTGTTCGACCACGTAGCTGCCTTGGCGGTGCGCCAGGCCGGGGGATCGGCACGGCGGCTGTTCCTGCTGGTCTATGGCTTCGGCACCCTGGTCACGGTGTTCATGTCCAACGATGCCACCGCCGTGGTGCTCACGCCGGCAGTGCTGGCTGCCACCCGCGCCGCCAAGGTCAAGCATCCGCTGCCCTACCTGTACTGTTGCGCGTTCATCGCCAACGCCGCCAGCTTTGTGCTGCCGATCTCGAACCCGGCCAACCTGGTCATCTTCGGCGAGCACATGCCCTCGCTGACGGGCTGGCTGGCGCGCTTCACGCTGCCATCGCTGGTGGCCATCGTGGCCACCTTCGCCGTGCTCTACTGGACCCAGCGCGACGCGCTGCGCGAGCGCATCGCGACCGGCGTGCCAGTGCCGCCGCTGTCACTGGAGGCCAAGCTGACCGCCGCCGGCATCGTAGCCATGGGCCTGGTGCTGCTGACGGCCTCGCTGCTGGGCGCCGACCTGGGCTGGCCGACCTGCCTGGCCGGCGTGGCGACGCTGCTGCTGGTCTGCACCTGCCGGCCCGGCTTGTGCCTGCCGGCGTTGCGCGAGATTTCCTGGGGCGTGCTGCCGCTGGTGGCGGGCCTGTTCGTGCTGGTCGCGGCCCTGGAGCAGACCGGCCTGATCGGCAAGCTCGCCCACTTCGTGCAGGCGCTGTCGCAACAGTCACCCACAGCCGGCGTCTGGGTAACCGGCGGCACGGTGGCGCTGGTGTCCAACGTGGTCAACAACCTGCCGGCCGGGCTGTTCGCGTCCTCGGCGCTGGCGGCCAGCCATGCCTCCACGCAGGTCACCGACGCGGTGCTGATCGGCATCGACCTCGGGCCCAACCTGTCGGTCACCGGCTCGCTGGCGACCCTCCTATGGCTGACCGCGCTGCGGCGCGAGGGCCAGCACGTCGGCGCGCTGCAGTTCCTGCGCATCGGCGCGCTGGTGATGCCGCTGGCGTTGGTGCCGGCCCTGGCCACGCTGCTGCTTTAGGCGCTGCCGGCGTCAGCCCAGTTTGTCCAGCAGGCTGTACCAGGCCACCCCCGCGGCAATGTAGAAGCGCTGCAGGCCGTGCAGCGGAATCCCGGTCACGGGCGTGATGGGATACGGAAAATCCCCGCCCTTGCCCGCCAGCCGTGCCGCGATATGCTGGCCCAGGCTGGTGCACAGCGCGATGCCCCGCCCATTGCAGCCCAGCGCCATGACGACGCCCGGCGCGGGCTCATGCACATGGGGCATGAAATCGCGCGTGATCGCGATACGCCCTGCCCAGCGGTACTCGTAGGAGAGCGGGCCAAGTTGCGGGAACAGCAGCGCCAGCGAGCGCTCCAGGTGGGCAAAGTCCTGCGGCCCGCGCGGATCGGCGAAGAAGCCGCGGCCACCCATCAGCAGGCGCCCCTGCGCATCCTTGCGGAAATACAGCAGCAGCCGCTGCGAGGTGGATGCCGTCTCGCCTTGCGTGAGGATGCCGTGCGCCTCGGCGTCCCGGAGCGGTTGCGTGGCCACGATGAAGCTGTTGGCCGACAGCACTGTTTGCGCCAGGCCGGGCCACAGCGGGCCGGTGTAGCCGTTGGTGGCGATCACGACTTGCGTGGCCGTCACCGTGGTGCCCAAGGCCGTCGTCGCCACCCAGTGCGAGCCCTGGCGCACCAGTGCCGTCACCGCCGTGCCGCCATGCACCGTAGCGCCCGCCTGCTGTGCGGCGCGGACCAGCCCGCGTGTATAGGCCAGCGGCTGAATGGCGCCAGCGCGTCCATCCAGCCAGCCGCCGGCGAAGGCCTGCGTGCCCACGCGCCGCGCTACCGCGGCGCGGTCCAGCACCTCCACCGGCGCCCCGCGGCGCGCCCATTGCTCGGCGCGCGCATGCATGGCGGGCACGGCGCCTGGTGAATAGGAAAGCTGCAGCCAGCCGCTGCGCACGGGCTGGCAATCGATGCCGTGACGCGCGATCAGGTCGAACACCAGGTCGGCCGAGCGCGACACCGCATTGATCAACGGCTCGGCCCGGGCGGCGCCGAACAGGCGGACCAGCTCGTCGGGATCATGCTTGAGCGTGGGGTTGACCTGGCCGCCGTTGCGCCCGGACGCGCCCCAGCCCGGCTCGTTGGCTTCCAGCACGCACACGCGCGCGCCGCCCTCGGCCAGGTGCAGTGCGGTCGACAGGCCGGTGAAGCCACCGCCGATGACCAGCACGTCGGTGTTCAGCGATTCGCGCAGCGCGGGCGTGGGCGGCGCGGGCGGGGCCGTGGCCGCCCACAGGGAGGACGGCAAAGGCATCGCGGTGGCCGGGGCCGGCCGGATTGCCGTGAACTGGCTGGAGGTCATAGCGCCAGGTCCCCCGCCGCTTCCACCGGCTTATGCAGCACGCGCCGCAGGAAGTCCTGCGTGCGGGCGTGGCTGGGCGCGCCCAGCACCTGCGCGGCGGCGCCTTCCTCAACGATGGTGCCGCTGTGCAGGAAGCAAACGCGGTCCGCCACTTCCCGCGCGAACCCCATCTCGTGCGTCACCACGATCATCGTCATGCCCTCGCGCGCCAGGTTGCGCATGACCTCCAGCACGTCGCCCACCAGTTCCGGGTCGAGCGCCGAGGTGGGCTCGTCGAACAGCATGGCTTCGGGCCGCATCGCCAGCGCGCGGGCAATCGCCACGCGCTGCTGCTGCCCGCCGGAGAGCTGCGGCGGATAGGCCTGCGCCTTGGCGGCCAGGCCGACCTTTTCCAGCAGTTCCATGGCTTCGCCGCGCGCCTTGTCCCGGCTCTCGCCCTTCACGTACACCGGGCCTTCCATCACGTTTTCCAGCACGCTGCGGTGCGGGAACAGGTTGAAGCGCTGGAACACCATCCCCATGCGGCTGCGCAGCCGGTGGATGTCCTTGCCGCTGCGGTCCACGCGCTCGCCAAAGGCACGGATCTCGCCGCCCTCGTAGGACTCCAGCCCATTGATGCAACGCAGGACGGTGGACTTGCCGGMGCCGGACGGGCCGATCAGGCAGACCACCTCGCCCGCGTCGACATGCAGGCTCACGCCGCGCAGCACGTGGTGGTCGTCGAAATACTTCTGCAGGTTGTCGATCCGGATCATGGCTTTTTCCTCCCCGCGCCAAGGCGGCGTTCAAGCCGGCGCAGCCCGAACACCAGCGGCAAGCTCATCAGCAGGTAGAGCAGCGCCACCAGCGTGTACACCGTCATGTTCTGGAATGTGGACGAGGCGATCAGCTGGCCCGCACGCGTCATCTCCGCCACCGTGATGGTGGACACCAGCGACGAGTCCTTGAGCATCATCACCAGCGTGTTGCCGTACGGCGGCAGCGAGATGCGGAACGCCTGCGGCAGAATCACCCGGCGCATCACCAGCGCCGGGCGCATGCCCATGGCCTGCGCGGCCTCGCGCTGGCCCGGGTCGACGGCCTCGATGCCGGCGCGGAAATTCTCAGCCTGGTAGGCCGAGTAGGCGATGCCCAGGCCGATCACGCCGKCCTGGAAGGCCGTCAGGTGAATACCCGCATCCGGCAGCACAAAGTAGATGTAGAACAGCTGCACGATGATGGGCAGCCCGCGGATCACGTTGATCACGCCGGACGCGCCCCACGACAGCGTGCGCGCAGGCGACAGCTTCATCAGCGCCAGCGCCAGCCCGAGCAAGCTGCTGAGCACAAAGGCGAGGACGGTCACCTCGACGGTGACCACCGCGCCCTGCAGCAGGATCGGCAGGAACTCCCGCGCGTGTTGGAAGAAGTTGGCATCCATGGGAACTCACATGTTCCATTTCTGGATGATGCCGGCCAGCGTGCCATCGGCCTTGATCTTGGCGATGGCCTTGTTGATGCGGGCCAGCGTCTCGGTGTCGCCCTTGCGCACGACCAGGCAAACCTCGCCGACATTGACCGGCTTGTAGCTGGCGGCCAGCTTCACGCCCGGGAAGGCATTGTGGCGAATCTGGTAGGCGATGATGGGCTGGTCGCCCAGGCCAGCCTTGATGCGGCCCAGCGTCAGGTCGCGCGTCATGTCCGCCACCGAGTCGTAGCTGCGCACCTCCTTGAAGATGCCCTTCTTGTTGAGCATGTCGAGAAAGACCGTGCCCACCTGCGCCCCCACGACCTCGCCCTTGAGTTCGTCCAGCGAGGCATAGGGCTTGTTGTCGTCGCCCTTGACGATCAGGCCTTCGCCGTATGCATAGACCGGATCGCTGAAGTCCACCACCTGCTGGCGCRCCGGCGTCTTGAGCATGGCTGCCGAGATGATGTCGATCTTGCTGGAGGTAAGCGACGGGATCAGCGCGGAGAAGACGGTCTGCTGCACATTGACGTTGAAGCCCCCCGCCTTGCCGACGGCCGTGACCGTATCGACCATCATGCCCTGGATGGTGTTGGTCTTCACGTCCAGGAAGGTGAACGGCACGCCGGTGGCCGTCGCGCCCACGTTATAGGTCGGCGCCGCCCCCTGGGCCCAGGCGAACGAAGCGAACGAAACGGTGCTGGCGGCGCACAGGATTAGTGCGGCGCGGCGGGACATGGTGAAACGAGACATGCGGACACTCCTAGCGGAAGGGAACAAAAGGCGCCCGGGTGGGGGGCGACCCACCGACTTATGCAATGAGCATGCCAATTTTCAATTACAGATGCTCGAAATTTAATTGTCGTTAACCAGTAATTGCTTTATCAAAATCGATATGCGATTCTATGGCCTGAACAAATGCCTTTTGCAGCACACACATGTCGCAACCTGAAGCCAACGATTCCGCCAGCCTCCTGTTCAACCAGTCTTTGGAGAAAGGGCTTGCCGTGTTACGCGCGTTCAGCGCACAGCGTCGCACCATGACGATCGCGGACGTGGCCGAAGCGGCCACCATCAACAAGAGCTCGGCCCAGCGCATGGTCTTTACGCTGGAGCAGCTCGGCTACCTGCGCAAGCATCCGCAGACGCGGCGCTACCAGCTGACGCCCCGCGTGATGGAAATCGGCTTCAACTACCTGGCCGCCAACCCGCTGATCGAGGTGGCCAACCCTTTCCTGTCCGAGCTGACCAAGGTCACTACCGAGACGTCGTGCCTGACGGAGCCGGACCTGCTCGACATGGTCTATATCGCGCGCTTTGTCAGCGCCCACTTCGTGCCGGTGCATATGCCGATCGGCAGCCGTATCCCGATGTACTGCACCGGCTCGGGGCGCGCCTACCTGAGCGCGCTGCCGGAAGACGAAGCGCGCGCCATGATCGAGCGCTCGGCACGGACCGCGCATACGGTCCACACCTGCACTGCGGTGGAGGACATCATGGGAAAGCTGCGTGAGACCCGGCAGCGCGGGTACGCAGTCAATAGCGAGGAGCTGTTCCTTGGCGACATGACCCTCGCCGCGCCGGTGATCGGGGGCAATGGACGGCCGCTTGGCGCGATCCACCTGGTGGCGCCCACCGGCCGCTGGACCCGCGAGGAAGCGGAGCGCAAGCTCGGGCCGCCGCTGTTGCAGTGCGCACGGGCGGTGAGCAGTTCGTCGGCACGGGCGATGGGCTAGGCTCGGCTATTGCCGCGCGGACGATGCCGCTGGTAGGGTTGCCAACGGGGTTGCCGAGGTTAGTGCCTCAGGCCGGATCCGGCGTGGGCTGTCCGACACCTTGCCCGCTCTCTTGCTGCCGGTGAAATTGCGTGTGGCGGTACAGGCCGTAGATGCTGGTCGCGGTAAAGCCCAGCTGCTGCACGAACAGGCCGTAGGTGCCTGTCACCAGGGCAAATACGCTCCACACGATGTTGGAGCACAGGTAGGCGATCCAGCCCCAGCGCGACGAGCGGAGCAAGGGGTTTGCCGGGATAGTTGGCGCCGATGGTGCGGTTGGCTTACTTGGTCAGGCAGATGACGATCACGATGACCCCGAGGCCGGCGAGAGTGAGCAGCAAGAAGGCAAGCATTCGACGGCAAGTGGTGTTGGCGTTTCTCCAGTATGGAGCGGCTGGCACGACACTGCCGTAGGTGGGATTCTGATTCGGGTGAAGCAATGTCCTACAGGGCAGGCAGCTCGCGCAGGTGTTGCGCCAGCTGGAAGCCGTCGATGCCTGGCAGGCCGATATCGATCAGCGCCACGTCGGGCGTGAACCCTTGCGCGATCTCCAGCCGCCGCAAGCGTGCCTGCACCGCCGTGCCCAGGCCCTTGCCATCGCTGTGCACCGTGGCTTTTCAGGACGGAATCGACGATGCCTGCTGTCCAGTACGCGAATCTACTTAAGAACTATCCCTAGGCACCGTAAAGCCAGTCTGAACTTAAGATACCAATAACAGCCCGAAGGGCAGGAGGGCAACATGCGCCCGCACTATGCAAACGAAAAAGACAGTAAGGAAGTACAGGATCTGCTCCAGGCTTGCGGCTTGCCGGTTGACGGCGTAGCCGAGCAGATCGGCAATTTCCTGGTGGTACGCGACAACGCTGGCCTGCTCGGTTGCGCCGGCGTGGAGAACTATGGGCAAGTGGCCGTGCTGCGCTCGGTCGCCGTGGCCGAGCGCGCACGCTCGGCGGGCCTGGGCGAATTGCTGGTGGCTGCGATGCTGGCCGAGGCCCGCACACGCGGCGTGCAGTCCGTGGTGCTGCAAACCACCACCGCCGTCGACTATTTTGCCCGGCTGGGCTTTGAGCGCGTGGAGCGCGCCTGCATGCCCCCGGAACTGCTCAATACCGCGCTGTCCCGCGAAGCCTGCCCGGCATCGGCCACCTTGATGCAAGCCGCGCTGTAGTCATCCCTGCCAGGGGCCTGCGCCCGCGATGCGGCCCAGCCGCGGCCCCCTCTTCCCATCCCCCGCGCTGTTGCGTGCCATGCCCCATGGCACGCCGGTGCCGACGCAGGATATTGTTGTAAAGTAAGCGCAAAGCGCAGACCACAGGCGGCCAGAGGTGGATCGGCACGCCATGCCCGCCTGCTCGCCAGCCCTTCAACGATCCTTCAACGACAGCCACGAACCGCACGATATGGAATCCGACCACCAAGCACCCGACCCCGGCCTCGACGAGGCCTTGGGTAGTGTGTCGACCCGCATACGGTCGCGTTTGCAGGCGGCGCGCGAGCGCTTCCACGCCAACGACAATATCTCGGCGTATGTCGAGCCCGGCGAACTGGACGAGTTGCTCGATGAAGTGCAGTCGCGCATGGAAGAGGTGCTGCGCAGCCTGGTGATCGATATCGACCAGGATCACAACACCCGCGAGACCGCGCGCCGCGTGGCCAAGATGTACCTGAAGGAGATCTTCGCGGGCCGCTACGTCAAGCAACCCAATGTGACCGAATTCCCCAACGCGGAGCGCATCAACGAGTTGATGATCGTGGGCCCGCTGCGCGTGCGCAGCGCCTGCTCGCATCATCTGTGCCCGATCATCGGCAAGCTGTGGGTGGGGGTGATGCCCAACCAGCATTCCAACCTGATCGGCTTGTCCAAGTACGCGCGCCTGGCCGAATGGATCATGTGCCGCCCGCAGATCCAGGAGGAAGCCGTGACCCAGGTGGCTGACCTGCTGCAGGAGAAGATGAGCCCGGACGGGCTGGCCATCGTCATGGAAGCCGAGCATTTCTGCATGCACTGGCGCGGCGTGCGCGACACCGATGCAAAGATGACCAACAGCGTGATGCGCGGCTCGTTCCTCAAGGACGACAGCCTGCGCCGCGAGTTCCTGACCCTGCTGAACCGGACACGCGACTAAGCCAGCGCCATTCACCGCCTCGCAACCCAGTGGAGACAACATGCTCGTACGCCTGCTCTACGCCAGCCGCGCATGCCAGCCGGCCGATCCCGCGCTGGTAGACGCCATCGTCGCTACCAGTGTGGCGAATAACCCGAAGCACGGCATCACCGGCGTGCTTTGCTACGGCAACGGCATCTTCATGCAGGCGCTCGAAGGCGGCCGCACGGAAGTCTCACGCCTGTACCAGCAAATCGGCCGGGACGTGCGCCACGAGGACGTGGTGCTGCTGCACTACGAGGAAATCCTCGAGCGCGAGTTCGCCGGCTGGGCAATGGGCCTGGTCAATACCGGCAAGGTCAATATGGCCACCATCCTGAAGTATTCCGCCCACGGTGAGCTCGATCCCTACCGCACCAGCGGCCACGCCTCGCAAGCGCTGCTCAAGGAACTGATCGCGGGGGCGTCGATCGTGGGGCGCAGCTCGGAGCGGCATCGCCTCTGAACGCTTTCATTGCGCGGCCCGGCCAGCCCCCGCTATCCACGCTATTCAACAACCCATCATCCATCACCGATCACCCAGGAGAACTCGTGAGCGCACCCTTCAACCCCGGCCCCGCGGCGATGCTGCTGGCCGATGCCTGCCGGCGCGGCGTGCAATTCGCTGACCTGCCCGCCGACGCCAAGCCGGCGACGCTCGGCAGCGGCTATGACGTGCAGGATCGTTTCATCGCAGCGCTCGGCGATCCGGTGTTGGGCTGGAAGCTGGGTGTCGGCAGTGCCAACGCCATGCGGCGCGCAAAACTGGCGCGCCCGCTGGTGGGCCAGGTGGGGGCATCGCGCTGTTATGCCTCGGGCGACACCGTGCCGGTCCCCACGGGTGCGGTGGTGACCATCGAATTCGAGATTGCCGTGCGGCTGGCGCGCGACGTCGCGCCGCTGCAGGCCGAACTCGCGCCGGCAGCGCTGGCCGAGCTGATTGAAAGCGCGCAGGTTGCCGTCGAGGTGGTGCTGTCGCGCTATGAAGACCGCGTTGCGGTGGGCATGCCGGCTTTTGCCGGCGATAACGTGGGTTTCCATGCGCTGGTGCTGGGCGCGAGGATCGACGCCGACAGCATGGAAGACGTGCGCGCCAGCGCCAGCGTGGCGCTTGACGGCGTGGCGTGCGCGCAACCGCTTGCCGGCGACGATGCGGTCTACCCGCTGGAAGCCCTGCAATCGCTGCTGGCGCATGCCGCCGAGCGCGGCGTCACCTTGCGCAAGGGCACCGTGGTGACCACCGGCACGCTGACGCGCCCGTTCGATGTGCCGGCCGGCGCGCATACGATCCAGGCTACCTATGGCGGTGGCGAACTGATGGTAAAGCTCGCGCCGCAAGCCGCGAGCTGAAACCGGGGTCCTTGCGGCCCAATCCCTCGCGCTTCTTTCTCGTCACGCCGGCTGCCGGCCGAGGCGCTTCGCGCGCACTCGCGGACTTGGCATTTCCAGCGGATAGGCTAAAACTATCAGAAGGGCCTGGCTTTCAGGCCGCTGGTGAGAAGGAGCCGTTCATGGAACTCCATTTGCATATGCAGCCGCACCGTTTCGCCCGCCGCGCGCCGGACTGGCGCGCCGCTGCGATTGCGGGGCTGATCGCGGGCACGCTGTACGTCATACTGGAGCTGCTGACGGCACGCTTTGTGCTGTACCAGGGGGCGTGGGGCACGGTAAAGATGGTGGCGGCCCTCATGCTCGGCCGGCAGGCGCTGGCCTCCGCCGACGCGTTCAGCTGGACCATCGTGCTGGCCGCGGGCATTGTGCACTTTGGCCTGTCGATCGTGCTGGCGACGATCCTGGCCATGCTCATCGCGTCGTTCCGCTTTGATTCCAGCATCGGCATGGCCACGCTGGCGGGCGCGGTGTTCGGGGTGCTGGTCTACCTGGTGAACTTCTACGTGATGGGCCGGTACTTCAACTGGTTCGACGAGGCGCGCGGGTGGGAAAGCCTGTTCGCCCACATCATGTTCGGCGTGATCGCGGCGGATGCCTACGCCAACCTGGAACGGCATGAGCCACAGGCACCCGACATGGCACGGGGCGGCTGAGCGCGCACCCCGCCCGTCAAGGCATCAAGGCATCAAGACATCACGCCCGCTGGCTACAGGTAGCACTCGCCACCCAGATAGGCCTTGCGCCAGCGCGTGATGCGCACCTCGGCAAACAGGCCGGCCTGTGTGAATGGGTCGGCATCGATGAATTGCCGCGCCGCGTCGCGGGTGTCGAGGTCGACGATGTAGAAGCCGCCGCCGGCATCGCTGCCGTCATCGTTGAGCTTGGCCCCGCAGGCCAGCAGCAGGGCCTTCTGGGCGTCCAGGAACGCCAGGTGCCCCGCTCGGGCCGCTTGCCGCACTTGCTGGTGCTGTGGCTTGTCCCAGGTTTCGATCAGGAATGGCATGGTGTTGTCCTCGGGTGATGGCGGGTTGGAATGGGGCATGGGGTATCGCGGGATGGGCATGGCGGCAGCCAGTGCCATGCGCGTCACTCCCGGCGACGAGTTTCGCCGATTCCGCGCTGGCAGCACAAGCCGGCAGGACGTCCGCACCAGACGCCGTTGCGCCCACCGCAGCCAGTAAAAACCTGGGCCCGGGGCTTGACAAAACCACCGGGCATCAGATCTCCCCTGTTGCTGCCCGACAGTGTTATCCACACTTTATGTGGATAACACTGTCAACAAGCTCCGCAAATGGCTCTAGCACGCGGACCCCATCGGACTGCCCACAAAACGGGCAACTGCAATCCGGCCGGGCAGGCGAGTCCGTCATCCGCACTGGCTACAACGGAATCACAGCGTCGTCAACGGGGTGATAGCGCGCCGCAAGCGCCCATCCAGGGCAAGCGAAAACGACGACGGCGCCCCGCCGGACACCAGAAGCCGCAGGTGTCCGGCAGGGCGCCGTGCCGAAGTGAGTGCAGGCTAAGCTGAGGCTGCCAACAGCGCGCGCGGCGGCTCGCCAGCGTGGCTGGCCGCGGCCTGCATCACCACCAGCTGCGCCGGCATCGGCGCGGCAAAGCCGGCTTCGCCGAAGCATTCGCGGATCACGCGGTTGGTATCGAAGTAGACCTGCCAGTAGTGATCGTTGTGGCAGTGCGGGCGCACCGCCAACACCGGCCCGACGAGGGTGAATTCCAGGATTTCCACATCGACGGCCGGCGTGGCCAGCACGTTGGCGATCGCCGCCACATGCTGCTTGAGCAAGGCGATGGCGGTGGCATGGTCAGTGCTGCCGGCCAGTTGCGCCTTCAGCTCGACGCGGCGCGACGGGTTGGCCGTGAAGTTCTGAATGGTCTCGGCAAAGATCTTGTTGTTGCCGACCACGGTCAGCACGTTGTCCGGCGTATCGAGCGTAGTGGCAAACAAGCCGATCTCGCGCACGGTGCCGGTGACCCCGGCCGCGGTGACGAAGTCGCCCACCTTGAAGGGGCGCAGCACGATCAGGAAGGCACCGGCGGCGAAATTGGCCATCAGGCCGGACCATGCCATGCCGACGGCCACGCCCGCGGCGGCGATCAGCGCCGCGAAGCTGGTGGTCTGGATGCCGAAGTAGCCGAGGATGCCGATCACCAGCACCACGTTCAGCGTGACCGTGATGATCGAGCCCACGTAGCGCAGCAGCGTGGGGTCCACCTTCTGCCGCCCGAGCGAGGCCTGGACCATCCTCACCACCATGTGAATCAGCCAGCGGCCGATCACCCAGAAGGCCATCGCCGCCAGGACCTTCACGCCAAAGTCGCTGGCGTAGGCCACGGCCAGGTCCTGGTATTTCTGCAGCGTAGTCAGTTCCATCGCTTCTCCCTGTGCCCTTTCCCGGCGTTGCTTGTATCGAGCGGCAGTATCGCCGTGCGCACAGCGCAGGTACAGGACGGGATTGCAAAGAATTCTGTCGGAACCAACCCGCTGGCTGCCGCATGGACAGCCAGCTCAGCGTGGGGCGCTGGCGAGCTCAGCCGGCCAGCTTCGCGGCCGCATCGCGCAGCGCGGTGCGCAGGCCCTCTTCCACCACCGGGTGGTAGTACGGCATGGCCAGCATCTGCTCGATGGTGAGCGCTTGCTGGTAAGCCCAGGCCAGCAAGTGCGCGATATTCTCGGCGCGCGGGCCGGTCCATTCCGCACCGAGAAAGCGCCCGCTATCCTTGTCGGCGTAGACGTGCATCAGCCCACGGTTCTTGAGCATGACGCGGCTGCGGCCCTGGTCCTCGAAGCTCACCTCGCCGGTGACAAAACTGTCCGGCTCGAGGTCGGCATGGCGCTGGCCCACCATGGCGATCTGCGGGTCGGTGAAGACCACGCCGATCGGGGCGCGGCGCGACAACGGGCGCACCTTGGGATAGGCCGCGGCGTTCTCGCCGGCAGCCTTGCCTTCGTCGGCAGCTTCGTGCAGCAACGGCAGGACATCGTTGGCGTCGCCGGCGATGAAGATCGGCGCCGCGCCGCATTGCAGGGTGACCGGGTCGAATACCGGCACGCCGCGCCAATCCAATGCCAGGCCGGTGTGCTCAAGCCCGAGGCCGCGCACATTGGGCTGGCGGCCGGTGGCGGCGAGCACGTAGTCAAAGCGCTCCGTCACGGTGTTGCCCGAGAGATCGGTAAAGCGGATCACTGCCTCGTCGCCATCGCGGCCCATCTCGCCAAGCTTGGCATCCGGGTCGAGGTAGAACTCCTCGCGGTAGCTAGCCACGGCATTGGCCTTGATGGCCGGATCGGTCAGCGGGCCCACGCCGCCGCGCAAGCCGAACACGCGCACCTGCACGCCCAGGCGGGACAGTGCCTGGCCCAGTTCCAGCCCGATCACGCCAGGACCGAACACGGCGGCGCGGCGCGGCAGGTCGTCCCAGGCGAAGACGTCGTCGTTGACCACCAGGCGATCGCCGAACACTTTGAACGGCGGCGGAATCACGGGGCTGGAGCCGGTGGCGATCACCACGCGGCTGGCGCGCACGGTGGTGTGCTCGCCAACCTGCAGCACGGTGTTGTCGATGAAGCGGGCATAGCCGCTCACCTTGTCCTCGGCGGGAATGCCGTCCACGCCGCGCACCACGAAGCCGACAAACCGGTCGCGCTCGCGCTTGACGCGCGCCATGACCTCGCGCCCGTCGATGCGGATCTCGCCATCCACATGCACGCCGAAAGGGGCCGTGTGGCGCAGCTCATGCGCCGCCTCGGCCGCGGCGATCAGCAGCTTGGAGGGCATGCAGCCCACGCGGGCGCAGGTGGTGCCATAGGGGCCGCCTTCGATGATGACGGCGCGCTTGCCGGCGGCGCGGGCCGCGCGGTACGCGGCCAGGCCCGCCGTGCCGGCGCCGATCACGGCGACATCGGTCTGGATGGTTTGCACGGTCTTCATGTTTTGCACGTTCTGCGGGGTGGTCATGTCGGCGTTCCTGGTAAAGGCTGTGTCAATCAACGGACCGGATGGCACCGGGTGGCGCTGCCATCGGGTCCGCCGACTGGGGCACGGCCTCCGGCTTTGCCGGCGCCGCGCCCTGCGGCGTTCAAGCGTGTTGCGTGGCTGGCTAAGGTTTAGCGAACCAGGTAGGTCTCAAGCGCGTCGGCGCCGCCGATCAGCTTGCCGTTGATGAAAATCTGCGGCGCGGTCATATCGCCCGACAAGGCGCCCAGCACCTTGCCGCGGATCTTGTGTTCCAGCGGCACGTCGATGTATTCGAAGCCGTGGTCCGACAGCATCTGCTTGGCCTTGGCGCAGAACGAGCAACCCACCTTGGAGAACACCACGACCTGGTCGGGCTTCTTGGCGTTGGGGGCGATGTAGTTGAGCATGGTGTCAGCGTCCGACACCTTGAACGGGTCGCCCGGCTCTTCCGGCTCGATGAACATCTTGTCGACCACGCCGTCCTTGACCAGCATCGAATAGCGCCAGCTGCGCTTGCCGAAGCCCAGGTCAGCCTTGTCGACCAGCATGCCCATGCCTTCGGTGAATTCGCCGTTGCCATCGGGAATCATCACGATGTTCTCCGACTCCTGGTCCTTCGCCCACTCGTTCATCACGAACGTGTCGTTGACCGAGACGCACAGGATCGCGTCAACGCCGTGCTTGGCGAACACCGGCGCCAGCTCGTTGTAGCGCGGCAGGTGGGTGGACGAACAGGTCGGGGTGAATGCGCCCGGCAGCGAGAACAGCGCGATGGTCTTGCCTTCGAACAAGTCGGCCGTGGTCACGGTCTTCCATTCGTTGTTCTCGCGAACACGGAACGTGACATTGGGAACGCGTTGACCTTCACGGGATTGCAGCATGGTTTAGCTCCTGGATGACTGGGGGTAGATGGCCGCGTGTTGCAGCGAAGACCCGATTCTGGCCGCGCCAATGTGATTTGTACAATTCATCGTTACAAAGACAATGATTGGTTTTTACTATGGAGAGTAGTTAGACCGGCCCTATCGCGATATAAGAAGCCTCCGAAACAGGATTTTTGATACTTAAACGCCACTTCAATGAGGCGGCGTCACTGGATGTGACCTGTTCGCATCACATTTCCAGCCCGCTAGCCTCGGAAAGTTCTGCACGCCTTTTCAGACATTTCTCAAATCTGTGCGCAAGCGCGGCCCGTACATTTGGGCTAAGAGGCTGTTTCAAAATGAAGCGAAGCGGTTCTGGCTAGGCGCGCGGCCGCAGACAGTACAAGTGGATCGGCCAAGGCCGCGCAACGACGCCAGAATCTTTTTGAAATGGCCTCTAAGGCACGCACTTCCAAGCTGGCGCTCGGCGTCGCCTGAAGGCTGCAACCCCAAGCGTGCGCAGATCCGGCACGCCGCAGCGCGCCGCCCTCCACGAGAATCCCTTATGTGCATCTGCAGTTCCCCGCATCCGGCGGACGGCTCGCCCACCGCGAGCCGGTGCGTGCCGGCCAACTGGTGGCGCCGACAGTTGTTTGTGCTGCTGCTGGCGCTTTGCCAGGGCGCGCCGGCGCTGGCTGCCCTGCCTGCCGAGCCCCTGCGCACGTTGCGCCTGAACGCGCAGGTGCGCGTGGCCCCCGCTGGCACACGCGATGCCATCGACCGTGCCGCGCCGCCCCGGGGCGACGATACGGCGTTGCATGCATGGCGCCGCGCGCACAAGGCCTTGCGGGTGGGCGTGGTTGGCAACTACCTGCCGCCGTTCGACCTGGTCGACCTGAGTGGGGACTACCGCGGGATTTCCGCCGACTACCTTGCCGCGGTCGTGGCCAGGCTTGGCGTGCCGGTGCAGATCCAGCGCTACCCCTCGCACGAGCTGGCACGCAGCCATCTGGCCGGCGGCGCCATCGACCTGATCACCACGTCGCTGGACAGCCCGGGCACCGGCGTGCGAACCGCGCCGTACCACGACCATCGCCTGATCGAGGTCGTGTCCCGGCGAGACGGTGCGCGCAACCAGGACAGCCGCGCCATCGGCTACCTGGCGGGCGAAGTCTCGCCGGCCTTGCTGCAGCGGGCCTACCCTGGCGCGCGGTTGCTGCCGTTCGAGAACCTGCTCGGCGCGCTCGACCAACTCTCCCGGGACGCGGACTTCGTCATGGTCACCAACGCCACCGCGGCCGGCTACCTCGTCGAGCAATACCACTACGGCGAACTGACGGCGCGCAACTTCGCGCCGCTGGCGCACGAGGGCATCACGTTCGCAGTGAGCGACCCCGCGCTGGGCCGGATCATCGACCAGGTGCTGGCGCAGATGCCCGCGGCGCTCAAGCGCGAGATCGACACCTTCTGGACGCCCAGCTCGCTCGAATTCGATATCACCGACAAGCTCAATCTCTCCACGGCAGAGCGCGCATGGACAGCCCGGCATCCGGAAGTGCGCTACCTGGCGGCGCGCGACCTGGTTCCCTTCCAGTTCGTCGATGCCAGGCAACACCTGGGCGGACTCACCGAGCAAGTGCTGCAACTGATCGCGCAGCGCACCGGGCTGCGTTTCGTCCCCTTCTGGCCGGCCAGCGCCGCGGACGTGACTGCCGCGCTAAAGAACGGCACGCTGGACGTGGTGCCCATCCTGCCGCTGAACCATGCCGCCACCGGCAACGCCCCGCTCTCGGTCAGCGCGCCCTATTTTTCCGGCAACTGGGTCGTTGTCACGCGCGCCCGCGACGACAGCATCAAGAGCCTGCCCGACCTTGCCAACAAGGTCATCGCGGGGCCGCCGCTCAACGGGTTCTACGATCTCGTGCGGGCCAGCTACGCGGTGAGCCAGCGCGAGACCAACTCGTACGATGAGGCGTTCCGCCTGGTCGCCACGGGACGCGCGGATGCCACCATCTCCAGCGTCTTCATGGCCGACCACATGCTCAAGCAAGCCTATGCCGGCCAGCTCAAGGTCGCTGCGGCCGCGGGCGGCGTGCCGCTGGAAGTCGGCGTGGGTGTCAGCAACCAGCACCCGGAATTGCTGGGCATCATCAACAAGGCCATCCTCAGCATCTCGCGCGACGAGCTCGGCGCCATGCGCGCGCACTGGACGGAACCCAGGCCGCCGGGCTTCACCTGGCGCCAGTTCATGCCATGGCTGATGGCTGGCGCGGCCGCACTGCTGCTGGTTAGCCTGCTGTTTCTGGCCTGGGTGGCCTCGCTGCGCCGGCAGGTGACCCAGCGCACCGCGGCCGAGCGTGCCTTGCAGGACCAGGTCGCGTTCCAGACGGCAGTGCTCGACGGCATTCCCCAGCCCATCTACCTGCGCGACAACCAGTTCCGCATGATCACCTGCAATACCGCCTACGAAGCGGCGCTGGGCACGACGCGGCGGGCGCTGGCCGGGACCGGGCCGGCCTTCGTGCACCCCGCCTTCAATCCCGATATCAGCCACCAAGACTTGATGGCCGTTTATCAACGCGTGCTGCGCACCGGCCTGCCGTTCAGCGCCGATCGCCAACTGACCATCGGCAACGCGCCGCGCAGCGTGATCAGCTGGGTGGTGCCGCTGCGCCGCGCCAATGGCGGCACGGCGGGCATCGTGGGGGGCTGGATCGATGTGACGGAACGCCAGCAGATGCTGGCCGAACTGGCTGCCGCCAAGAACCGCGCCGAGGCTGCCAACCGCGCCAAGTCGACATTCCTGGCTTCGATCAGCCACGAGATACGCACGCCGATGAACGCCATCCTCGGGATGCTGGAACTGGTGCTGACGCGCCGGCACGCCCAGCACGAGGATCGCGAGCAACTCGATACGGCGCATGGCGCGGCCACATCGCTGCTGTCGCTGCTGGACGATATCCTGGACCTCTCCAAGATGGAGGCCGGCCAGTTCACGCTGCAACCCCGTGCCGCCAGCCTGCGCCAGGGCCTGCATGAAGTCACGCAGATGTTCGGTCCCGTCGCCTCCCAGAAGGGCGTGGCCTTGAACGTCTGCGTGAGCGATGACGTGGCGCCGGCGCACCGCGTGGATATCCTTCGCATGAAGCAGGTCATCAGCAACTTTCTCTCCAATGCCATCCGCTTCACCGAGCGCGGCAGCGTGGATATCCGGCTCGACGGCTGTGCCGCGCCGGGGGCCTCGCAAGCGCTGTGCCTCAGCATCAAGGACACTGGCATCGGCATTCCCGCGGAGGCGATCGGCAAGCTGTTCCGGCCCTTTTCCCAGGTGGAGTCAACGGAGCGCGCGAACACCCGCGGCACCGGCCTCGGCCTGTCCATCGCACAAAACCTGGTACGCAAGATGGGGGGCGAGATCACCCTGGAGAGCGAGCCGGGACGCGGCACGCAGGTGCTGGTGCGCCTCAGCCTGGAGGTTTCGGCTTCGCAGCCCCAGGCAGACGCGCCGCCGGCCGGCAACGCGGGCGTCGCGCTGTTTGCGCCAGGCACCCGCGTGCTCGTCGTGGACGACCACGCGCCCAACCGGTTGTTGATGGAACGCCAGCTGGAGCGGCTTGGCATTACCGTGGAGACGGCGGAGAACGGCGCCGTTGCCTTGCAGGACCTGCAGCGGCGCCCTGCGGACCTGATCATCTGCGACTGCATGATGCCGGTGATGGATGGCTTCAGCCTGGCCCGTGCGGTACGCGCGCGCAAGGATGCGCTGGGCCGCATCCCCATCATCGGCTGCACCGCGAGCGCGCAGCGCGAGGATCACCTGCGTGCGCTGGCCGCGGGAATGAGCGAAGTGATGGTCAAGCCGGTGGGACTGTCCACGCTGGAACGCGCGTTGCGCGGGCATCTGTGCAGCGGCACTCACACAGCCGAGGGCAACGCTCAACCGGGCTAGCTGCCGGGAGGCAGCGGTTGGGATCGGGCCGGCGTCACCGGCAATCCCAGTTGCACCAGGTACAGGTCGAGCGCCGAGCGTGCCAGTGGTGGTAGCGCCACTTACCCCACTCGATTTCCCTTGCCGATCAAGTGCAGCCAGTAGTCGAGCATCACGGGCAGCGCCTTGTTTTCGCACGCAACCTGTTGGCGACGCTGCGCGGGCGCGATCTGGCGCAGGCCGCGAAGGACATTGCCGCCGAAACCGGCCTGGAGCATCGGCCAGCGGCCGACGGGCAGCGCGTGTCCGGCATCTACCGGCACAACCTCATGCTCGCCAGCGGGCGCTACGCGATGCTCGATGACGGCATGGGGTTCTCGCTGTTGCCGTGGAAACCGGTAATCGAGCTGCGGCTAGACCAGCAACTCGCCGCAACGGCGCGCGGCGGAGGTGTGTCATGGGAGATTGGGCGGCAACGTGGTCCGAAAATTTGAGTGCGTGCCCGCTTGCATCAACCTGTCTTTGCGGATGTCAATGGTGAAGGGAGATCGGCCAGAATATCGTCGGATGCGTGCTGAAATCGGTCTATCAGAAAATCCAGTAACGCCCGCACGCGGGGAGTCATGTACCGATTCTGGTGGAATACAGCATAGATTCCTGGCTCGCTTTCGATCAAATCTGGTAACAGGGCCTTGAGTGTGCCAGCACGAATATCCTCAGCCGCATCCCAGATCGTCTTGCGGGCAATGCCATATCCTGCCAGTGCCCATGCACGGGCCAACGCACCGTCATTGGTTTCCCACGCATTTTCCATCGCTACCGTGTGAGTCCAGTGCCTTCCCGCTGACGCAAAATGAAATTCGTTCAGTGGGCCGGCAGCCGTGACTAGGATGACGAACTGATGTGTAACCAAGTCTGCCGGAGTACGTGGCGTACCGTGTTTAGCCAGGTATTCAGGAGACGCGCATAACACCCGCCAGTTTGGCGCGAGCCGACGTGCAATGAGCGAATCGTTATCCGGCTTTCCAAAACGAACCGCGAAGTCTACGTCATCGTGCAGCAGATCCGAGGGCGAGTCGGTCAACGTCAGGGCGACTTTCAATTCTGGCTGCGCACGGATGAAGTCTTCCAGCCATTGATTAAGCTGATGACGACCAAAATCGGCTGATGCCGAAATACGAACTTTTCCGCGCACCGCATTCTGGCTCACATGGAGCGCGTCTTCGGCGTCCTCAATGGCTCTCAGGGCGATGCAGCAATGTCGATGATATAGCCGGCCCTCTTCGGTCAAACGCAATTGCCTTGTACTGCGATCGAGCAACTTCGTGCGAAGCGCAGCTTCCAGTTTGGTCAGCCGAGCACTCGCAGCGGCTGGCGAAAAGCCCAGCTTGCGGCCCGCGGCAGACAGGCTGCCAAGTGCCGCCGCCTCTACGAACAAACGCATATCACCTAGTCGATCGGTCGCCATCTTTCATTTAGATTTGAATTTGATTCAAAATCTGCCCCAATTATCAAATCTATGTGTACCAGCCAAACTGCGTCCTTGCAACCCTGACTGAAAGGCGACAGCGAGAGGTGGACGGCATGATGGACGAGAGTAGCGGTACGGTAGTGGAGAGGATCGAGTGTGTGGCACCGGCAGGCCGGCTTCCCATGTCAGGGTTGCTGGCGTTGACGATGGCTAGTTTTATTGCCACGGCGAACGAGACAGTGCCAGCTGGCTTGCTTCCGCAGATTGCTCAAGGATTTCATGTGACCGAGGCTTGGGCTGGGCAACTTGTGACGAGTTGCGCACTCGGCTCGGGCATAGCCGCTATCCCGTTGACGGCGGCTACGAGCAAATGGCAACGGCGGCATGTCCTGTTGCTGGTGCTGATGGCATTTCTCGTTTGCAATGCGATAACGGCGGCGTCCTCGCACTATGTACTGACACTGGTTGCGCGGTTCGCAGTGGGGCTTGCCACGGGGCTTGCCTGGAGTCTCTTGGCAACCTATGCACGCCGTATGGTTCCTGTGTCCATGCAGGGCCGCGCGCTTGCGGTGGCAATGGTTGGCATCCCTTTAGCGTTATCGGTTGGCGTACCGTTGAGCGCCTGGCTCGGAACCATGATCGGCTGGCGCAGCGTTTTTGGCATCATGTCGGGAATGACCCTGGTGCTAATGGGCTGGGTTTTCTGGGCGGTTCCCGACTACCCCGGCCAGACGGCCGACGGTCGTTTGCCGATGAGGCAAGTCCTTGCCACCCCTGGCGTGCGACCTGTGCTGTTCGTCGTGATGGCTTGGATTCTTCCGCATTACATTCTCTACACCTATATCGCTCCCTTCCTGGCGTCGGTTGGGCTAGCTGGCAATGTGGACTCCGTACTGCTCATCTTTGGCATGTCTGCCATGTTCGGCATATGGCTTGTCGGTTCTCTGGTTGACCGATGGCTGCGACTTCTGGTGCTGACCGGACTGGGTGCTTTTGCCTTGGTTTCACTGACATTYGGCTTGGGAAGCACGTCACTTGTATTCATATGCGTTGGTGTGGCGATCTGGGGTTTGAGCTTTAGTGGTGCGCCGACTTTGTTGCAAACCGCATTGGCCGATGCAGCGGGTAACGGTGCTGACGTTGCGCAATCCATGCTGGTAACAGTGTTCAATCTCTCGTTCGCCGGCAGCGGGATTATTGGCGGGGTACTGCTTGAGTCCGCAGGTGCCAAATCTTTTCCTTGGGTAGTGCTGTTGATACTGATGATTGGTTTCCTCACCGCTTGGCGCGCGAACGCCTATGGGTTTACGTCTGGCCCGCGTCGATGAGCGTTTGATCTAGCGGCTAGACCGCCGGATTCATGACGGCGTTTGAGGTTTATTAATGGAGCTTCGACATCTACGCTGTTTGCTGGCCGTGGCCAAAGAACTCCATTTCGCCCGCGCGGCCGAGAAGCTGCATATCGAGCAGTCGCCGTTGTCCCGTGCGATCAAGGAACTGGAAGAAGACCTTGGTGTGCAGCGTTTTGTACGCACCACGCGCAGCACGCGACTGCCCCGTGCAGGCAAACTGTTCGTGGAGCATGTACCTGGAAATGAAGCTGGAAACCGTCAACCGGTTGGCCGCCGCCAACAAGCTGCCGGACGCGATCGTCACCGAGTCTGGCCTGAAAATCTCGCCACTCGACGCCGCCTTCCCGATGGAAGCGCAAACGCTGATCGATCAGACATCGCTTATGCTGCCGCGTGTCAAGATTACGGCACTCTCTGATGGAGGTCGATGCGTGGACCGGCTTCACCCGCCATTTCACGCACCTGAAGACGGGCGAGACTGCTAGCGACAAGACCTTGCTGCTGACGAGCATCCTCGCGGATGCCATCAACCTCGGCTAGCCGAGGAAGTTAACAGCCTCCTTCGGGGTTTTTTTTGAAATGGTCTCTAAGAGTGCTGTTTCAACATGAAGCGAAGCGGTTCTGGCTAGGCGCGCAGCCGGGGCGGGCGCAGCGCCGCCAGCGACGCGTCAAGCTGCGCCAGCGTTGGCGCAAGAATCGGCAGCAAGGCTTGCGCGGTGGCAAGGTCGCCGTGCTGGGCAACGGATTCGAGCCGGCCGCAAAGCGTGACCAGGGCCCCGCACTCCAGGATCCTGGCCGAGCCCTTGATGCGGTGCGCCCCGCTGCCGAACCGCTGCCAGGTGCCATCCGCCAGCGCCGCGCGCATCATCTCGAGATCGATGCGGTTGGTCTCGACGAGGCTGTCCACCAGGTCCCTGACAATATCCTCGTCACCGCCCGCGAGCGTATCGAGCAGCGTGCGGACGGCCGCGCATTCGCCAGGCGACACCGCGACAAACCCGTGCTCGGCCATCGCGTGCGCCAGTGCGATGACGTTGACCGGCGCGCTGAGCGTGGCATCGAAGGCGGCGCCATGGGCCGCATCAACCACGCTCGMGTCCGCGCCGGCCTGCACCACCGAAAAGAGCAGGCTGTCCGGGGACAGGCCAAAGTCGCTGCGCGCGAGCTCGCCGGCATGGTCATGAGCCAGCCAGACCAGTGCCAGCCTGGGCGGCTCGCTTTGGACGCGCCCCGCATCCGGGCTCGCCAGGTCCGCGTGCTCGACGGAAAAGCCCAGGCCCGCGAGCACGGCCGCGAGCCCGCTGATTTGCAACGCTTGCACGCCACTCTCGGTAGTGCTGAGTAATCGCGCACGGATCATGAATTTGCCTCTGTGAACATTTGCATATTGTTAACCCACTGCCGATAAGCGCCTGCTGGCTGGCCTCATTGCGCAGGCGTCAGGCGGCAGCGCCGTGCAAAGTCGACCAGGTCCACCAGCGAGGTAGCCCGCAGCTTGCCCATGATGCGGGTCTTATGACTGCTCACTGTTTTATTGCTGATAAATAAAAGCTCTCCGATCGCCTTGTTGGACAAGCCCCTGACCAGCATCTGCAGGATGACGATCTCCTTGTCCGAGAGCAAAGCGAGCCGCTCTTCATCCGCCCGCTGGTTGAAGAGCGGCAACTCGCGCTCATAGCGCATTTCGGGAAACACCGTGTAGCCGGCCATCACCCCCTCGACGCAGCGCACGATTTCCTTCATGTCCTGCATCTTGCTGACAAAGCCCTGGGCGCCCGCCTGCCGCACCCGCGGCGCGAAGATGGCCTGGTCCTGACCTGAAACCACCAGGATCCGGATCGGCGGATAGATCCGTTTCAGGCGCGGGATCACGTCCAGGCCGCTGATACGGGGAATATCCAGGTCCAGCATGGCAAGATCGGGCTCGAACTGCCGCGCGGCTTCAATCGCAGTCTGGCCGTTGTCGGCTTCCAGAATATGGCTGACCCCAAGCACTTGCGACAACTGGGCCTWGATCACCAGGCGCAGTGCGGGGTGATCGTCGACGATCAGGATTGTTGCCACTCGCGCGCTCTCCCAAGACTGCCAAAAACTGCCAAAAAAAACGAACTCACCTACGTTGGGCGACAGCCGGCAATTAGTAGGTGAAGCGCGGATTATGTGGTGAAGTTGCCCCCGAACTGGCGTGAAACTTCCGAATCAGCCGTCGGAAATTTCCCAAAGGAGGGAAAACTCAGCGTTGCATCGTGTGCAGGCACGTCGTTTCGGCACTTGGGAACACCATAAAAACAGCCAAAGAGTCACTTTCTGCACTAAACCCCGCAAGGGATGGCGACGTCCTTGCGCTTTCCGTTGGGAAGCTTCCTAGGCAATCGGAAGAAATGCCTGAGGAGAAAGACGCGAATGACGCGCCGCAGACTGCCTGGCAACGCCGCCAGCATCGGCGCCTCGGCGCAGCGGTGCCGCAGTAGATCTGTCTCCAGACAACGAAAGCACTGAATCGAACCCCGAAGATCTTGCTTTGAACACGATTTCCGCGCAGTTCCCGGCTCGCCCCCGCACCTGCGGCGAAATGCGGAAATTTCTCAAACCAGTCTCGCGTTCCCAGCGATACAGTCAGCAGTCACAAATCAGGAGCGCAAGGAACTCTGCCATGAGCGACGTCACCCCTCTTTGCCCACGCCAGTTGCCGGGACCAATGGAGCGGCCCCGGCGATGCGTGCGCCGGCGCCATTCGCCGTCGTGGATCCGTGCCCATGTCGGCTAACCGCTCGTACGCCAAATCCCACATCGTCATCGCCGACGACCATCCCGTCATGCTGCTGGGCTTGCGAGGCTTGCTGGCGCAGCTCGATGGCATAGAGATCGCCGGCAGCGCGCGGAACTCAACGGAAATCCTTGCGGCGCTCAGCCGAAAACCGTGCGACATCCTGCTGACGGACTACGCAATGCCAGGCGGCGCGCATGGCGATGGCCTGCACATGATCGAGTTTGTGCGGCGGCGCTATCCGGCCCTGTCGATCCTGGTGGTCACCATGCTGGACAACCCCGTGCAGATCGGCAGGCTGGTCCGGTTCGAGCGCTTGTCGGTGGTCAGCAAGCTCGATGATGCCTCGCATATCGCGGCTGGCCTGTCGCAGGTGCTCGACGGCGCGCGCTACCTGTCGCCGACAATCCAGCAACTGCTGGACAGCACCGGACAGGACGTGGACGTGCGCTCCCGGTTCAGCGCGCTCAGCCCGCGCGAGACCGACGTGATCCGGCTCTACCTGTCGGGCATGTCCGTCAGCCAGATCGGCCTGAGTCTCGGGCGCAGCGTCAAGACCATCAGCACCCAGAAGGTGTCCGCCATGCGCAAGCTCGGGCTGCGCGGCGACCTGGATCTCTTCAGCTACGCCGTCTCCGTCGGCCTGCTCGGCCAGCCCCGCAAGCTGGCCACGGACAAGCTGGTGCCACGGCCAAGGAACAGCGACCCGCAGTAGGCCGCGCGGGCGCCCTGACGCTGGGGGGAACAAGGGACACCTGCAAAGCGCTCTCAACGGATTCACTGGACTTTCCCATGGGGGGCGGCGACCATGGACGGGCAAGCATCCCCGCTTGACGGCTGCCGTGGCGATCCGTCGAGCCCTGTCACGAACTATTCATCAGCAAGCGCCTGTCATGCCGCGCGGGCAAGGGGGCATCAAATGAACCGTCTTCGATACTCGGTGGACCTGTCGTACGAGGTCCTGGATGCCGAGGCTGACTTCCTGTTCAACATCGAAGCCGCCCGTACCGCCCGCCAGAGCATTGTTTCCGAGCGCCTGACGGTGCCGCCCGTGCTGCGCATGGACCAGTACACCGATGCCATGCTATGCAACCGGCTGATCCGCCTGCGCGCGCCCAAGGGGCACCTGGCGATCCACTATGAAGCCGTGGTCGATATCGACCATCGCCTCGACGATCCTTCGACCTTGCACGAAGTGCCGATCGCGCAACTGCCCTTCGAGGTGCTGCCCTACCTGGCGCCTAGCCGCTACTGCGAATCCGACCGCCTGATGGAGTTCGCCCTGCGGGAGTTCGGCAAGGTGCCATGGGGCTACTCACGCATCGTGGCCATCCGGGAATGGGCACGCAACCACGTGCGTTTCCTCTCGACGTCCACCAATGAGCGCACCTCGGCCGTGGATACGATCGTCGAGCGCATCGGCGTGTGCCGGGATTTCGCGCACCTGATGATTGCCATCTGCCGGGCGCTGAGCATTCCCGCGCGCATCTCCAGCAGCCTGGACTACGGCGCGGATCCCGCTCTCGGGCCGCCGGATTTCCATGCCTTCGTGGAAGTCTTCCTGTCGGGCAGGTGGTATCTCGTCGATCCCTCCGGCACCTCCATTCCCACGGGCCTGCCGCGCATCGGCACGGGACGGGACGCGGGTGAGATCCCGTTCGCGGCGATCTTCGGCAAAGTCGAGTCCGAGCGGCCCTTCGTGCAGGTCCATGCGCTCACCGATACGGCGCTCGGCCTGGAGATGCCGCTGCACACCGACTGGGGCATCTGCACCTGGTAGGGCGTGGCGGCCGGCCTATGCATTCCCGGCTGGCCTCTGCGGGGGCATCCGGGGTGGCGTATCCGCCGCCTCCGCCAGCAGCCAGGACACGAAGATCCCGATCAATGGGCTCTGCCACTTGTCCTCAAGGCAAACAAAGTAATAGGACTTGGGCGAGACATAAGTGGCGTCCAGCAACCGCACCAACCTCCCGGCCATCAGGTCCTCCCTCACCACGTAATCGGGCAGCAGGGCGATCCCCATGCCGCTGAGCGCCGCCTGCAGCCCCATGGCCAGCGAGGCATAGCGCGGCCCGCGCAGGGCCCTGCGCGCCGCCATGCCGATCACATCGAAGTAGCCCGCCCACGCCTCCAGCGCCTCCGCCTGGTGCAGCAGCGGCAGGTGCTCCAGCGCGGCCTGGGCGGACTCCGCCTGCGCCAGTAGTTCGGGCACGCACACCGGAAACAAGGCCAGTGGCATCACCTTGACGCCGACATGCCCTTCAGGCGGGCCCATGCAAACCTGGATCGCGCCGTCCAGGCCGGACGCACGCAGATCCACCGTGCCTGCCTTGGCGGTGACGTTGACCTGGATCTGCGGATGGGCTTTGGCAAACCCTGCCAGCCTTGGCAGCAACCAGATATTGCCTAGCGAAACCGGCACGCGCAGATCGAGCCGGCCACCGCAGCCCCTGCTTGTCAGCACCTCCAGCGTGGCCTCCTCCAGTTCGGCAATCACCTTGCGGACCGCGCGCAGATATTGCTCGCCTGCCTGGGTGGGCGAGACCGCGCCCTTGCGGCGGGTCAGCATGGGCACGCCGAGGTACTCTTCGAGCTCGGTCAGTTGCTTGCTGACCGCGCTCTGCGTCAGGCATAGCTCATCGGCCGCGCCGGTCACGCTGGCTAGCCTGACGGTGGCTTCTAGCGCCACCAGGTGGGACAGCGCGGGCAGGTGCCTGCCGTTCGTGCTTCTCATGAGGCCGTTCTGGTCGATAAAGGGTGGAGAAGATGGCGGACACGCGGCCGCGCCCATGGCCGCTACGCAGGCAAAAGTCAAAGACGGCGGGTCAACCGATGCGCCAGGCCGGCACCGTGCCATCCTCCGGCGTGCTCGCGCGCAGGTAGTCGCTGGTCTCGGCGCAGCGCTCCCGGTTGCTACGGCGCACCTGCAAGCCATTGAGCACGCCGCCGATCACGTTGGCGTTGGCCCGGTCCAGGTACTTGAGCGCCTCGACCACCTTCTCCTGCGGCGTGTTGTCGGCGCGCACGAACAGCAGCGTGGCGCCGGCAACGCGGCTGACCAGCGCGGCGTCGGCCACCGCGAGGATGGGGGGCGTATCCACGAGGACCAGGTCAAAGCCCGCGGCGCACGTGAGCAGCACCTCGCGCAGGGCGGGCAGCATCAGCAGCTCGGATGGATTCGCCGGCCGCGTGCCGGCCGAGAGCAGCCACAGCCCGCCGACCGCGGTCGGCTGGATCGCATCATGCAGCGTGAGGGACCCGCCCAGCAGGTCGGCCAGCCCCAGCGTGCCCTCCAGGCCGAACTGCCCGGCCACGCGGGCGCGGCGCAGGTCGGCGTCGACCACCAGCACGCGCATGCCGGCCTGCGCCGCCAGCACGGCCAGGTTGACCGTGCCAAACGTCTTGCCCGCCCCCACGGAGGCGCTGGTGATGGCCACGATGTGGTTGGCCGCGCCGTCCATGGCGAAGTGCAGCGACGCGCGCAAGGTGCGCAGCCCCTCCACGGCCGGGGCATGCGGATACTGCCGCGCAAGCAGGTACCGGTCGTGCAGCACCGTGTCCTCATGCGCCGCGCCCGGGCGCACCGAGGCGGTGGACACGCAGTGGCGCAGGCTGGCCCGCGCCGCGTCGTCCGTGCCGCGTGCGAGCCGCACCGTCTGGCCCGGCTCGCACGCGGACAACACCGGTGCGCGCAAGGGGCGCGGCTGCGCCAGGCTCTTGCGTTCCAGCTCGAGCTGCTCGGGGCTGAACACGACCTCGCCCACCATCGGCAGCGCCAGGCTCCCCTCGATCGCGGCAGCGCTCTCCATGCCCCGGGACGCGCGGCGCTTGCACGCAGCCAGCCCGGTGCCGGCCAACAGGCCCAGCAACGCCGCCAGGCCCGTCACCAGCGCCCGATTCGGCCCGACCGGCAGCGCAGGTGCCACCGCAAGGTCCACGAGCCGCACATCGCTGCTCTGGTCCGACTGCGCCAGCGCCAGCAGCTGCGCCTGCCGGCGCAAGGACATGTACATGTCCTCGGCCACCTTCACGTCGCGGCTCAGCGCCCCCGACTCGCGCTCCGCCTCGGACAGCCCTTGGCGCCGGCTATCCATGCTGCGCCTGTCGCCGCGCAACTGCTCGATCTGCTCGTCGATCGCCCGCACTTCCTGGCTCTGCGGCATGAAATTGCGCAGCAGGCGCGCACGCTCGAGCCGTAGCCCGGAGATCTGCCGCTGGTACTCGATGCTGCCGCTGAGGTAGGACTGGGACTCCTGGGAAGGCTGCAAGGACCCGGCGCGCGTGCGAAAGCGCGCCAGAGCCGCCTCGGCCGCCTCCAGCTCGGCCTTCACGCGTGGCAGCTCGCCGGAGACGAAATCCAGCTGCTGGTTATCCTGCTCGCGCCGATGGCCGACCTGTGTATCGACAATCGAGCGCGCCACGGCATTGACCACGGCCGCGGCATGCTCCCGGTCGGCGTCGCGCCAGACGATGCGCACCGCGTCGGCGGCTGCGCCAGCCGTACCGCTATTCGGCCCGGTTGCCGTGGCCATGCCGCGCTGCGGCTCCAGCTTGAGCCCGCGCGCCAGCAGCTCGACAGCCGTGACGGCGTCGCGGCGCATCACCACGAACTCGGTCCCCGCGCGCGCGGTGAGCTGCGCCAGCTTGAGCGAAACGCCATGGCCCCGCGCAATGTCRCCAACCTTGCCCGTCAGCAGCAACACGCCGTCCTCGCCCAGCAGGCGAAAGCGCTGCTCGCCCAGTGCCACCAGCGTCAGTGGCTGGTTGAGCAGCGCGTCGGGCACGTTGAGGGCGATCAGGTCGATCCGCTCACCACCCCAGGCGTAGGCGGACAGGCTCTCCAGCGGCGCAGCTAGCGGCGTCGAAAGCGATGTCGAAAGCGGCCCGGGCTGCGCGCCACCGGCAAACCGCGCCCATAGCGCACCGGCCACGGGCACCGTACGCGGGGCCGCGGTGATATCGAGGCGGGTTTCCCGCACCACCGGCGCCAGCACCGCGCGGCTGGTCAGCGCGTCCGGCCGCAGTTCGTCGGCGGGCTGCCCCGCGCTGGCCGTGCCCTGCACATTCAGCGCAAGGCGCCTGGCAGACTCCGGGCGCACCAATACGTCCGCCTCGTACATGGCAGGCAGCGACCACGCATACAGCGCACCGCACAGCGCGCTGAACAGCATGGCGGCAAGGATCCAGCCGGCATGGTCAAGCAGTGCCCGGGCCGCGCCCGAGCGCACGCGGGAACCCGGCTGCCGGGATGCCGGAGACAAGCCCACTTCGGTAAAGGTAATCACGCTCGGCTCCCCCGCTTGCACTCCATGCCCTACATGCCCCGCAGCCCTTGCCGCGCTCAGTGCGCGTGATGCGCACAGACAGCCAGCGCGCGGGCGTGTCCCACCCGTTCCGGCAAGGCTGGCCCGTCACCCCCGGTGGACAGCAAGCGCTCGTATTCGCGCCTGACGAGGCCGTAGCACTCGCAGACGTGCAGCTCCAGCCGGACCCGGTCGATCACCGTGATGTGGCCGCGGCTGTAGTGGATCAGCCCGAGATTCGCCAGTTTCCTGGCGGCCTCGGTCACGCCCTCGCGGCGCACGCCCAGCTTGGTGGCGATGACCTGTTGGGTAATGGCGATCTCGTTCGAGCAAAGGCGGTCGACGGCGAGCAGCAGCCAGCGGCAAACCTGCTGGTTAAGCGAGTGATAGCGGTTGCACACCGCGGTCTGCGCGATCTGCGTGAGCAATGCCTGCACGTACAGCAGGGTCAGCCGCAGGATGGCCGGTGAGCGCAGCAGTTCTTGCCGCAGCTTGTTTGCCGCGAGCCGGTAGCCGAACCCGGGCGTGTGCACCTCCAGCCGGTAGGGCATGGCATTGCCCCCCGTCACCACCGGGATGCCGACCATGCCCTCGTTGCCGACCGTGGCGATCTCGACGGTGGTGGCGTCCTCCAGGAAGGACAGCATGGAGACGACCGCCGTGGTCGGGAAATACACATGATTGGTATGCTGCCCGCAATCGGTCAGCAGTTGCCCGGGGCGCAGGCGCACCAGTTCGAGGTGGTTGGAGATGGCCTCCCAGTCGCCGCGCGGCAAGCCGCGCAGGAGGTGATTGACGTCCGGAGCTAATCGCTGGCTGTGCATCACGTGTTTCCCCCTGCAAGACCCTAACTGCCCAACTGCCTGCCCCGCCAGCCCTGGTTTATTTGCCCAGCTGCTTGGTGAAGAACAGGGTCTGGATGGTCGGCGTAATCTGCTCGAGCACCCGGTTAAAGCGCACGGCATCCGACGTGCCCACGTACACCACGTCGAGCGGCTCCATGCGGAACTGCGTCGACAGCAGCAAAGCATCCACCTGTGTCATGTCAAGCCGGTACACGGCTGGCTGGGTCGGGTTCTCGCGCGCGCCGCGGATCACGAAGACCTGGCGCGGGTCGGCAGCGCGGATGTCGATGCTGTTGACGCCGGCAAGCGCGTCGGCCAGCGTGAGGCGGCCCTTGTTCATCAGCAGCGAGGTCGGCTTGACCACTTCGCCCATCACGAAGATCCGGCTGGAGAGCCGGTCGGGCACGTTGATGATGTCACCGCCCTGCAAGAGGAAATCGCCAACGCCATTGCGCCGCTCGGTCAGCGTATCGAGATCCAGCTCGTAGACCTTCTCGCCGCGCGTCAGCCTGACCTTCTGCACGTCGGCATCGGGCAATGTGCCGCCCGTGCGCGCAATGGCGTTGATCATCGAGAGCGGCACATCGGTGACTTGCAGCGATCCCGGGTTCTTCACCAACCCCGTGACGTCGATCCGGCTATTGCGGTACGACACCACGCGCACGTCGACCCGTGGGTCCCGGATCTCCTTGGACAGCGCCGTGGAGATCATGCTGCGCACCTGCTCCACGGTCTTTCCGCCAACCCGCAGCATGCCCACGGGCGGATAGTAGACCTCGCCATTGGCGCCGACGCGAAACCCGTTCTGCTCCAGCGGCGCCTGCTGTTGCCCGCCGTCGGCGCCGGGCGCGATCGGAATGGGCTGCATGTTCGCCGCGCTGGAACTCAGCTGCGGGTTGTACAGCACCGTGACGCCCAGCAGGTCCTGCGGGCCGATGCGGTACTCGTACTTCGCGATGCTCTGGGCAAGGTTCGCGCCCGTGGCAGGCGTCACCTGGCTGTTGGTCGTGGCAACCGCGTCAATCTGGCGGGAGATCACCGCCGAGTTGATCAGTTGCACCGGGTAAGCTTCCGTACCCGTCTTGGCGCCGATGTCGTCATGCAGGCGGCTGGAGTCCAGTGCCGGGCCCGGCGCCCACGCGCATCCGCCAAGCACGGCAACGAATGCAAGAGCGGGAAAGATCCTGGTTGCCATGGCAGCGTCTCCTAGTCGTGAACCGCATTCAAGTCGTTCGAGGGCGCTGTGCCTGCAACGATCCATCTGGGGTTCCGCCCCCGGATAGCCGCAAGATTCGCGCCAATACCTGGTCTTTATGTACGTTAGGCCACAGTCGTGCAGGCACGCCTGCGCCCAGGCGTGGCCCCCGAAGTCACTCCTCCCGCAAGGGCACCAGGCCCTGCGCCGCGGCCGCCATGCCTGCGCCCGCCAGCGTCATCGCTTGCTCAGGCTCGCGTGCAGGCGCCCTGCGCTGCGGCGTGCCGTCGCTCGCGTAGGTCGCGCACGGCATGCCGAGCTCCCGTGCGATGTGCCCGCCCAGGCGCAATGCCAGCGCAGCAATGGTGATGGTGGGAAAATTCGCGCCGACGGTCGGGAACACCGAACTGCCGGCCACATAGAGATTCGAGATGCCGTGGACGCGGCTATTGCGGTCCACCACTCCCATTGCTGGCGAATCATGCATGCGTGTGGTGCCCATGTGGTGCCAGGTGCCTTCGAGCGCGGCCGGCCAGGGCTGGCCCTCCACGGGTGGATCCAGCGTGACTTGCGCCACGCCGCTGCTTTGCAGCTCCTGCGCCAGCAGCGCAAAGGTGCGGTCGAAGGTACGCTGCACCAGGCTGCCCACGCGCCAGTGCACGCGCACTCGCGGCACGCCGAGCCGGTCGCGGTGTTCGGACAGCGTCACCCGGCTGTCCGGATCGGGATCGGCCTCCACGATAGCCTGCATCTTGACGTCGGTGATCAGCGAGCGCGGCTGCATCAGCCGGGTCAGCCCGAAGCCCACGGTGTCGACCGGATGCGCGGCCATGGTCAGCAGGTCCCGGGTGAGGCTGTGGCCTGGCTGGTCCTTCTTCAACAGTGCCTGCTTGGTGCGGAACAGCGCCTCCGCGCCCTTGCTGCCTTCGCCGTAGAACATCGAGAAGAACCACACCCGCGCATTGAGCAGGCCTTCGCGCTCCAGCACCGCGGGCTTGAGCGCGAACTGCGAAGACACGTAGGTGCCGTTGGCACTCACCGCGGCGTTCTGGTAGTGGTACTTGATGTCGTAGAGCTTGTTGCGCGCCCATCCCTTGTTGAAGCGGACACTGCCGGACATCAGCCGCGGATGGTCCATGAAATAGCGGCCCACCAGATCCGCGCCGTTGCCCAGGCCGGCAGGCTGCACCTTGTTCGATGCCAGCAGCAGGCGCGCGTTTTCGATGCCGCCCGTGGCCAGCACGAACAAGCGCGCCGCCACCTTGACGTGCCGCCCGCTGAGCGTGGCGACCGAGACCTCCGTCACCGCCGTGGCATCGGCATTGGTGCCGATATCGACCACGTTGGCATAGAGATACACCTTGACGCGATGCGACTGTTCCAGTGGCTCGCGGTACAGCTTGCCAAAGCGGGCCGGTGGGCTGAACTGCGAGATCGTGTCGCGGACATGCTCGCCGATCAGCGGCAGGCGCCGCACGTCCGGACGGCGGATGGCGGCCTCCCAGTATGCGGGATCGAAGTTGTTGGGCCCGAGCTTGAGCAGCGCATGGGTGCGTTCGTAGTATGGGGTGAGCTCATCGAGCCCGAACGGCCAGCCGCTGTGCGCCACCCAGCTGCGCTTTTCCAGGTCCCACGGGTCCAGCGGGCGGCACCAGCCACCCCAGCAATTGCTGCTGCCGCCGAGAAAGCGGCTGCGGCTGCCATCGGCGAAGGTGTAGGGCAGCCCGATGTTCTCGCCGCGATAGAGGTCGCGCGTGTCGTCGTCGGCCTTGTAGCCGCCGCTCTCCAGCAAGCAGGCATCGATGCCCAGCCGCTGCATCTCCAGCGCCAGCGTGATGCCAGCCACCCCGGCGCCAATGATGCAGACGGTGGCATGCACCACGGTGTCCTCTTCGAGCTTTCTGGTGTCGATGAACATCTACTGCTCCCCCTGTTGGCCGGCTTCAGAATGGATTGCCACTACCCTTCCCGCTTCCATCTTCGTACGGCGCCCTCGCTCGCGTGCGCCAACATTGCGCTAACCGCGGCCAAGCGCGTGCGCTGCCGGACCCATGCCGCATCCCGTATCAGGCATCCCGGCCCAGCCACTCGGGCTCCATCACGGCCTGCGCCGGCTCGCCGGACTGCAGCACGCGCAGCAGGTCGCGAGCCATGCTTTCCACGGTGAAGCGCCGGTTGAACGTGGCCTTGGCGCAGGCGCGCATCTGCACGCGCTGGGCGTCGTCCATGGAGAGCCAGCGGCGCAGCAGCGCCTCGCATCCTTCGACGGTGTCGGGCGCGGCAAGGCCCGCGCCGTCGCGCTCGATCTCGCGCCAGATGTTGACCTTGTCGGAGATCAGCGCGGGCACGGCGCAACCCAGCGCCTCGGCCACCGCGATGCCGAAATTCTCCTGGTGCGAGGGCAGCGCGAACACATCGCTGGCGTAGAACGCACCCCACTTCATCTCTGCGCGCAGCATGCCGGGCCAGCTCACGCGTGCGTCGATGCCACGCGCCGCGGCCTGCGATTGCAGCCGCGGCACCCATCCAGCGCTATCGGGGCCCGCGATCACGAGGTGCGCCTGCGGGTCCAGCGCCGCCACGCGGGCAAAGGCGTCGATCAGCAGGTCGCAGCCTTTCTTCTCGTGCACGCGGCCAAGAAACAAGACGATGCGCTTGCCGCGCAGCTCGGGGTATGCCGCCAGGAAGCGCTCGCGCAACGCCACGCCGTCGGCGTCGTGCTCCGGGGGCGGCGGCTGCGTGCCAAGGCTCACGACCGATTCCCTGGCGCGGTACAGCCAGAAGGACTGGCCGGCCAGGCGCCGCTCTTCCTCGGCGGTAAACAACACGGCTCGCGCGTCGCGCAGTACGCGGTACTCGGCCCACGGCCAGTAGAGCCACTTCTTCAGGTGCTTGCGCGGGTAGGCGCGCTTGAACCAGGGATCGAGCATGCCGTGCGGGTAGACGTAGTACGGCACCTGCAGCTTGCGCAGTGCGCGCCATGCGCCAAAGCCATGGTATTGCCACAGGCCGTTGATGATGACCGCATCGAACTCCTGCGCATGCTCGCGCAGCCAGGGCACCAGGCGCGGCGAGTAGTGGTAGTAGCCGCGCGCGGGGCCCAGCACATGCAAAGGCAAGGGGAAATCGGCCAGGTAGGGGGCATCCGGCGGATCGAGTGACAGCACCTCCACACGATGGCCCTGCGCGACAAGCTGGGCGCTGCCCTGGCGCACGCATTCCACCGGTCCGCCCAGCCTGGGATCGATCGATGAAAGCAGGTGAAGGATGTTCATCGGTCGACTCCTTGCGGGGCAAATCGCAGACGCTTGGGCGCGCGCTCTGGCTGGTCATCGCTGGCCGCGCTGGCAGCCGGCGCATGGGCTATTGTTCTCAGCATCGACGCATAGGGCCCGGGCCCGAGCGCGGGCGCCCCCGCCAGCGGGGCTCGTCTGGGCCTTCGCTGTCTTGCCTGTTGCGCCTGCCGCGCGCGTTCGGCCGCCGCCGCGCCCTGCGCGGCGAGCCTAGCGGCCGTCGAGCGCGCCAGCTGCGCATGCGTGGCCACCAGCAAGCCCAGCGCCACGCCGTACACCACGCCGGAGAAGCGCGGGCCCAGCGGATTGCCGCCGATCGACGTGGCCGGCAGCGCCGCCAGCACCAGCAAGGCGCGGCCCATCACGGCCAGGTTGGGCGCGTTCGGCGCCACGCGCCGCCAGTGGCGATAGGCCATGCTGCCTCGATAGAGCGAGAACAGCACGATGGCGGGAAACGCAATGCCAAACAGCAAGCCGCCCGCGAACAACTGGTAGACCCAAAAGTTATGTCCCGCCGTCCATTCGTTGATGGCGTAGAACTCTTTCTCGCTCATCTGCCCGGAGAGCGCCTTCAGGTAAGCGGGCGAGTAGCGATAGAAATGCCCGTAGCCTTTGCCGACCACGAGCGAGGTCGCGTTCGAGGTGACCTGGTCATACTGGTCCTTCAGCTCGGCGAGCCGGGTGGCGGTCGTCGGGTCGATGCCGGATGCGGTAGCCTTGCCCGCCGCAATCCGCTGGGTCCAGTGCGCGGCGACGCTCGGGAACAGCGCCGAGCCGATCAACGCGGTGCCGCCTACCAGCACCGTGGTGATGACGACCGCGCGCAGCACCGCCTTGAGCAGATGGCGCAGCGACGCCGCGCTCAACCACGTGGCAAAGCAGAACAGCAACGCCGTGCCGACCAGCAAGCTGCGCGTGACGCTGAGCATCTCGATGGTCACGGTGCCGATGAACAGCAGCACGGTGAACCTGGTCACGCGCCTGGCAATGACGAACTCGTGCAGCAGCACGCCCTGCGTCGCCAGGAAAACCACCGAGACAATGCGGAACCGCACCGTCTCCAGCCCGCCCCCCACCGCCATGCCGTAGGCAAAGCTGAACAGCAGCGACGTCACCATGGCGGCGAACATCGCCGACTCGATCTGCGTCAGGCGCTCTTGCGGCCACGGATGGCGCGCGGCCAGGTAGCCGATCAGGAACAGCATGAACGGCAACAGCACGCGCAGGTAATTGCCGACATCGTTGCCCTGGACCAACTGCGGGACGATGCTGCCCGGCACGGTCAGCAGCAATGCGGCCATGACCACCGAGCTCAGCCGGGTGCGCGTGACAAAGCGCGGCGCGATCAAGGCCAGGGCAATGCCCGCTGCGATCACCGGCAGGGTCAGCAGGATCTGCGTCAGGCGGCTGCCGTTTTCATCGACACTTTTGAAATCCACTGCCAGCGGGCATAGCATCAGCCATATCCAGATGGTCGCGAAGCGGTTGCGCATGGCAGGCCCTCCTTCATCCGTTGGCGGCTTGCACTGGTACGGCCGGTGCCTGGGCCGCGGATGCGGGCGGCACTGTCGACGGCACCGCAGGCGGCACCACAGGCGACACTACGCGCGGGCGCGCCAGCCGGCGCCGCAACTGCCGGCGCATCGGCTCCTCGACATAGCGGTAGATGGCCAGGCTCAGCAAGATGGCCAGCGCCACCGCCAGCCAGCCTGCCTGCTGGCGCCAGCCGGCCAGGTAAGCCAGGCGCGCCAGCGGTACGTGAATCAGGTAGAGCGCGAAGCTGGCTTCGCCAAGCGACACCAGCCAGCGCCGGTGCAGCACGCCTGCCACCGGCCGCTCCAGCAAGGCAAGGCCAAGGATCAGCGCGCCAAAGAACGGCGCCTGCAGGTAGAAGGCGGGACTGAGCGGGCGCAGCACCGCCAGCGTGCCGACCGCGCAAACCGCCACCGCCACCAAGCCCATGCCCAGCGTGTGCCAGCTGCCGCCGGCGCCACGCAGCCGCGCGTAGGCAATGCCCGCGCAGACACCGAGCACGAACTCGAACAGGTGGGTCAGCGGAAACTGCGCCACCAGGAAGCCATGCCGGGACGGCGGCAGCACCGCCAGCAGCAGCGCGATCCAGGCACCTTGCAACAGCCACAGCGCCAGGCACAGCAGCGCGAGCGCGCCGCTGCCACGCTTTTCCAGCCGGCGTAGCAGCAACGGAAACAAGGCGTAGAAGAAGGCCTCGCAGGAGATGCTCCAGGCCGGTCCGTTCCAGGGCTGGTTGAGCGCCGAGAACGGCAGCCACGCGGTCAGCGCCAGCAACTGGGCCACGAGGCTCGCCGCCAGCATGGCCAAGTACGACCCCTTGAGCCCATACCACTCGCGCAACAGCTCGCCGTCGCCCGTATGCAAGAGCCACACCGTCACCGGCAGCGATAACAGCAGCGACAGCACCAGCACCGGGTAGATCCGGGCGAAGCGCGCCGCGTAGAACGCGGCAGCGCCGCCTGGCAGGCCGATCTTGCCCCGGTAGGTGAAGGTCAGCACAAAGCCGGACAGCACGAAGAACAGCGAGACAGCCGGGCGGCCGCCGTCCGCCAGCTGCAGGAACCACGCCGGGCCGTTGAGCACGCCGATCTCGGTGAAGTGGCAGAGCACGACGGTCAGGGCCGCCAGGAAGCGGATGCTGGTGAGCGCGGGCAATGTTCCCACGGCATGGCTTGTCGTCGCCGTGCCGTAAGGCTGCGCTGCCACGCGGCTTTGTGCTGGCGCCGCTCCTGGTTGTGTCGCTGACATGCCTCACCTCCCCTGTCCTTGTCTTTGCGCCAGGTTCTGCGCCCGCATTCTTGTTGTTGCGAACGCGATGCCCGGCCTACGCCACCTGCTCCGCCCATTGCCCATCGCGCCCATCGCGCCTGCTCCACCTATTCCGCCTTCTCCGGCTGCAACACGTTGGCCGGCAGTTCCTCCGCCACGCGGGGCTCGCCCGCCGCGGGCCGGGCCGCGCCTTCGCCGCACAAGGCGCGCAGCCTGGCGTCGAAGCGGGACAGCACGGCGGCGGCGGACAGCGTGGCCTCGGCGTAGCCGCGCGCCGCGGCCCCCAGCTCCGCACGCAGCGCGGGCGATGCCGCGAGCCGCTTGATGGCGCCCGCCAGTGCCTCGACGTCGTCCGGGGGCACCGCAACCCCGCGCGGCGATACCGCCGCGAACAGCTCGGTCCCCGGCAGCGCCATGGCGACGATGGCGCGGCCGCTGGCAAACATGCCGGTCAGCTTGGAGGGCATGACCAGGTCGGCCGCATCGCCGCGCTGGGGCAGCACATGGATGTCCGCCAGGTTCAACAGCTCGTTAAGCCGGTCGACGGGCTGCAGCGGCAGGAAGCGGCAGTTGTCCAGCCCGGCGCAGTGGGTTTCCAGCATGGCCCGGGCCGGGCCGTTGCCGCAGAAGACAAAGGTGATGCCGGCATTGCCGGCCAGTGCGGCAACCGCGCACACCAGGATGTCCAGTCCTTGCTTCTCGCCCATGTTGCCCGCATAGAGCACCACCTTCTGGTCCGGCGGGATGCCGAGCTCCTCGCGATAGGTGCTGGGCCGCTCCAGCGGGTAGATGGCGGTGGTGTCCACCCAGTTGGGCAGGCGGAACACGCGCGTGCTGGCCACGCCCTTGCGCACCGCATGCTCGGCCATCTTCTCCGAGATGGTGGACACCACGTCGAAGCCACGCATCAGCAGGCGCTCCGTGGCAAGCGCCGCGCGCCGCAGCCTTGCGCCTTTGAGCATGCCCAGCTCAAAGGCAGCGTCGACTTCATAGTCCTGCACGTGCAGCCAGGTCCTGGCGCCGGCCAGGCGCGCCACCACCCATGTGGCGGGCACGCTCATCAGGTTGGGCGCGATCGCCATCACGGCGTGCGGGCGCCATAGCACCTGCCTGAACAAGGACGGCAGCACGCCAAGCGCGAAGCTGGCGAGGTGCAGCACGCGCGTGGCGCCGGTCGGGCGCGCGGGCACCCATAACGGCGCGCGATGCACCTGGACGCCGCCGCGCAGCTCGCGGGTGTAGCGCCAGGCCGAATATCCATCGCCCACGCGCCAGCCCGGGTAGTAGGGCGGCGCGCAGACCACGCGTACCTCATGCCCGCTGGCGGCCAGCGCTTCGGCCATCTCGGCGGTGTATTTGCCGATGCCGGTCAGCTCCGGCGCATAGTTCTGTCCGCAGATCAGGATTCTCACGGGACTCTCCATTTGGTTCTGCGTGTGTCACTCCGACAGCGTGACGCCTTCCTCCCGGCCAGCCGGCCGGGGAGCGCTGCACATGCAGCGAACGCGCGCAACCCTCCCTGCCATGGCCGCAAGGGCCATCGCAAGGTCAAGACACGCGGCAGGAAGAAAGGCGGGCTGGGCCCGGATCCTGGGTTCTGGCCTAGGTCTGCACGCCCGTTCGCTGATGCACTTCCGGCTCGCTCAGCATCGCGGCGCAGCCGCGCGCGATATTCGACGCGGCGTTCGCCGGATCGAAGCGCCGGATCACGGACAGGCAACGCTCCGCGGTGGCCTGGGTATCCGCGAACGCCGCCAGCGCGCGGGTCATGCCGGCCTGCAGCGCCGCGGCACTGCGCGCCGGCACCGCAAACCCGGTCTCGCCCTCGAGCACCAGCTCCGGCACGCAGCCGCAGCTCTCGCTGACCACCGCCGGGCAGCCGTGGGCGAGCGCCTCGTTGACCACCAGGCCCCACGGCTCGCTATGGCTGGGCAAGACCATGCAGGCCGCCCCGTAATACTCCCTGGACAGGCCTTCGTCCTGCAGGCTGCCGACCTGGCATACCGCGGCCTCAATGCCAAGCTCCGTAGCCATCTGGCGCAGGGTGCCGGCCATCGGCCCGGTGCCGACCAGCCGCAGCGTTGCCGAGGGCATCGTCTTGTGCAGGCCAGCGAAGGCTTCCAGCAGGGTGTCCAGCCCTTTTTCTTCCGACAGGCGGCCCACATACAGGATCACCGGCGCACCGTCGGCACGATGCTTCAGGCGCTCCTGCAGGGCTTGCTCCGGCTTGTAGGTGGCCGGCATGGCGGCCGCCTGGCAGGGCGTGAAGATCCGCTCCGGCTTGGCGCCGAGCGACATCAGGTATTCGCGGCTGCGCTCGCCAAAGCCAAAGTAGCCGTGGCACAGCGAGAAGAACACGCGCTTGGGAATGGAGGTCAGCATGCGCCGCGGCCGGTCCCGCCCGGTGGAGTCGCAAAACACCGCGCGCCGCTTGCCGGTGACGATGCAGGCCAGCAGCATCGCCCAGTATTCCGGGCGGTGGTAGCCCGGCAGCACCACCAGCTCGCCCTTGGCCTTGAGCACTTCCCAGGTCAGGCGCGCCGTCATCTTCCAGCGCGGCACATCCTCATAGCAGCCGGCGTACAGCTGGTGCATGGGATAGTTGTGAAACGAGTAGTCGACATCCGAGAAGCCGAGCCGGAAGTGCTCCGTCTCCGCGATCTGCACCATGTCGTAATGGATCGAGCTTGCCGCAGACTGGCTGTGCAGCGCCGAGAACACCGCACCCTTGTGGCGCGACCAGACTACGTTGTGGAATATCGTGACTGAGCCTGACATTGTTATCTCCTCTTTGCGGTCACTCGATAACGGCACCGGAGAGCGCTGTTGCCCCTGCCTGCTCGACCCTGGGCAACCCCTCATCCATGCGCCGCGAATACGCCTGGTAGATGGCGGAAATCCCTTCATCAAGGCCGATCGCAGGCCGCCAGCCGATCTGCCCCAGTTTCGAAACATCAAGCAGCTTGCAAGGCGTGCCGTCAGGCTTGGAGGTATCGAACACGAGTTCGCCCTCGAAGCCGGCAATGCGGCAGATCCGCTCCGCAAGCTCGCGGATCGGCAAGTCCCGCCCCGTGCCAACGTTGAATACGCCATGCGGCACCTCGCGCTCCAGCAGGAACAGCGTGGCCGACGCGAGGTCATCCACATGCAGGAACTCGCGTCGCGGCTTGCCTGTGCCCCAGATGGTCATGCTCGGGGCGCCTTGCCGGGTTGCCGTGCAGGCCTTGCTGATCAGCGCCGGCAGCACGTGGCTGGTGGCGAGGTCGTAGTTGTCGTTGGGGCCGTACAGGTTGGTCGGCATCACCGAGAGATAGCGTGTGCCGAACTGCCGGTTGTAGGCCTCGCAGAGTTTCAGCCCGGCGATCTTGGCGATGGCGTAGGCCTCGTTGGTGGGCTCCAGCGCGCCCGTCAGCAGGTACTCCTCGCGGATGGGCTGCGCGCAGTCGCGTGGATAGATGCAGGAAGAGCCAAAAAACACCAGCCGCCCCACGCCTGCCTGGTACGCGGCGTGGATCACGTTGGTCTCGATGACCAGGTTCTCGTACAGGAAGCTGGCCGGCCGCGTGGCATTGGCAAGGATGCCGCCGACGCGCGCCGCGGCCAGCAGCACCACCTCGATGCCCTCGTCGGCAAAGAAGCGGTGCACCGCGCCCTGGTCCGTCAGGTCCAGCTCGGCGCGGTCCCGCGTCACCAGGTTGCGGTAGCCATCGGCCCGCAGCCGCCGCACCAGCGCGGAGCCCACCATGCCGTTGTGGCCTGCGATAAAGAAGACGGTGTTCTTGTCCATGGTGCTTACTCGTGGTGTTCCAGCGCCTGGAAGCCGGCCAGCGTCACCAGCGCATCGCGCCGGGCGATCTGGAAGTCGGCACGGACCATCTCCTTGACCAGCTTGGAGAACGGCGTACGCGGTGCCCAGCCCAGCTTGGCGTGGGCCTTGGACGGGTCGCCCAGCAAGGTTTCCACCTCGGTGGGCCGGAAGTAGGCCGGATCCACGCGCACGATCACCTTGCCCGGGGTGAGCTTGGTTTCCTTGCCCCTGACCGACTCCACGATCCCGACCTCATCCACGCCGCTGCCCTCGAATCGCACGGTGACGCCGAGCTCGGCAGCGGCGCACTGGACGAACTCGCGCACGCTGTACTGCTCGCCGCTGGCGATCACGAAGTCCTCCGGCTGGTCCTGCTGCAGCATCAGCCATTGCATCTCCACGTAGTCGCGTGCATGGCCCCAGTCACGCAGCGCGGACAGGTTGCCCAGGTAGAACTCGTCCTGCAGCCCGACCGCGATGCGCGAGATCGCCCGCGTGATCTTGCGGGTGACGAAGGTCTCGCCGCGCACCGGAGACTCATGATTGAAGAGGATGCCGTTGCAGGCGTACATGCCGTAGGCCTCGCGGTAATTGACCGTGATCCAGTAGGCATAGAGCTTGGCCACCGCGTATGGGCTGCGCGGATAGAACGGCGTGGTTTCCTTCTGCGGGATCTCCTGCACCAGCCCGTACAGCTCGGAGGTGGAAGCCTGGTAGAAGCGTGTTTTTTTCTGCAGCCCGAGGATGCGGATGGCCTCCAGGATGCGCAGCGTGCCAAGGCCGTCGGCATTGGCCGTGTACTCGGGTTCCTCGAACGAGACGGCCACATGGCTCTGGGCCGCCAGGTTGTAGATCTCGTCGGGCATGACCTGCTGGATGACACGCAGCATGCTGGTGGCATCCGTCAGGTCACCGTGGTGCAGGAAGAAGTGCCGGTCGGGATCGTGCCGCTCGCGGTAAAGGTGATCGATGCGGTCTGTATTGAACAGGGAGGTGCGGCGCTTGATGCCGTGCACGTCGTATCCCTTTTCGAGCAGCAACTCAGCCAGATAGGAACCGTCCTGCCCGGTAACACCAGTGATCAGAGCAACCTTGCGCGTCATTATCGTTCTCCCGCCTTGCGTTGGTAATGCTTGGTATGGATGTCGAGTCAGCGGCCCCCCGCGGCCCTACTTCACCCGTCCTTCGTAGCCGTAGTACTCGGTGTAGCCCGTGCGCAGCAGCAGTGGCGGCTTGGGGACGTCGGTCAGCAGCACGCCATGCAGGGTCACGCCGCCGTTGGTCAGGCGCCGCGCGGTCTCGGTGACCTCGGCCGCGGAATGCCGGCCGTGGCGCACCACCAGCAAGGTGGTGCCCGCATGCCGCCCGAGCAGCGTGGCATCCGTGACAGCGAGCACGGGCGGCGTGTCGATGATGACCATGTCGTAGCGTTGCTTGAACAGGTCCAGCATGGCGTGGAAGCGATCGCTCATCAGCAGCTCCGCCGGATCGGGCGGCAAGCTGCCGCGGGTCAGCACATCCAGGCCCGGCAGCACCTCGCGGATCACCACGGAGTCGATGTCCGTGCCCATCAGCGTGTCCGCCAGCCCCGGCACCTGCGACAGCCCGAAGTGCACGTGAACCTCGCCGCGCCGCATGTCGCCGTCGATCAGCAGCACGCGCTTGCGCCCTGACGCGACCAGCGCGGCCAGGTTCACGGACAGGAACGACTTGCCGGCATCCTGGCGCGAGCCGGTCAGCATCACGACGTTGTTGCGGGCGGTGTGCAGCGCGTACTGCAGCGTGGTGCGCAAGGCGCGCACGCCTTCCACCGCGATGTCATCCGGCGCGCGTGCCGCCAGCACCCCCAGCCCGCTGCTGCCGGAGGCGCGCAGCTCGCGCTGCAGGCGCAGCTGCGTCTGGCTGCGCGGCACCACCGCGCAGACCGGCACGCCCAGCATCCGCTCGATCTCTTCCGGATGCTCCACGCCGCCATACAAGGCCTTGCGCAGGAAGGCCAGCAAGGCCCCCAGCACCAGGCCGATGCCGCCGCTGATCAGCACCAGCATGGCGCGTTGCGGACGGATCGGATCGTCCGCGGGTTCGGCGAAGTCCACCACGCGCACGTTGCCGACCTGGCCTGCCTTGACGATGCGCAGTTGCTGCGCGTTGTTGAGCAGGTTGGTATAGAGCTCGGTATCCACACGCACGTCCCGCTCCAGCCGCAGCGCGGTCTGCTCGGTATCGGGCAACACGGAGACGCTGCGGCGCAGCGTGCTTTGCTGCGCGCTCAGCGTTTCGATCTGCGCCATCAGCGCCACCACCGCCGGATTGGCGTCGGTGTAGTGCGTACGGATCTCGGCCAGCCGCGTCTGCAAGCGGGCCAGGCTGGTCTTGTTCTCCACGATCTGCTGCAGCAGCAGCCGGCTTTCCTCGCCGAGGTTGACGGTGCCCTGCCGATTGCGAAAGGAGTTGTAGCGCTCCTCCGCCAGGTCGAGCTCCTTGCGCAGCGCCGGTAGCTGCTGGTCCAGGAACGCCAGCGTGTGCTCGGCCTCGGCGGAGCGCCGGCCAATGTCCTGCTGCACGAACTGGCGCGCGACGGTGTTGACGATGTCAGCGGTGAGCTTGGGGTCCGGCCCTTCCAGGCTGGCGCGGATGATGCCGGACTGCAGGGCGGACTCGGCCACCGCGAGCGCGCGCTGGATACGCTCCACCGTGCCGATGGTGGATGCGCGCACCAGCTCGAACTGCGACCCGTTGCGCGCGACCAGTGCATCCACGCGGATGCGCACCGGGCCCAGCGCGGTGGTGCCGGTGGCCTCCTCGCCAACCCGGCCCTGCAGCACCGCATTGCCTTCGGGGTCCCGCAGCGTATAGGTGTGCGCGCTGTCGGCGATCAGCTTGAACACCTTGCCGTAGTACTTCTGCGGCGTGTCGAGCTGCGAGATCGTGATGGCTTCCGCGCCCCATGCGTACTGCGACAGGCCAAGCAGTTCCGTGGGCGGCGCCAGCCCGCTGTTGTACGCCGCCAGCCATGCGCCGATCACCGGGAAGTAGCGCGGCCTGGCCGCGATGTCCAGATGCAGCTTGCGCACCGCCTCCTCCACCACCAGCCGGGACCGGATCAGCTCGATCTCGGCCGCCGTGGAGGAGTTGGGATCGAAGATCGAGGACAGCGTCTGCAGCGACGAGCCCTGGTTGGCATTGGCGGCGTTGCCGCCCTTGCTCTCCTCCACCTGGATCATGGCGTCGGCGCGGTAGACCGGTTTCTGCAGCAAGGCGTAGACGGTGCCCAGCACCAGCGCCAGCAAGGTGACGGCGGCAATCATGCGCCAGTGGTCGACCAGCGTCACCAGGTAGTCGGACAGCCGAAGCTCGGCCGGGCCGCTGACATCGGTGTATTGGGTGTCGAATGAGGTAGCCATGTCTTGTTGACTTCCATCTAACTATCGCTTCCCGCCGGCAACGCTCAAGCGCGCGCCGCGGCCCCGTCCTTGCGCTCCGTACAGCGCAGCTCAGTACGGCTCAGTAAGCGTTGCGATGCACCAGGCCCTTGACCACCGTGGCGGCAATGATCCGCATATCGAGCGCGAACGACCAGTTGCCCAGGTAGTACAGGTCGCAGGCGATGCGGCCTTCCATCTTCTCGATGCGATCCGTCTCGCCGCGGTAGCCGTTTACCTGGGCCCAGCCGGTAATGCCGGGCTTGACGCGGTAGCGGTGGATGTAGCCGCTGACCAGCTTCTGGTACTGGTCGTCATGCTCGATGGCATGCGGGCGCGGCCCCACCACCGACATGTCGCCGCGCAGCACGTTGAAGAATTGCGGCAACTCATCCAGGCTGGTGCGCCGCAGGAACGCGCCCACGCGCGTGATGCGCGGATCGTTGCGCCTGGCCTGGGTCACCACGCCGGCCGGCTCGGCATGCGTGCGCATGGAGCGGAACTTGTAGATGGTGAAGATGCGCCCGTCGGTGCTCTTGCGCTTTTGCTTGAACAGCACCGGCCCGCGCGACGACAGCTTGACGGCGATGGCGATCGCGATCAGCAGCGGCGACAGTCCGATCAGCGCGGCCGCGGCAAAGAGGCGGTCGAACACGTCCTTCTGGCGCAGCGCGGAGGCCGATAGCGGCGACGCCACCAGGTTGATCGCGGGCATGCCGATCAGCTCGATGGTGCCGCTGTCGAACAACGCCAGGCTGTGCAGGTCCGGCATGAAGCGGACATTGACCAGTTCGTCGCGGAACTCCTCCACGAACTCCAGGATGATGCGCTCCTCCGACAACGGCAGCGCCAGCCACAGTTCGTGGATATCCTGCGAGCGGATATAGCGGTGGAAGGCGGCGCGATCGTCGAAGGTTGGCACCTTGGCATTGAGGCTGCCGCCCTGCGGCGCCACGTTGAACGCCGCCACCACGCGAAAGCCGGAGGCAGGCGCGGCCACGCCGCGCCGGATGACCGCGCTGCAGTGCGCACCGCAGCCAACCACGGCGACCTTGTGCAGGTTCATGCCTGCGCTGCGTACCTGGCCCAGCACCGCATGGGTCATCAGGCGCGACACGATCAGCATGGCGCCGGTGGAGCCCGTCCAGTAGACGAACCACAGCCGCGAAACGATGTCGATGTGGTGCAACGAAAACAACACCATGACGCCGCTGAACTGCACCAGCAGCCAGGCCAGCGCGATATGGCCGGCCAGCCCAATCTTGGAGCGCCCGCGCCAGGACTCGTAGATGCCGAAGGCAGGAAACAGGGCCAGCGTGAACGCGACGGAGAGCGCGATGAACACGTCGTAGAACGTGCGCTGCGACATGTCGTTAAAGCGCATGTGCGAGGCAATCGCGGCACCGGCAAACACCAGCGCGACATCCAGGAGGCGCGCCAGCAACCCTTCGATCTTGAGCATGTTCCTCTCCCCGTTCTTCCCAGCCCTTCGCGTTTCTTCACCACTCGTTGCCTGGCTTCCTGCTTGACTTCCTTCACGTCACCTTCCAGCGCGCCACGCCACGTTTTCCTGGCGCGCCGCACGCGGCCTCCCCGTGGTCGCGTCCGGCTGCGCCCGCGTGGCCCGGCGGTTCTTCGTTCCTTGCCCCTTGCGCCTTACGCTTGTGGTCCCGGGCAGCGGCCGTAGGTATCGTCGACGCGCACGATGTCGTCTTCGCCCAGGTAGCCGCCTGACTGGATCTCGATGATCTCCAGCGGGAGCTTTCCCGGGTTCTCCAGGCGATGCAGCACGCCGAGCGGAATGAAAGTGGATTGGTTCTCGCTGAGCAGGAATTGCTCCTCGCCGCGCGTGACCATCGCCGTGCCGCTGACCACCACCCAGTGCTCGGCGCGGTGGTGATGCAGCTGCAGCGACAGGCGCGCGCCCGGCTGGACCACGATGCGCTTGACCTGGAAGCGATCGCCATGCTCGATGGAGTCATAGAAGCCCCAGGGCCTGCGCACCTTGCGGTGCGCGTCGGCCTCCGGCGCGTGCAGGATCTTCATGCGCGCGACCACATCCTTGACGTCCTGCACATGCGAGCGATCCACCACCAGCACCGCATCCGCCGTCTCCACCACCACGATGTTGCTGGTCCCGACGCATGCCACCAGGCGCCCGTCGGAATGGACATAGCTGGAGTGCGCGCCTTCGAACACCACGCGGCCGCGCCCGGCGTTGCCTTCGGCGTCCTTGTCCATGGCGTCCCACACGGCGTCCCACGAGCCCAGGTCCGACCAGCCCGCCTCCAGCGGCACCACGACACCCCGGCACGGCGAGGCCGGGTGGTCCAGGCGCTCCATCACGGCGTAGTCGATCGAGTCCGACGGGCTCAGGAAGAACTGCCGCGACGCGGGGCGGAAGAACTGGCCCTCTTGCTTGCCCTCGGCCACCGCCGCGGCGCACATCTCGTGGATGGCGGGATGCAAGGCCTCGATCGCCTTCATCCAGACCGTGGCGCGCACGACGAAGATGCCGCTGTTCCACCAGTAGTTGCCACTGGCCACGTACTGCGCGGCAAGCTCGATGGCCGGCTTCTCGACGAAGCGCTCCATATGGCGCACGCCGTCGGGCAGCAGCTCGCCAAGCTTGATGTAGCCATAGCCCGTGTCGGGCCGCGTGGGCGGCACGCCAAGGGTGACGATGGCCCCCTCGCTGGCATGCGCGGCCGCGATCGACAGCGCCCGGTGAAAGGCATCGGTATCGGCAATCGCGTGGTCGGCCGGCATGACCACCAGGATGGCGTCCTCGCCGTCGGCCAGCGCCAGCGATGCCGCCAGCGTGAGCGCGGGCGCCGTATTGCGCCGGACCGGTTCCACCACCAGCCGGCCTTGCATGCCGCTGGCCTGCAATTGTTCGCTGGTGATAAAGCGATGCTCGTCGCCGCAGACGATGATGGCGTTGGGCTCGATTTCGTGGCCCGCGGAGAAGCCCTGCATGCGCAGCAGCGTGGATTGCAGCAGCGAGTCCTTGCCAACCAGGTCGATCAACTGCTTGGGGAAATGCTCTCGCGACAGCGGCCACAGCCGCGTGCCCGCGCCGCCGGCCAGCACCACGGGCGCAATGCGCAGCCGCACGGGCGTGCCCGGCGCCTGCGCGACGGTGTCCCCGGCTTGCACGGCAACAGGCTCCAGCACTTTATTCGACATGATCCAGCCCTCCCTGGTCGGGCGCCGCGCTCTCGCGCAAGCGGCCCGTGGCGCCAATCGTCTACGCGGGGCAATTCGCGAACCTGCGGACCTGCTGACCCGCCGCCGGTCAGGCACGCCCTTCATGCCCCGCATGCCCCACATGCTCGCTACCCCACTGCGCTGACCTTGCTGCGTTGACGGTATTCCGTTGGGGAAATCGACATGCGCTTGCGGAAGATCTTGGCCAGCCGGTCGCCATTGCCCATGCCGCAACGCCGCGCCACCTTGTCGACAGGCAGCTCCGTCTCGGCCAGGAAACTGCATGCGGTATCCAGGCGGGCATGCAGCAGGTAGTCGGACGGCGTCACCCCCATTTCCAGCTTGAAGCGGCGCAGGAAGTTGCGCTCGCTCATGGCCGCCACCTGCGCGGCATCGGACACGGAGATGGATTGCTCGCAGTGCTCATGCAACCAGCGCGCGGCCGCGCGGATCTTGTCGCCCGCGCTGGTCGCACCGGTATCCGCGAGCCTGGGCATCAGGCGGGCGGTCCAGGCGGGCATCACCCGGGTACCGACCGCGCGCGCCACGTCCAGGCCGAGATCGCGCTTGATCAGCGTCAGCGCGCCCCTGACGAGTTCGTACTGCTCGCCGGACTCGTCCGAGGCGTGCAGCCCGAACACGGGATGGCGATGCTCGTCCTCGTGCGGCTTGAGCACGCCGGCCGCCGCCAGCACGGCACGGCCTTCGGCGATGGGCCGCACCGTGGGCGTGCGGGGGGAGACAACGCGCAGCCAGCGCAGCAGCCGCTCGTCCGCCGCGGCGGCATGAGCGCCCGCGCCACCGGCGATGAAGAGCACATCGAAGCCGACGAACTGGCGCGGATCGAGCCCGTCGGTCCAGACCCGTACCGACGCGGAGCAGGCGACGCTGCCCCCGTCGACGGAAAGCAGACGCACGTCGTAAGCGGATTCTTTGGCGGGATCGGACGCGGAACATTCATTAGCGGTCTGGAATAGTTCAGCCACCAAACCCGCGCCCAATAATGAAAAACCATCGAACAGTAAAATGCCGACGCGCCGCACGGCGCACTTTGAACGGTTAGTCGAGGCATGAAGCCAACTAACCGTTGCGGGCTCAAGTTGGGCATACGGCATGATTTTCCCCCAAAGAATTGTTGATCCGTTCTTGCGCGAATTTATTGGTGTTGCAATGCATCGTAGCGATCCCGAATCCGAGAAATGTGTCCGTGTCGGAAAGTAGCGAGATGTTGGCGGAAGGTGTCCGCCCGCTCCAAAATTTCATGCAAGACGTTGTAAATACAGCCTTTCCGGGTAGCGACCTCACCTCAAATCGCTTGTCCCAGCGTGCTGTTCTGCAACCAGCTCCTACTCTATGAGGAATGATGCGTCGCAGCAAACCCTGCACCAATCCGTGCGTTGGTTACCGAACATAAGGGTCGCAAAAGGTGCATGAGAGCGGGAATCCGACATTAACTCCACGATTCCCGGCGGACCCGCATCCACACCAGATAACATAAAAATCATTTCTAAACATTAAAAATTATGACAAATTAATTAATGCGCCAGATCAGCAGTGCGGATATATCGCACGATGGCCGTCCCGGATTTTTTCTGTCACGGCCTCGATTAATGAAATAATTGTGTCTGCCCGGGGCGCAGCAGGGCTTCGCCGTCACAACACAGACGGCTTGCTTGACCTGGGGGACTGAAAGGCGGAGCGACGGCGGCCGGGTACCTGGCCCGGCGCAGCCCGGTGACTTGCACAGTAGTGCGAGCGTGCGTGACTAGTCTGTTGGCGCCGCGGTGCGCAACACTGCCCGTAGCGCGCGGCCCTGTGCATGCGCAGATTTGGGGCGGCAGGCCAACTTCATCCCTGCCAGCGCGCGCGCATGATGTGCAGCACTTCCGCCAGCGCGAAGCCGGCTTCCGCACCTCGCCACTGCGCCAGTGCCGTGACGCCTTCGATGCTGACCAGGTGCCCGGCGCCCTCATGCATTTGCGAGCGGTGCCTGCGCAACGCCTCCACCTTGCGCGACCACGTGGCGCTCACATCGATATAGAGCGAGCCGCCCAAGGGATTGACAATGCCGCCACCGCCCCAGCACGTGGCCGGATATTCATAGGCCGCCACCAGGCGGGGGGCATGCTTGGCGGGGTTCAGGCGCGTCGCGGCAACGCCGGCCTCCCAGCAATAGCGGTGGTCCTGGTGCGAAGACGACAGCGGAATCAGCACCTCGTCCGGCTCGAAGCGATTCTGCAGCGCGTCCAGCATGCCAACCATCTGCGCACGCGGGAAGCTGTCGAGCACGCCGTCGAGCCCCCTGGTGAGGACCTCGGTCGTCTGTACGCCAAGCACGGCCATCGATTCGGAGAATTCGTCCAGCCGTTCTTGTTCGGTGACCTCGCGGCCAAGGCAGAGCGACTGGCTCTTTCCTACCGTTGCCAGGGCCACCATCACTTCGCCGCCGGCATCGATGACCCGTGCCAGGTAGGCGCCCACGCCCAGCTCCGCGTCGTCCGAGTGCGGGCTCAGCACCAGTACACGCTTGCGTTCCATATCTCCTCCTGTTCTTATCCCGTGATGCCAGGCGCCCAAAGGGCAGCCATCACGCCGTGCTGATCAGCCTGCGCGCCAGCGCGTTGTACTGGTCGGCCGTGTCCTTGAGCGTCAGGCCATCGAGCGAGCGCGCGACCCGTGGCTGCGCCAGCGCCGCGGTCAGCGCCGCGCCATAGGCGGCGGCGTCGCCGGTGTCCAGCAGCTGCACGCCGGCGAAGTCGCGGGCGAATGCGAAGGCGGGAATGCCGCTCGCCACGACCGGCATGCCTGTCGCCAATGCCTCGAGAAAGGCAATGCTGTGCGCCTCCGACGCCGACGGCATGGCAAACACGGATGCGCCCGCCAGCAGCTCCGGGATGTTGGTCTGCGGCCCGTTGACCCGCACCCTGCCGGCCAGGCCCAGCTCTTCGACCAGGGCGCAGACCTTGACGTAGTAATCGGGATCTTCGATCACGCCGACCATCTCCAGCCGCGCGTTGGGCACGCTCTTGAGCGCCTCGCGGAACGCCAGCACGGTATGCAGCTGGTTCTTGATCGCCGCATAGCGGCCCACCTGGATGACGAGGCGCGACGCCGCCTCGCGCTGGCCAGCGGGCCGCACAAAGAAGCGCCGGGTGTCCACGCCATTGGGAATCACCGCCATCAGCGGGTGCGTGCCCACCGAGTTGATGTAGTCGCGCAGATTCCCCTGCGACACCCCGATCACCGCGCGGGCGCGCGTGGACAGCATCCGCTCGACGTAGCGGAACATGGTGCTCTCGAAATCGTTGGCGGCGGAGTGCATCACGTAGACCACTGGCACCCGCGACGGCAAGGCCCGCGCGTAAAAGGCCGGGATGGTAGCGTGCGCGAAGATGATGTCCGGCTGGTAGTCGCGCAGCACGCCGCGCAGGTGCCAGAGCCGGCCGGCCAAGCGCCGGGGCTGGTCCGGAAACAGGCACAGCACGCCAGCCGCATCGAGCTGCGCGCGCAGCGCCGCGAAGTCCTCCTGCTGCGGCATCAGGGCCGACACGCAGACCGTGTCGCCGTGGGCCTGCTGGTAGATGGCCAGGTCTTTCGCCAGCATCTCCGCACCTGAAAGGCGCGGTGCCAGCACAAGATGGAGAATCCGCATCACACCCTCCTCATTTTCAGGATCTGGTAGAGCATCCATGCCGCCGCGACCGCCAGGCCCGCCGTCATCGACCAGGCGATGCCTTGCGCCCCCCAATAGCGAGTAGCCGGCGGCACGGTGGCCAACAGCACGCACACCTGGAGCACCGAGGCATGCGTGGCGGCCTTGGGGATGCCCACGGCGCGCAGGTAGGCAACCAGCACGGCAATCAGGCCGCCAATTGCCATGTTGATGGTGAAGATGCGGAACAACGGCACCGCGCCGAGCCAGGCCGGCCCCAGCACCAGCAGGAACAGCGGCTCGGCCACCAGCCGCAGCACCACCACCACGATCGCCAGCCCCAGGCCGCCGATCAGCACGAAGCGGCGCAGCAGCACCGCGTCCGAGCCATCCTGCTTGCGGAAACGGGCAGCAAAGGTGGGAAACAGGTACTGCGAGATCGCGATGCCGGCATCGGCGAGCAGCATCTGCGCGAACTTGGACGACATCTGGTAGGCGCCCAGCTGGGCCGGGCCGAGCAGCTTGCCAACGATGACCTTGTCGAACTGGTTGAGCAGCAGGTTGACCACGCTGCCCGCCCAGATCCACCGGCTGAAACCCATGTAATGACCGATGCCGGCCCACTTGAGGCGCAGGGGCGGCCGGGGGCGCATGCTCAGCCAGGTGAGCGCGGTCTTGACGGATTCGCCCGCGAGCAGCCCGATCAGGATGGACATGGCGCCCGCGCCAGCGAAGGCGCATGCCAGGCTGACGCCGCAGTCGGTACCGGCGGCCGCCACCTCGATCCCGGCAATATGCTGGAAGCCCCGGTCGCGCGTCACCACAAAATAGGCCGGCGAGGCCAGCCCGCGGATCAGCGGCAGGGCGGCGGCCAGCTGCAGCAACAGCAAGGAACCCGCGAGGTGGAACTGCGCCTCCAGCAGCGGCGCCAGCGCGACCAGCAGCAATGCCACCCCCGCGCCCCGGCACGTCAGCGCGGTCCAGAGCGCACTGAGCTGGTCGGGGGTGGGCGTTTGCTTGTCCTGCACCACCGCCTGGGGCAGGCCGGTATCGCTGAGCGCCTCGGCAATCGCCACGGCCAGCAGCGCCACGGCGGCGATCCCGACCGCCGACGGGCCGAGGATGCGCCCGACCATGAGGAACTTGATGGCCACCAGCCCCCGCACCAGCACCTGCTGCCCCAGCACCCACGCGGCCGAACTGGCATGCAAGCCGGTCAGCGGCAGGAAGAAGGCATTCCTCAGGGATCTGGCCATATTGCCCCACCATGGGTTGAACACCAATGCCAGGCACAGGTGCGCGCCAGCCATGAAGCACAACTTACCGTAGGCGCGGCAACAGGAATCGCCATCGCCTAGCGTTAATCCGTCACATACGCTCAGCGCCGGAGCAGGCGTGCGCGATCGGGCCTCGCTGACCCTTGCCGCGCCTTGCCGGCCAGGGCCAGCCTCCGCCCGCCTTTATCCGCCAAGCCGGCCCGCAAATTGGCGGCCGGCGCAAAGACGGCGGTGCTAGTGTGGCAACATCCGCAACCCGCCGCACACCGGGCTCGCCCCACCGTGCCTGGAGCCGCGATGTCCGAGCCGACCGCACTGATCATCGAGCACGATTTCACCGGCCACCGCTGGCGCTATGTCGAATGGGCGGTGCAGGCCTACACGGAGGCCGGCTACCACTGCCTGGTGGTCACCGACCCCGGCAACCAGGCGCATCCGCTCGCCCAGCGCATGCTGGCCGCGCAGGATCCTGCCGCCGGCATCGTTGCCGGCTTCGTCGCCAGTATCGTCTTTACGCAGCCACCGCCCACGGTGGGCAGCGGGCTCGGCAAGCTCAGCTACGTGCGCTTCTGGCGCACTTTCCACCATGCCTTCCAGGTTGCCGCCGGCCTGCGCGACATCTCGCTGGTGGTGGTGCCCTATGCCGACTACTTCCTCTACGTGCTCCCGCTGCTTGGCTCGCCATTCGCCAAGGTGCCATGGGTCGGCATTACGATGCGCGCCAACTTCCATCACAGCAAGGTGGGCGTGAAGTCGCCGCACCAGCCGCTGGTGAACGCGGTCAAGAGCTGGCTGTTCCGGCGCGCCGTCGAGTCCGGCGGCATGAAGACGCTGCTGTCGATCGACCCGACCTTGCCGCAGTGGTATCCGCGCGGCAATGGCCGCACCGCCCTCGCTTACCTGGCCGATCCCTGCCCCGACGCGCTCCCGGCCGATCCCGCCGCCGCCAGGCTGCGGCTGGGGCTGGGCCAAGGCCCGGGAGGCCCGAGGCATGGCGCCGGCACCTGCCTGCTGGTGTACGGCGCGGTCACGGAACGCAAGGGCATTTGCGAGCTGGTCACCGCGCTGGCCGGCCACCCACGCGCGCCCACGCTGGTGGTGGCCGGGCAGCAAGACCCGCAGATGCGCGCGTTCCTGCAGGCGGCCGCGTCCACGCTGTCGCCGCCGCCCGTGATCTTCGACCGCTTCATCACCAACGAAGAAGAAGCCGACCTGTTCTCCGCCTGCGACGCCGTCTGGCTCGGCTACAAAGGCCACTACGGCATGAGCGGCGTACTGGTGCAGGCCTACCGCTTTGGCAAGCCCGTGATCGCCACCACCGACGGCCTGATTGGCTGGTTCTGCCAGGGGCAGGAACTCGGGCCAGTGCTGCAAGACCTGTCCGGCCCCGCTATCCAGCGCGCGCTGGACCAGCTCTCCTGGCCCGTGGCCGCAACCGCCCCGCCGGCCGCATCCGCCAGGGCCCACCTGCTGGCCCGGCATACCTTGAGCGAATTCAAGCAGACCCTGCGCCGCGCGGCCGCCTGACGCTCGCTTCCGATACAAGCCGTACCCGTTCAGGGTGCCGCTGCACGCGCAGCCATGGCAATGCCATGGCCACGAATCCATATCACCCTGGGTCGACAGCACGCCGTGCGCAAGCGCACCGGCAGGAGGGGCCTTTGCATGCATCGCACCGCAGACGCGCACACGCGCGCCCACAGCCGCTTCGTCGAACTGGATTTCGTCAGGGGCCTGGCCATCATCGCCGTCATGGGCATTCACTTCCATACCGTCGACACCGGCAGCCGCCTGATCTGGCTGCTTGAATATCCACTGAAGAACTTTGGGCGGGAAGCCGTCACGCTGTTCTTCACGCTCAGCGGATTCCTGGTGGGCGGGTTGCTGCTGCGGCAGTACGCGCAGACCGGCACTGTCGACACGTGGCGCTTCTTCATTCGCCGGATCTTCAAGATCTGGCCGGCTTACTACTTGCTGATTTTGGTCCACGCGCTGGCCGGCCATCATGCGCGCAGCACCTTCTTGCTGCAGAACGCGACGCATCTGCAGAACTATCTGGGCAGCACCATCGCGCAGACCTGGAGCCTGGCGGTCGAAGAACACTTCTACCTGCTGCTGCCGATTGCACTGCTGCTGTGCGCGCGCTGGCGGCTGACGCCGGGACGGTTGCTATGGCTGCTGGCGACAGCGTGCGTGCTGGTCTTGCTGGCCCGCAGCGCGGCCGTTGCCGGTGGCGACATCCGGGGCGCCTATGTGTACACGCAGTATCGCGTCGACAGCATGCTGTTTGGCGTGATGCTCGCAGTCCTGTACTGGATGAAGCCCGGCATCTACCACAAACTGGCGGCACGGCGCGGCTGGCTGGCCGCCGCCGTGGCGGGACTGCTGGCATGGCTATTGTTCTGCCAGGCCGATATCGTGATCGAGGAAAGCATCGGCTTCACCATCCAGTCCATCGGCTTCATCGCCCTGATCGTGCTGGTGCTGGAGCATTCAGGCCGCCTGCGCGACAGCGTTGCGTACCGGGCGATCGCCTGGATCGGTGTGTATTCCTATGGCATCTATCTATGGCATACGGTGGCGCGCACGCCCGGCGCCCTGATCATTCATGAGGCTCTGGCATATGGGCTGCCCCCGCCGATGGTCTGGGTGCTGGCGCTCGTCATGCAGTTCGCCATTGCGATCGCGGCGGGCTACCTGACCACCCGTGCCGTTGAATTGCCTTTCCTGCGGTTGCGCGACGCGCTCTTTCCGGCGGGCACGCGCCCGGCGTAGTGCGGAGCCGCCAAAACGCCCCTTGCGAAAGGCCAATCGCGCCAAATTGCCGGCCAGCCACGTTTTCACGTTCGATAATTTTCCCGACAGGAACGTAATGAATGAATTCGCGTTCCTGCGAATGCAGGATGCACGATGCAGCGCGCAAGACGATGGATTCCCCCGTGCGGCGATGCCCAGCATTGCCGAGCGCCGCGGGGCCACCCAGTGAGAGGCGGAACATGGATACCGAAGCTTATGCCGATTGTCTCGATGTGGTCGGCGATCCACGCGGGGCTGGCCGTGACAATAGCCGCGAGGCCAATCGCGAAAGCAACCGCGATGCAAGCCGGGACAGCCTGGCCAGCACGCCGGGCCACCGCGTCATCGACCTCACCCGCGCCGGCAAAGGCAACTACGTGCGCCGCCGCGGCCTGCTGGTCGAGGCGGCGTGGTTCCTGGTCGAAGCCGGCATCATCAACAACAAGCTGAATCCGTTCTCCGGGCTGCGCGTCGCGCTGCTGCGCCTGTTCGGCGCTCGGATCGGCCAGCACTGCCGGCTGGTCCACCCGCTGCGCATCAAGTCGCCCTGGAACCTGGAAGTGGGCGATGGCTGCTGGTTCGGCGTGGATGTGTGGATCTACAACCAGGCCAGCATCCGCATCGGCTCCAACGTCTGCATCTCGCAAGGCAGCTTCCTGACGGCGGGCTCGCACGATCTGGACAGCAACATGGACTTGCACGTCGCGCCGATCGTGATCGAAGACGGTGTGTGGATCACGTCCAAGTGCGTCATCCAGAAAGGCATCACCATCGGCCGCTCGGCGGTGGTCACGCCGCTCTCGGTGGTGCATCACTCGCTCGAGGCCGAAGGCATCTACGGCGGCAATCCGTGCCGGTTCATCCGCAAGCGATTCGACCCGCCCGGCCACGCCGGCGCCGCCATCACGACCCCGTCCGGCCCCCTCTAAGGAGAACAGCATGGACTACCAGGCAAGCCGCGACGTCAACCCGACCAGCCGGTCCATCGAACTCGATTTCGTTCGCGGGCTGGCCATCATTGCCGTGATGGGAATGCACTTCCACACGGTCAGCACCGGCAGCCAGTGGGTCGCCCTGATCGAGTATCCGCTCAAGAACTTCGGGCGCGAAGGGGTCAACCTGTTCTTCACGCTGAGCGGCTTCCTGGTCGGGGGGCTGTTGCTGCGCCAGTACGCGCAGCACGGCAGCGTGGATGCGCGGCGCTTTATCATCCGCCGCATCTTCAAGATCTGGCCAGCCTACTACGCCCTGATCCTGTTCCATGTGCTGGCCGGCCGCCACCCGACCAGCACCTTCCTTTACCAGAATCTCACACACATGCAGAACTACCTCGGCTCCTCCATTGCGCAGACCTGGAGCCTTGCCGTGGAAGAACACTTCTACCTGTTCCTGCCAGCGCTGGTGCTGTTGTTCGCCCGCCTGCGCGTGCGCGCCGACACCATCCTGTGGACGTTGGGCACCTTGTGCGTGGTGGTGCTGGCCGCGCGCTGCGCCGCGGTCGCCAGTGGCGAGCTGGAAGCCGCATCCGCCTACACGCAATATCGCATCGACAGCCTGCTCGTCGGCGTCATGCTGGCCACGGTCTACTGGATGAAGCCGGAACTGTACCGCCGCATCGCCGGGCAAAAGCTGCGGCTGCTGGCCGTGGTGGCAGGCACGGTCGTCTGGCTGGTATTCCTGCAGCGCAACCTGGTGCTGGAGGAGAGCATCGGCTACACCATCCAGGCCATCGGCTTTGCCGCGCTGATCGTGCTGGTGCTCGAATACTCCGGCGGCATACGCGGCGCCAGGCTATACCGCGCGGTGGCGTGGATCGGCGTGTATTCCTACGGCATCTATCTGTGGCACTCCGTAGCGCTGGCCCCGGGCGACGTGTTTATTCGCAAGGCCAGCACGTTCGGCATCCCCGTCATGGTGGCCTGGGGGCTAGCCCTTGCGCTGCAGTTTGCCGTTGCGATCATCGCCGGCTACGCCGCCACGCGCGCGATCGAGTTCCCCTTCCTGCGCATTCGCGATGCGCTGTTCCCGGCCCGCCGCCGCGGCACGCCCGCCGCACAGCCGGCCGAGCAGCACGCCGCGTGAGCTGACCCGACGCCGTCCCCGCAGGCGTCAGCCACGTGCCGCGCGGGACTCGAGTTACCGACCGCCAATACCCCAGGGCATGGCCTTGCCCCCGGGGGAGGAAGGCCAGCAACCGAGCGGCAACAGAGGAATCAAGGTGAATCACAGTGGCTAGATATACACAGTCCTTCAAGGAACGCGCCATTGCGCGGATGCTGCCTCCCGAGAACGCCAGTGTTGCGCAGGTGTCCGCCGAGATGGGGATATCGCCGGCGGCGCTGGAGCGCTGGCGCGCGGTGGCCCTCGCCCCACCCCCTGCCAACCCGCCCGGCGCCGGCGAAGCACGCCTGGATGCCGTGCTTGCCACCGGCGCCATGGGCGAGTTGCAGAAGAGCGCCTGGTGCCGCGAAAATGCGATCGACCCGACCGAGCTGGAATGCTGGCGGCAAAGCGCCGCGGCGGCGCTGGCGGACAACCGCGGGATTGGCGCAGTGCGCAGGCGGCACGAGCAGGATCAGAAGCGGATTCGGGAATTGGAGAGGGAGTTGCGGCGCAAGGAGCAGGCGTTGGCCGAAACCGCGACGTTGCTGGTGCTGACCAAGAATGTGACTTCGTTGTTTGCTGCGCCTGAGGATAAGTGATTGCGGTGATTGCGGGCTGCTGGCGCGGTCCGCGACAGCAGGTAGGCCCCTCAAAAAACGACCCACCCACGATCACCTGCGCCACAGCCGGATGCCCCTGGCAAGAGCGGCCTCCCAAGCCTCCTACCTCCCCACATACCCCTCCGGCGCAGTCACATTCCCCTGCGCCACGGCAGCATTGGTGGATATCACATAAACCGGCGTCTCCGTCAAAGCCAGTGCAACCTGTCCATTCGAGTAAGCCACGGACGCCGCATTCCCCATCATGTCCAGCACCGTTACCTGCCCGCTGGACCCGGGTGCATCTACCTGCAGGCTATAGGCAGCGTTATACGTCGCGCTGAACCCCGTAGCCGCGCTCCAGTTGGCATTGTTGTGCGCCCACAATGCCGTCACCACGCTGCCATTGTTGAGCCGCTGGAATGCGTAGCCGTAGAGGCCGAACGGCAGTCCGTTGAGCGGCCCCAGCGTATTGGTGCCGTCAATCAGCCGGGTCATCGCCGCTACTGCCAGCGCGGCGGGCTTCGGGCTGATCTTGGCGGGGCCGTAGGTGCCTTGCGGGTTGACCAGGTCGAAGAACAAGCCGTAGCCGGCAGCGTCGGTGGGGATGTCCGTGGCGTAGAACATATAAGTCACGTCCGCGCCCTCTCCTAGCAATATCAGGTGCGTGCGGGCAACCACCGCGCCATGTGCGTACAGGACGTTCTGCGTCGGGTAGTTCGGGCCGTATGCAGAGCCGAGGTCGTAGCTGATGCCGGTCTCGGTGACGAACAGCCGCGCGCCGCGCTTGAGCTGGGTCGCGACTGCATGGCGCAGTTCGCGCATGGCGGCCGGCAGCGCGTTGGCGGCGTTGGAAGGATCGCTGTTGCCGACCAGGCGCTCTGGCGGATGCGATGGCGAAGTGCCTACGTCGTAGTAGCCGTGCGCCGTCACGCCGTCGAGATACTGGGCGAAACCCAGCGGCGCCAGCCGGTTCAGCCAGACGGTGTTCTCGCGCACCATGGCGTTGGTGGTGCCCATGATCACCGCGCTCGGGTCGGTGCTGTGGACGCCCTGGAAGGTGGCCTTGTACATCGCGGTGAAGTTGGTATCGGTATCCAGCCACGGCAGGCCGCCGTTGTAGTCGGGTTCCCAGGTCACCTGATAGTAGTTGGCCGATTGCGCGGGGAAATACCGGGTCCGCACCGTGTTCGACTCCTGCCCCACCCGGGTCATGTAGTCCTGGTAGGCCGGCAAGGATTTCGGCGCGTAGCTGTGGGTGGCCACGCCGGTGGGACTTGCCCAGGCGGGAATGCCATCGAGCTGGATCAGCCGCATCAGGTCGCCGGGCTTGAAGTACGAGGCGAGGTGGTCCACCGCGGGATTGAACGTATTGGGGCCGTTGGGCTCTTCCACGTACCAGTTGCGGTTGTCGTTGACCCACGACAGGCCCAGCGCGGGATAGAGCGGACGATAGCCGTCGCCATCGCAGCAGCCTTGGCCGGGCAGCAGGTAGGCCGCGCCTTGCCCGCCGAAGCGGTGCAGGTCCTGGCTGGCGTAGCTGACCGCTGGGAGCACCGAAGAGACGTCGGGCAGTACACCGAATGTCGCAATGCCGCCGGGCCGGGTGCCGCGTGCGAGCAGCGAGCCCGCGCCGGAGGCCAGGCTTGCCGATCCGGCGAAGTAGCCTGACAGCGTGGACGTGCAGTTCAGCGTCGACACGATCGCGCCGGCGGCGACCGGGAACTGGCCGCTGGCGCGCACCTTGTTCCAGGTGTCGGAGATCTGCCAGTTCACCGTGTCCGCGCTGCCGGCGCGGGTGGTCACGCTCACCTGGAAGGTACTGCCCGAGGCGAACATCCGCGTACCATCGCCGCCCGGGGTATCCATCTCGATGGCATCGCCACCGCCCGCCGCGGCGACGCTGCCGGCGGGCGCGGTGCAACTGAGCATGCCGCTGCCCGTTGGCGTCACTGGCGTATTCGGGGTGGTGGGTGTCGTGGGCGTGGTGGGCGTCGTTGGCGTGGTGGTGCCGGTGTCCTCATACGAACACGTCTTGCCGAAGCCGGGCGCGGGGTCGCCGAACACGCCGTTGTTGCAGGCCACGCCATTGGTGAAGGCCAGGGTGACGTATTGCGTGGCGGTCCCGTAGCGGACCTGGCGCGTGCCGGTAAAGCTGCAGAAGCCGTTTTCCGAGCTGCAGGCAACCCAGGTGCTGGTGGCCGGGGGCGTCGTCGAGCCGCTCGTGCCGGAGTCGTACCAGCAACTCTTGGCAAACCCGGATGCGGGGTCCCCGAACACGCCGTTGTCGCAACTGGTGCCGCCGGTGAAGGTCTTGATGACGTACTGGGTATCGGTGCCGTACTTGACCTGGTGGGTGCCGGTGAAGGCGCAGATCTGGTATTCCGAGGCGCACAGCGTCCAGGTGACGTCCGCTGGCTGCAGGGTCGCCGCGGGGGTTGCGCTGGTGGCGTCGCCGCTGCGGTCACCTCCGCAACCCGCGATGGCAAACAACAGCAGCAACAGGATGCCGGCGCGCTGCAAAGCAACGCGTATCCAAGGGCTCCCTGCAGCCGGGGCCGGGTTCGGGCTGGTAAGCGTCGACATGGCTTCCCCATCGTTTGGCCTGCGTCGGGTCAACGCGGGCGCAACAGTAACGCGGTAACGCACGGACCCCGTAGGCCCCCGAATGAATGGAAAACTGGCGGGCGCTGGACGCGCCATGCTCATGCAGCCCCTGGCGGAGGCGATTTATTCGCGATGCTCCTGGCGCGGCCAGCCGGAGCATGACCGTAACGCAGGGCATGTGAGACGCGCGGCCTGCAAGACCACAGCCGCGGCGGGGTTGAGTGAGCCCTCCGGCGTAGCTGGCAGGGTCCGGGCCGAACGAAGCCTGGCGCACCACGGTGGTGAGCACGCCGGATAGAAGTTTACCCGCACGCCCCTGGCTCTGGCCGCCAGGATTTAGTGTTTATCGGACGAAGCCAGGGCCGCAGGCACCTGCGGCACTAGTAGCAAATCACCGGGGCGTAATACGGCGAGTAGTGCCAGATGATCTGCTGGAATGGCGCATGGCGTCCGTAAGCCACCGTACAGAGCCCGAGCAGGGCAACGCCGGCGATCAGGCATTTGCCCAGCCGCTTCGGCGCGCCCTGGCAGGCGCGCAGCACCCAGAACGCCACGGCGCCGCCCAGAAGCCACCCGGCGATGACCTCGGCCGGCGTATGCGCGCCCAGGCGCACGCGGCTAAAGCAGATCAAGGCCGCCAGCATCAAGCCGAGCACGAAGCCGGCCTGGCGCCACGAGGCCCGGAAGCTGCGCAACAGCAAGCCGAGGAACACGGACCACACCGCCGACGAGAGCATCGCGTGGCCGCTGATCACGCGCATGTCGAAGCGCTCCAGCACCGTGCCGCAGCCGGTGTGCAGCAGCTTGCTGGCCAGCACCAGCGCCGCGGCCGCCGCCAAGCACAGGGCCCAGCGCAGCGCCACCCGCCACCCGGTGCCTTGCAGCAGCCACAGGCCGGTGGTCAGCGCCAGCGGCAGCGTCACCGCGGCATCGCCGAGGTCTGTGATCCGGTACCAGTTCATCGTGTTTCCATCAGCTTGCGTTGGCGTGCAGGCGGGCGAACGCGCCGCTGAGCTCGCCATCGATCACCATCGATGGCGCTGCCGGCTTCCCTGTTGGCGCCTTCCCCTTCCTATTGGCCACAATGTATGCCCCTCGCGCAAGGCCAGGGCGGCGCGATGCATGCGCTGTCGGAATACAGCGAACTGTTGGCAGATGGCGCGCGCCGCGCAGCGATACGCTGGCTTCGCCACGGCTGGCTCCGGGACCATGCCATGCGGCAGCAGCCGCGCGCGCCAAGGCAACCGACCGGCAAGACGCCAAGCCTTTCAAACCAGACGACGGGGGTAGTTTCATGCTCAAGATCAGGAAAGCCGTGTTCCCGGTGGCCGGCCTCGGCACGCGATTTCTGCCGGCCACCAAGGCCAGCCCGAAAGAGATGTTGCCGGTGGTCGACAAGCCGCTGATCCAGTACGCCGTGGAAGAGGCGATGGCCGCGGGCATTACCGAGCTGATCTTTGTGACGGGGCGCAGCAAGCGCGCCATCGAGGATCACTTCGACAAGTCCTACGAGGTCGAGGCCGAACTGATGGCGCGCGGCAAGCAGCAATTGCTGGACCTGGTGCGCGGCATCAAGCCGGCCCACGTGGATTGCTTCTATGTGCGGCAGGCAGAGCCCCTGGGACTGGGCCACGCGGTGCGCTGCGCCAGCAAGCTGATCGGGGACGAGCCCTTCGCCGTGATACTCGCCGACGACCTGCTGGACGCGCGCACGCCCGTGCTCAAGCAGATGATCGAGGTGTTCGACCACTATCACAGCTCCGTCATCGGCGTGGAGGAGATCCAGCCGCAGGATTCACGCGCCTATGGCGTGATCGACGGCAAGCCTTGGGACGATCGCATCTTCAAGATGTCCGGCATCGTGGAGAAGCCTGCGCCGGAAGTGGCACCGTCCAACCTTGGGGTGGTGGGGCGCTACGTGCTGATGCCCAGCATCTTTGAATTCCTCAACGCGCTCAAGCCGGGCGCCGGCGGCGAGCTGCAGCTCACGGACGCCATCCAGGCGCTGCTGGCGCGCGAACAGGCGCTGGCCTACCGCTATGAGGGGCGCCGCTTCGATTGCGGCAGCAAGCTGGGCTACCTGAAGGCCACCGTGGAGTTCGCGCTGCGCCACGCGGAAGTCGGCGCACCGTTCGCGGAGTACCTGCGCACCGAATGCGCCATCGTCGCGCAAGCCCTTGCCCACGGCAACGAGCGGCTGGCGCAAGCGGCGATCGTGGCGCCCGGGCTGCAAACCGAAGCACAAGCCGAAACACAAGCCGAAGCACAGGGCGAAGCGGAAACCGAGAGCGATGCGCGCTTGATTCCGCTGGCCGCCTGACCCTGGCCGACGCCATGCCGGCGCGAAGCGCCGGGGCCGTCCCGCAGCCGGCCCCGGTCAGCGGAAATATGCCCTTGTGTTCTCGTGCACCTCGCCATGCGCCAGCAGCTCGGCCGGCGTCATCCAGCAATACTCACTGTGCTGGTCAGGTTGCCCGAGCGGCGCGCCGCCGGGCATGGTCCACGCATAGGCGAGCACCACGTAGTGCGTGGAGATGCCGGGCTCTGCGGCGAAGTTGTCCGGATAGTGATGTTCGAACACGCCGCGCGGCGCGGCATCGCTGCGCTCGACCCCGGTGAGGCCGAGTTCGTCCGCCACGATGCGCCGGAACGCGGCATCCAGGCCTTCGTCCTTGCGGATGCGCCCGCCCGGCACGAACCACGACCCTTGGGCAGGCCGGTTACGGCGCCGGCCAAGCAACACCCGGCCTTGCACATCGGTGACGAGCAGGTCGATCGAGACCAGCGGGGTGTTAGCAACCACGCGGAGGAAATCCGATTTGGCAAGCATTGCGCGCGCGACTCCAAAAGACGCCAAAATCGAAAGACTACCATCTGCTTGAACCTGCTTTAGCTTGCTTGGCCTAGCCGCGATCCGCTTCATCCCGCAGCAAGCGTGCTGCCCCGAAAAAAGAACAGCGCCGGCATGCATGCCGCGCGGGGGGCCGGGAACACATCGTTCCGCCTTGGGGCTGGACCGAATCCCGTCGACACGAGCCTGCCGGCGCAGAAAGACGCCTCGCCCACCGGGGGATAGGCGAGGCGCAAAGCACGGGCAAGCGGGTCAGACCTGTCCGCGACGTATGGAGCCTACCTGCGGCGAGGTGATTCGAAAGTGGGCTAGCGCACCAGGCGTTGCGCCCGGCGAACAAATGGCGGATGGCGACTGCCTGGCGCACCAAGCGCAGGCAATGCCTTAAAATTCTCCCGCCGCTGCCGTTATTTCACTGGCGGCCAACTGTCACTGGCCGCGCGCCAGACTGCGCCACCGCGCGCGACGATGCCCAGGAATTCCTATGCAATACGACCCGATACAGCTCGCCCAGCTCGGCTGCATCCTTATGGTAGTGCTGTGCACGGCACTTGCCATCCGGCGCAACCGCAAGCGGACCCGTGTCGACCATCGCATCTCCGAACTGGAACGCCAGCTCCGTGAACGCGCGCCAACGCGCCGCGACACGGCTGGCGAAGCGCGCATCTTCGGGTAACGCCATGGGCTGAGCGCACGCCCGGCGGGATGCGCGCCCCACGATGCACACCGCGGCGCAAATTGGCGCGAGAACAGCGATGGAAAATAGGGGCTTTTCCCCATACGATGCCTTAACGCTAGTACGTATCATCCGTCGCGTGACAAGTCGCAGCGCATAAGTTATTAAATCCGATAGCTGGACCACAAGCGGCTTTGCCGCCTGGAACGACTTGCTTGCCGGTCTTCGCAGCGTGACTCCAGCATTGCCCACACAGGCCATAGAGCCAACGGGGCAGGAGCAACGTGGTGTGGATGTCGCGGGGTGTAAAAAGCCATTCTTCGGAATGGCTTTTTTTATGGGGCTGACCGCGTCGATGTGCCGCGCCCCGCACGGCGTCGTATCACTCCTTATATACTCCGCCACATCTATCAAGCGCCCGCACGGGCCGGGAGAGCGGGCGTGGATCGACTGCAGGCCATGAAGACTTTCGTCACCGTGGTGGAGACAGGCGGCTTCACCGCCGCCGCGCGCAAGCTGGATATCTCGCTATCGGTGGTCAGCCGCATCGTCAACGAGCTGGAAACGCACCTGGGCGTGCGCCTGCTGACCCGTACCACGCGGCTGGTCCGCATGACCGACACCGGCGCGGCCTACTTCGAGAACTGCCGCCGCCTGCTGAGCGAGATCGACGAAGCCGAACTGGCGGCAACGGGCGCGCATGCGGCGCCGCGCGGCCAGCTTGCCATCACGGCTTCGGTGCTGTTTGGCGCCGCCTACGTGATGCCGATCGTTACCGAATACCTGAACCGCTACCCGGAAGTCGACGCGACCTGCCTGTTCCTGGACCGGATCGTGAACCTGGTCGATGAAGGCATCGACGTGGGCATCCGCATCGGGACGCTGCCGGATTCATCGCTGCAAGCCGTGCGCGTGGGCCAGGTGCGGCGCGTGGTGTGCGCGGCGCCGTCCTACCTGGACAGGCACGGCGCGCCGCAAACCCCGGACGACCTCGCCAGCCATGCGACCATCCTGCCCAATGGCGCCAACAATACGGCGGAGTGGCGCTTCAACCGCGACGGCACGCCCGTCGTCACCCGGCTGCAGCCGCGCCTGACCACCACCACCAATGACTCCGCGATTGCCGCCGCCGTGTCCGGCTTTGGCGTCGTGCGGTTGTTGTCGTACCAGGTGGCCAGGCAGCTGCGCGAGGGCTCGCTGCGCATCGTGCTGGCCGACGTGGAGCCGCCACCCCTGCCCATCAACGTGATCCACCGGGAAGGCCGCCATGCCACGCGCAAGGTCCGCGCCTTCCTGGACCTCGCCATCGAAACGCTGCGCGCGGACAGTACGCTGAACACACCGGCAAGCTGACGGGGGGCGCCAGGCGCCCGGATTCTTCTCGCAACGAGAATAGTGCCTTCTCGCCGGGGCCGTTTTTCGTGCTTCGGGACGCACCTATGATCCATCCAAGCACACGGACCGGACACGGCGCAGGCGGGCCTTCTCCCAAGACCCCTTCAAGACCCCTTCGGACCCTGTGCCAGCTGCCACCGGGCGGCGCCATTCACCCAACACGCCGAGGTTCACCGCCATGCAAGTCTACTGCCACCCCCTCTCCGGACACTCGCACCGGGTCCGCCTGTTCCTGTCGCTGATCGGCGCCCATGCCGAAACGATCGAGGTCGACCTGGCCAAAGGCGCGCACAAGGCCCCCGAATTCCTCAAGCTCAACCCGTTCGGCCAGGTGCCCGTGCTGGTGGACAACGACACCGTGATCACCGATTCCAACGCCATCCTGGTGTACGTGGCCAAGAGGTTCGGCAAGACGGACTGGCTACCCGAATCGCCCGCCGGTGCCGCCGCGGTACAGAAATGGCTATCGGTCGCCGCCGGCGAGATCGCCTACGGCCCGGCCGCCGCGCGCCTCATCACCGTGTTCGGCGCCCCCTACAACGCCAAGGAAGTGATTGCCCGCGCGCACGTCATCCTCAAGCGCGTTGACGACGTGCTGGCCAAGGGCAAGTGGCTGGCCGCGGGCCACCCCACGCTGGCCGATGTGGCGCTGTACAGCTACATCGCCCGGGCACCCGAGGGCTTTGTSGATCTGTCGGACTACGCCAACGTCAAGGCCTGGCTGCAGCGCATCGAAGCCCTGCCGGGCTTTGTGGCGTTCAAGCAGACCCCGGCCGGCCTCGCCGCCTGATCCGCACGCCAGCCCACTAACCTGGCCACCGATCGCCGCACAGGAAGGAGCACCCGCCATGTCCGCCCAAACCCATTCATCCGCGCAACCCTGGCACGCCGGCGAGCGTAGCCTGCAGGCACGCGCAGGCATTGCCGGGCACATGGAGGATGTCGGGCGGCGCGTGGTGCGCGACTACATGCCCGACCAGCACCGCGAGTTCTTCGCGCAACTGCCCATGGTGGTGCTGGGCGCGGTCGCGCCGGATGGCCGGGTGTGGGCGACGCTGCGCGCCGGGCAGCCGGGCTTTCTGCACTCGCCGGACGCCACCACGCTGAATATCGCCATGGCCCGCGAGCCCGCCGACCCGGCGGACGCCGGCATGGAAGACGGCAGCGCCATCGGCCTGCTTGGCATCGACCTGCTGACCCGCCGGCGCAACCGCATGAACGGGACGGCCCAACGTGTGGCCGGTGCCGCCGGTGGCAGCGACGGCGTGCTGCGGATYGACGTGGGGCAGAGCTTCGGCAACTGCCCGCAGTACATCCAGAAGCGTGTGTTCGAATTCACGCGCGCGCCAGACATGCCCGCCCCGGCGGCGGCGCAGCACTTCACCGCGCTGGATGCGCGCGCACGCGTGCTGATTGGGTCCGCTGACACGTTCTTCGTCGCTTCCTACGTGGACCTCGAAGCGGGGGAGCGCCAGGTGGATGTGTCGCATCGCGGCGGCAAGCCCGGCTTTGTCCGGATCGATGCGGACGGCGGCCTGACCATTCCCGACTTTGCCGGCAACCTGTTTTTCAACACGCTTGGCAACTTCGTGGTCAACCCGATCGCCGGTCTCGTCTTTGCCGACTTCAGCACCGGCGAACTGCTCCAGCTCTGCGGCAAGGCCGAGGTCATCCTGGACTCGCCCGAGATCGCCGCCTTCCAGGGCGCGGAGCGCCTGTGGCGCTTCCTGCCCGAACAGATCGTGCGCCGCGACGATGCACTGCCGCTGCGCTGGCAGCCGCAAGCCGATGGCGCATCGCCAAACTCGCTGATGACCGGCAGCTGGGACGAAGCGGCCGGCCGCCAGCGCGCCGCGGCGCTGGCCAACGCCTGGCGGCCCTTGCGCGTCGCGCGCATCGTCGATGAAAGCAGCGTGATCCGGTCCTTCCACCTGGAACCCGCTGACGGCGCCGGCCGCGCGGCACATCTGGCAGGCCAGTTCCTGCCGATTCGCGTCACGTTGGCGGGCCATGCGTTGCCGGTGACGCGCACCTACACGCTGTCGGTGTCGCCGGCGGACGATGTGTACCGCATCAGCGTGAAGCGCGAAGGCGCGGTGTCGCGCCATCTGCACGACAACGCCAAGGTCGGCGACCTGATCGAGGCCCGCGCGCCGTCCGGCGCCTTTACCATCAACGCCGCCGAGCGCAGGCCAGCCGTGCTGCTAGCCGCTGGCATCGGCGTCACGCCGATGCTGGCCATGCTCCGCCAAATCGTCTATGAAGGCCTGCGCAAGCGGCGGGTCCGCCCGACGTGGTTCTTCCACTCGGCGCGCACGGTGGCCGAGCGCGCATTCAGCAAGGAGCTTGCGGCGCTCACCGAGAGTGCCGGCGGCGCGGTGGAACTGGTGCGTCTGCTGAGCGACCCGAAGGACGCCGCCCGGGTCAAGGACTACGACGTGTCCGGGCGCATCGACATCGACCTGCTGCGCGCGCGCCTGCCCCTCGACGACTACGACTTCTACCTGTGCGGGCCAACCGCGTTCATGCAATCGCTCTACGATGGCCTGCGCGCGCTGAACATCTCCGATTCACGCATCCATGCGGAAGCCTTTGGCGCATCGTCGCTGGTGCGCAAGCGCGACCTCGGCCGCCCGGCCGCGCCCACCGCCAGGCCCGCGCTGCAGCCCGTGCCGGTCGCTTTCGTGCAATCGGCCAAGGAAGCCCGCTGGACGCCCGGCAGCGGCTCGCTACTGGAGCTGGCAGAGCAGCGCGGCCTGGCGCCAGCCTTCGGTTGCCGCGGCGGCAGCTGCGGCTCGTGCAGCACGCGTGTACTGCAGGGCGCGGTGGCTTACGCCGAAGCGCCGGAGTTCGACGTGGCGCATGACGAAGCGCTAATCTGCTGCGCGGTGCCAGCGGCAGTGGATGCCGACGGAAACCAAGCGGTCGTGCCGCTGCAGCTGGATCTTTGAGCGGCGTTGACGGCGAGTGCCGCATTCGAAGATTCGTCGCTTTGGACGACGCATGGACATGGCGCGCTCGCGACACTGCATCAGGCTCCCTGCCAGATTCCATTCCAATGGCTGGCTGGGCACAATCCTGATCTTGGCAAAGGAAGCGTCGTGACTTACACAGCGTTTGACTTGAGTGGAAAGGTTGCCGTCGTCACCGGCGGCAACGGCGGTATCGGACTCGGCATGGCCGAGGCCATGGCGGCGGCAGGTGCCGATATCTCGATCTGGGGCACCAATGCCCAGAAAAACGCGGACGCCGCCGCGCGCCTGGCCGCGCATGGCCGCAGAGTGCACACCGCCATCTGCGATGTCGGCGACGAGCGCGCGGTGCAGGCCGCGTTTGCCGACACGGTGGCCACCCTTGGCCGCGTCGACGGCTGCTTTGCCAATGCCGGCATCAGCGCGCGCGGCGGGCGCTTCGAGACGATCACCACGGAGGACTGGCACCGCGTGCTGCGGGTCAACCTCGATGGCGCATTCTTCACGCTGCGCGCCGCCGCGCGTTGCATGCTGGAGCAAGGCGAGGGCGGCGTGCTGGTTGGCACAGCCTCGGTCGCCGCCATCGAGGGCGCCGCGCGCAACCAGCACTACGCCGCCACCAAGGGCGGGCTGGTCTCGATGATGCGGGCACTGGCGGTGGAATACGCGCGCCACGGCATCCGCGCGCACTCCATCCTGCCGGGCTGGATCGCCACCGACATGACCGCCAAGGGCCAGGCGGATCCGACCTTCCAGGAAATGGTGGGCAAGCGCGTGCCGATGCGCCGCTGGGGCGAGCCAGCCGACTTCGGCGGCATCGCCATCTATCTCATGAGCGCCGCATCGCGCTACCACACGGGCGATACGCTGGTCATCGACGGTGGCTACACGTTGTTCTGAGCATTCGCCGTCCCTGGCGCTGCCATCGGACCCTCCGGCCACGCTGGCTGGCCAGATGGCCAACGTCCGCGATGCCCAGCTCGTATCCGGTGGCCGGCGAGCGGCGCGTGGCCTCCATGGCGATGAAGCCGTTGCCGCCCGGGCGGGCATCGACGATCACCGGCTGGTTCCAGTCCCGGCCAAGCCGGTCGCCAATCAAGCGGGAGACGGCATCCGGGCCGCTGCCGGCCGGGAACGGGCTAAGCAGGCGGACTGGCTTGGCAGGGAATGTCTCGGCGTGTGCAGGCAGCGCGCCGCCGAGCAGGCATGCGGCCGCGACCGCCGCCGCGAGGGGGCCTCGAATCATCTGTGTCTCCGTCTGGTTTTATCTGGTTTTGATTTCTGTTCTTTTCATGCTTGTTTGACCGGATACTAGATGCGCCATGCAGATGCTGAAAGATGGCAAAATCACTCCGTCGATGCCCACTGGTTATCACCATGAAACTCCACCACCTGCGGGGTTTCGTCGCCATCGCGCAAACGCGCAGCGTGCGAGGCGCCGCCCGCAAGCCAGCCGCGTCACACCTTGCCACGCTCTTTGAGCGTGCCGCCGGGCATTACTCGGCGCGTTCGGACTAACCGCCGTGCGTGATCCGCTGCCACCCTCCTGGCAATACCTGCCCGGCCCGCCCGTGGAGCGCTTGCGTTCCTGGGGCTGCAAGCTGTCCGGGTTCAGCGAAGACCTGGGAAGGACCGTCAGGCGGGTCGAAGTGGCCTGTGCGCGCATCAAGCTGATCATCGGCTTCGATGGTGGATACCTGCTGGGCGCCGGCGCGCAGCAACGTCGCTACCAGGCCTTCGTGGCCGGCATGCCGGGCGGGCCGGTGACCGTAGAGCATGACAGCGCGCAGTCCTGCATCGAAGTCGAGTTGCCACCCTGGGCGGCCTACAGCCTCTTTGACGGGGCGTCCGAAGTGCTTGCCACGCCGATCGTCGATCTCTCTGACCTCTGGGGCAGCGAGGCCGGCCTGCTGGCGGAAGCGCTGCATGAAGCGCAGGACTGGGAGACACGCTTCGCGATGGTCGAGCGGATGTTGGCGAAGCGCCTGAGCGGCACCCGCCGGGCCGTACCAGCGGCACTGCGCTGGGCTTGGGACGAACTCGATCGCCGGCACGGCGGCGCATCGATCCGGCAGCTAAGCGACAAGATTGGATGGAGCGGCCGGCACTTCGCGGCTTGCTTCAAGGCGCATATGGGGCTCGGACCAAAAAGCGCGGCGCRGTGCCTGCGCTTTGGCTGGGCCCACGCCCTGATGGCATCGGACCCTGGCATGGCCCTCAGCGACATTGCCGCGGCGTGCGGCTATAGCGACCAGAGCCATTTCACGCGCGAATTCCAAGTATTTGCGGGATGCTCCCCGGCCGCCTATGCGCGGGCCGGGTTTCCCGATGCGCCGGGCAAGCCCGCGTCATTACTCGACGCGGCAGCCGCCGCTGATTAGCCGATTGGGTGCAGGTCATTTTTTTCAAGACAGCCTTGGCCGCCGCGCCGGATACTCCGGGCTCAACGTCATCCATCAAGGGAGTGTCCTATGCCTGGCAGCGTGTCTTACCTTGAGATCGGCGGGCAGAATGCCCAGGTCTCGCAAGACTTTTTCCGTCACTTGTTCGACTGGCCGTTCCAGCCGACGGAGGCCCCTGGCGAGGGCTGGTTCCGGACGCCGTCCATCCAGGTCGGCTTGCATGGCAATGACCCGGCGCGCCAGGTGCTGGTGTTCTTCCGCGTTGCGGACATGCCCGCCGCTGTGGCAAAGGTGAAGGCGCTGGGTGGACAGGCCGACGACCCCGGCCCAGGCGAGCCCGGCTTCGGCATCTTCTGCCTGTGCCGCGATCCCCAGGGCGTGCGCTTCGGGTTGCATCAACCCGCAGCCGGGCAAGCCAGCTAATCCACCTTGTTGAACAAGCTGCTCCCATGGTCGTGCAGCAGGGCGATCAGCCGGCCGGCCGCCGGCGATAGCGCCACATCCTTGCGATAGGTCACGCCAAAATTGCGCACCAGCGTGGTCGCCGCCAGCGGCACCTCCTCCAGCTGACCGCCGCTTGCGCGCAAGGTGCGCCGCGAGACAAAGGTCAGTAGTTCGGTGTCGGCGACCACGCGCGGGATCAGCGGGATGGAGTTGGTCTCGATCTGCGCCACGGGCCGGGGCAGGTCGCGCGATTCGAAGGCATGGTCCAGCCAGGTCCGGCTGGCCACCGCGCGGTTGGGCAGCGCCCACTGATAGCCGGCGAGCTTGTCCAGCGTGACGCGCCGGGTCTTGAGGATCGGATGGCCCGTCACCGCGGCCACCACCACGGTGTCCTTGAGCAGCGTCTCGCAGTGAAACTCCTCTTCCTCCTCGGGCACGAAGCCCAGCACCAGGTCCAGCCGCCCCTCCCGCAACTCGTCGCGCAGCTCGTAATTGTTGCGGATGGTGAGCTGCAGCATCACGTTGGCGGCTTGCCCGAGCAGCATGCTGCAGATCCGCGGCAGCAGGTATTCCGCACCGAGCGGCCCGCTGCCCAGGCGCACGGTGCCGGCCACGCCGCGCGCGATGGCGCCCACCTCGTCGCGCAGCAGGTCGGCCTCCTGCAGCAGCGAGGTGGCGCGCGCACGCAGGGCGATGCCGGCCGTGCTGAGCTTTTGCCCTCTGCCCTCGCGCTCGAACAACTCGGCGCCAAGCGACGCCTCCAGCCTGTCGATGGCCTTGGTGAGCGTGGGCTGGCTGCGGTGCACCAGCTCGGCCGCGCGGCGGAAGTTGCCCGCGCCGGCCACGGCTAGGAAGTACTTGAGATCGCGAAGGTCCATGGGAGCGTGCTGCCGGAGCAGTCCTGACTGATTACTTTTTTTGAACAGATACCAAAAATTATAAGCTGGACGGAAACTAATGCGCGAGCAAGAATTCGGCCGTCRCACCGGGCCTTTGCCCTTTGCCCAACGCCTTGATCAGCCTGAGCGCCATGCCAACTACCGTACTCGTCACCGCCCCCCGCCTGGCGCCGGCCGGCGTCCGCCTGCTGGAAGCAGCGGACGCGCGGATTCTCTACCTTGCCGATGCGAACGGCGCCAACGATGCTGGCGAGGTGGCCCGCATCCTCGCTGCTGAGCCCGTGGACGCCGTCATCTCGCGCACGGTCGCACTGAGCGGCGCCGCCATCGCGGCATGCCCCACGCTGAAGGTCATCTCCAAGCACGGCGTGGGCGTCAGCAATATCGATGTGCAAGCCGCCACCGCGCGCGGCATTCCCGTCTATGTCACGCCCGGCGCCAACGCGCAGTCGGTCGCCGAGCTCACGCTTGGCCTGATGTTCGCGGCAGCGCGGCGCGTGACGTGGATGGACCGCGAGCTCCATGCCGGCCGGTGGTCGCGCGCGCAGGATGGCATCGAACTGCATGGCCGCACGCTGGGGCTGGTTGGTTTCGGGCAGGTCGCGCAGCGCGTGGCCACCGTCTGCCTGGCGCTCGGCATGCCGGTGGTGGCGTTTGACCCGGCGCTGGCCGGGCGCGCCAGCCCTGTCGCAGGCGTGGCGCTCGCCGATTCCCTCGACGCGCTGCTTGCGGCCAGCGACGTGCTGAGCCTGCACGTGCCCCTGAACCAGCACACCCGCAACATGCTGGCCGCGCCGCAGTTCGCGCGGATGCGGCGCGGCGCCATCCTGATCAACACCGCACGCGGCGAGGTCGTGGACGAGGCCGCGCTGGTAGCCGCGCTGCAAAGCGGGCAGCTCTACGCGGCCGCGTTGGACACCATGGCCGCCGAGCCGCTGCCCGCGCACAGCCCGCTGCCCGCGCTGGACAACGTGGTGCTCACGCCCCATGTGGGTGGCTCCACGCCTGCGGCGCTGGCCGCGATGGCAAGCGATGCCGCGCGCAATGTGCTCGGCTTCCTGCAAGGCAAGCCGCCCGCCGCCACCGCCTGCGTCAATCCGCAGGTGCTGGCCGCCCTCGGCGCGTAACACCGCGCCACACACAACAGCAAGAAACCAGGAACGCTGACATGAGCAACGAAGCCACCCAGGCATGGCCCGCGGGCTACCGGATCAACCCTTGCGCCGCCGGCCCCGCGCCAGACATCGTCGCGGCCTTCCGGGAGATGCCGGTGGCTGCCATTGGCGATGCCATGAGCCGCAACATCGGCACCATCGGCCTGCGCCCGTATCACGGCCGCCCCGACACCGTGCTGTGCGGGCCGGCCGTGACCGTGCGCGTGCGCCCGGGCGACAACCTGATGATTCACAAGGCGCTGATGATGGTCCGCCCCGGCGATGTGATGGTCATCGACGGCGGTGGCGACATCACGCAAGCGCTGGTTGGCGGCCTGATGCGCACCACGTGCGTGGCCAAGCAACTCGGCGGGCTGGTGATCGATGGTGCCGTGCGCGACGTGCTGGAGTGGGCCGAAGACGGCATGCCCATCTTCGCGCGCGGCCACACCCACCGCGGCCCGAGCAAGGACGGCCCGGGCGCGGTCAACGTGCCGGTGTCATGCGCCGGCATGGCCGTGATGCCAGGTGACCTGATCGTGGGCGACGCGGACGGCGTGATCGCGGTGCCGGCCACCGAAGCCGCCGACATCCTGCAGCGCACCCGCGCCCACCTGCAGAAGGAAGCCAAGATCCGCGCCGACAACGCCGCCGGCACCTCGGACCCCGAGCGCTTCGATGCGGCACTGCGTGCCAAGGGACTACCGGTCTGAATGCGGCAGGGCACCCCCGCAGGGGTAGCTGGAAAAACAGGAGACAAAACATGCAACGACGCCATTTCCTGCAGGCCAGCGCCGCCATGACGCTGATGGCCGCCGGCTTGTCCCGCGCGCAAGGCCCGTGGCCACAAAAGCCGATCCGCCTCGTCGTGCCCTTCCCGCCGGGCGGCGGCACCGACATCACCTCGCGCCTGATCGCCGAGAAGCTGACCCTGACCGACCAGTGGACGCTGGTCATCGACAACAAGCCGGGCGCTGGCGGCAACATCGGCCTGGACGCGGTAGCCAAGGCCGCGCCGGACGGCTACACCATCGGCATGGGCCACGCCGCCAACCTGGCGATCAACCCCGCGCTGTACCCGAAGATGCCGTTCGATCCGCTGAAGGATTTCACGCCCATTGTCGGCGTGGCGGAACAGCCCGTGGTGCTGGTGGTACGCCAGGATTCCCCGCTGCACACGCTGGCCGACTTCATCAAGGCGGCCAAGGCGCACAACGGCGACATCGGCATCGCGCAGGCCGGCAACGGCACCGTGGGCCACCTGGCCGGCGAGATGCTGGCACGGCGCGCGCTCGTGCGGGTGCTGCAGGTGCCCTACAAGGGTGCCGGCCCGGCCATGACCGACCTGCTCGGCGGGCAGGTGGACGCCTACTTTGGCAACGCCGTCTCCGTCATGCCGCAGCTATCCGCCGGCAAGATCCGCGCGCTAGCGGTGACTTCGGCCAAGCGCCTCTCCTCGCTGCCATCCGTGCCAACGGTGGCCGAGCAAGGATTCGCCGGTTTCGAAGCCGCCACCTGGCTGGGCCTGGTCGGCCCCGCCGGCCTGCCGGCCGACGTCACCACGCGCCTCAGCGCTGCGACCATCAAGGTGCTCGCGCGCGCGGACGTGCAGCAAAAGCTAGCCCAGGAAGGCAGCGTGCCCACACCCCAGACCTCCCCGCAATTTGCTGCCCACATCCGCGCCGAACACGCCAAATGGGGCGCGCTGATCCGCGAGGCGCAGATCAAGCTGAGCTGACAATCCCAACCTGCTGGTATGTGAATGGCCTGGTTCCTGCAAGCGCCCGCCCTCTCCCCCTCTCCCGCAAGCGGGAGAGGGGAGCCAACCAGCGGCAAGATCAACCCATTGTGGTAGCCGTGTTTCCCGCCCGAAGGGGCGGGAAACACCCACGCGCGATGCGAAGCGAGCCGTCAAGGTTTACCTAGGCCGTATGGGGCGCCTCGGGATTCGGCGAAAAGAGCGGAAAAGAGGGACCCATGTCTGAGTATCGCCTTA